>DAIDHB010000551.1 GCA_027452145.1 Planctomycetales bacterium
TACTTGGCTGCATTATTGAGGAGGTTGACGACCACCTGTTCGAGCCGGGTCGGGTCGCCGTCGATGACCAGCGGTCCGGCGGGCAGGGCGACGGTCAGGCCGTGCCCGCACTCGTGCAGGAGGGGGTCGACAGCGTTGACGGCGCGGTTGACCAGAGCGATGAGGTCGACAGGCTCGACCCGCAGCTCGAGGCGGCCGCGGCTGATCCGGGCGACGTCAAGCAGGTCGTCCAGCATCCGGGACATGTGGCGGAGCTGGCGCGCGGCCATCTCGATGGCGGCGGCCGAGTCGACCGGGGTCGCGGCTGGGTTCTGGAGGATCTCCAGCGCGTTGCGGATTGGGGCCAGGGGGTTACGCAGCTCGTGCGCCAGCGTGGCGAGGAATTCGTCCTTGTGGCGGTTCGCCTCCTTGAGGGCTTCCTCCATCTCCATGCGGTCGGTGATGTCGGTGTTGGTGCCGAGCCAGCGGACCACATGCCCGCCCTCATCGCGGATCGGCAGCGCCCGCGAGAGGTGCCAGCGCATCGCCCCGTCGTGCCGGCGGAGGGGGAACGTGTCCTCCCACGGCTCGCCGCTCTCGATCGCCTCGCGGAACTTCGCGACCACGCGCGGCAGCTCCTTCGGGTCGTGTACCGACTGCCAGCCCCAGCCCAGCACGTCTTCCGGCTGCTTGCCGGTGAACTCGTACCAGCGGCGGTTGTACCAGGTGATCGTCCCGTCCGGCTCGGTCATCCAGGCCAGTTGCGGGATCGAGTCGGCCAGGCTGCGGAACTGCTCCTCGCTCTCGCGCAGCACCCGCTCGGCGCGGCGCCGTTCGCTCACGTCGCGCATGACCAGGACAACCCCCAGCAGCGAGTCGCCGTCGCCGCGGATCGGGGTGCCGATCTCCTCGATGGGGATCTCGCGACCATCCCTGGCCGTGAGCACGCCCCGGGCGGCGTAGCCCGCATCCGGCCCCTGGCGCAGCAGCCCCGATACCGAGAGCGCGCCGGCGCCCCTCGGCTCAGATCCGTCGTCGCGAACCGCCAGGACCTCCTCCAGCCGGCGGCCCTCGGCCTCGTGCCGGCTCCACCCGGTCAGGGACTCGGCGGCCGGATTCATGAAGCTCACCTCGCCCCGCAGCCCGGCGACGATCACCGCATCCCCGATGCTCGAGAGCGTCACCCGGAACCACTCCCGCTGCTCCCGCAGCGTCTCCTCGACCCGGCGCCGCTCGAGGATCTCGGCGCCCAGCGACTCGGAGACCCGCGCCAGCTCGGCCGTCCGCTCCGCCACCCGGCGCTCCAGCTCCTCGGGGCCGCTCATCGCCAGCGCCTTTGGCGTCACCGGCACCAGCGCGAGCACCGTGCCCCAAGACACCACCGCCGTGAACAGCCTCAGGACCCCGTCCAGCCGGTAGGCCGGCCACCAGAAGATGATCGCCTCCATCAGGTGCGTCGAGCCGCACGCCAGGATAAATGCGCCAAAGAGCCAGAAAATGAGCGGAAACGGCACATCCTTCTTCTTTAACACGAAAGATCCGAGCACGCACGGGATCGCGACGTACGCCGACCAGACCCCGAGGTCCGAGGCGATGTGCAGCCAGCCCAGGGCATCGGACCAGTTGCCGCAGTCCCACCGCGGCGTGAAGTCGGACGCGTCGAACAGCCGCGTGAAGATCTCCGACATCGAGTGGACTCCGCCGATTCCCGCCGGGGCACGACCGACCCTCCGGCTCGCCGATACTCCGCCGACGACCGCCTTCTCGCCCCCTGGCCGGACGCATTGAAGGCCGCCTCTATTCGACTACGCCACCATCAAACGCCGTCACCGGCGGTCGCTTCGGGACTGGCATCTCGATCGAGGATGCCCCCGCGATCTGGCCTGACGCTCGAGATGGCCCGCGATAACCAGATGCTCAGCATGGCGTACACGCCAACCTATATTATCGATCGTCCGAGCATCAAGGATAGTCGACAGGCCGTCGCGCGGGCGGCCCCACCCGCGTCCGCGCGTGCGGCGATGCGCGGTCCCGACCGCGGTAGGGACTTTCCCGCCTGCCCGGGGCCGTTGAGAATGGAGCGATCGTAGCCGGACGATGCCCGGCCTCCCGAACAACCGACAGGGAACCCCCGCCCGTGACCGCCACCGCCGAGCCCTCCTGGCGAGCCTCGCTGGTCCTGGCCCTCTACCGCAACCGCCACGTGGCCCAGTCGCGCTACCTCCAACTGGCGACCGTTCGCCGCGACGGGCGGCCGGCGAACCGCACGGTCGTCTTCCGCGGGTTTCTGGGCGACTCGGATCGGATCACCGCCGTGACCGACCTCCGCTCCGCCAAGGCGCAGGAGATCCAGGCGTCTCCGTGGGCGGCGGCCTGCTGGTACTTCCCCATGACCCGCGAGCAGTTCCGCCTGAGCGGACGCGCCGTCGTCGTCGGCGAAGCCAGCGGCGAGGAGGACGCTCGTCGCGCTCGCCGGGACATCTGGCGCGAGCTGGCCGAGGCGACGCGGCACAGCTTCACCTGGCCGACTCCCGGAGAGCCGCGCAATCCCTCCGTTCCGTTCGTCGAGACACCCACCGATCCCGAGGCGCCGCTCGAGACCTTCGGCCTGATCGTCCTGGACCCGGTTGAAGTCGACCACCTCGAGCTCGACGGCAACCCGCAGAATCGGTGGCTCTACCACCGGGACGACGCCGATCGCTGGTTGGCCCGGGAGGTCCATCCCTGAGGGGGCCAAGGATTCCGTGAGGAAGTCGGGCAGGACTGCCCGACCTCCTTTCAGGGCTTCCTGTCGACCTGGTCGAGCAGCGCCTGGATTCCGGCGCGGGCGACCTGGGCGTCCTGCTCGCCGGTGCCGCCGCCCACGCCGACGCCGCCGATCACCTGGCCGTCCACCTTCACCGGCTCACCGCCGTGGAGCGTGGTGAGCTTGCCGCCGCTGGCCGCCGCGGCGTTCTGGAGGCTGAGATTCAACAAGGGATCGGGCTGCTGCGTGCCGGCCGGCAGCGGGCCGGTCGACTGGCGGAACGTCGCGGCCGTCGTCGCTTTTGTCATGGCGGTGTACACGCTCGCCGGCCGCGCGCCTTCCATCCGTTCGAACGCGATCAGGTGGCCGCCGTCGTCCACCACGGCGATGTTCGACCTGACCCCCAGCTCGCGCGCCTTGACCTCGGCCGCCGCGATGATCGTGCGGGCGCCGGCGAGGGTCAGCCGGACCTGGTTCCGCGCGACCAGCGGCGAGTCGCCGCCGGCCGTCGCCCCGAACGCCGAGGCGGCCGCGCCCGTCGCATTCGACGTACCGCCCGGGGCAGGGGCCCGGGGCGAGTCGGACGCCGGCCGACGGGCCGCGACCATCACGCGGGCCAGCTCGGCCACCCCGCGCTTCAGTCCATCATTGAAGTCCTGCCGGCGGAAACCTTCGAGGAACGCACCATCGATCGCGCGGAGGTGATCCTGCGTCAGAAGGTCCCGGTAGCGGCCGGAGCCCAGCACCTCGAGCTTGTGCTCCTTGCGCGCGATCAGCACGAACACCCCGCGGATCCCCGACTGCCGCGCGTGCTCGATCGCCACCTGCCTGGAGGATTCGCCGCCGAGCGAGTCGACCGTCTCGACGATGATCGATGCCCCCGTCTCGCGCGCCACGCGGGTCAGCTCGCCCTGGGCCGAGGCGATCGCGTCGGCCCCGAACAGCCCCGCGCGGTCACGGATCTCGGCGGACTGGGACCGGGCGGCCGCGCCGGCGCCCTCCTGCCCGCGAGCCGCGCCGCCGGCGCCGGGCGCCGCGACCACCGCCGCCAGCGCGACGAGCATCCCACCGGTCCGCCGCCAATGCCGTCCGTCGCCTCGGTACATCGACAATTCTCCTTGGTTCCGTGGATCATCCCCGGACCGGGCCCCGGGCTCGCGGGCCGCAAGGTCACCCCCGGAATGTTCCGGGACCGTCTTGAGGCGTGGGTGAAACCCACCATCGGCCACGGCTTGGAATCGGTGGGTTTCACCCACCCTACGCGATCCGATCGCCGTCCGGGGACAGACTCTCACAACTTCCTCTGGGCGAGCATCCACTCGATCAGGCCGGGGCTGTTGTAGGCCCGATCCCAGCTATTG
>DAIDHB010000552.1 GCA_027452145.1 Planctomycetales bacterium
GCGCTGGAGGCGGCGATCATGGAGTATCTGGCGGCCCATAACGAGAATCCTCGGCCCTTCGTGTGGACCGCCGATGCCGACCTGATCCTGGATCGCGTCAAGCGGGTTTGTGAGCGAATTTCCAACTCAGGACACTAGCGAACGAGGGCCGCGCGAGCCGGGTAGGGCTCGTCGTGCGCCGTCGGATCCCGCAAAATGGCATCATGGGCCGCACGCACCTCGCACCTCGACGGGGCCGGCCGCATTCCTCATCGATCGACATCGAGATTCGTCAGCACAGGAGTCTCCCGGCTTGAACGGTCGTCTTCGATCCCCGCGCGGGCTGGTCCCGGCGGCCCTGGCACTCATTTTCTTGTTCAATGTGGGCTGCGATTACTCGCCCCCCACCGAGACGATTAACCCGACGGGACGGGTGACGCTCGGTGCGATCCCCCAGAGCCGATCCTCCGCCGGCGAGGCCGGATCCCGGGCTTCCGGCCCCCGGTCGTCCGAGCAGAGGAAGGCCATCCTGGAGAGCTCGATCACCCTTATCCAGCGGGCCGCCGAGCAGCCGGGCGGGGACAACTTTGCCCAGGCGGTGCGGAAGCTCCGACAGTACTTCGAGGGCACCGACCCACGCGAATACCAGCTCGACTCCACCGCCGTGGAATTCCTCGCGCCGCAGATCAATCCGCAGGCGATCCAGAAGCTCCAGGGCCAGGACTGGGAGCAGCGCGACACGCGTCATATCGAAGACTGCATGATGTATTACAGCGTGGCCAACCGCGTCGCGGGGACGGGCGACGACCTGACCCGGGTGCGGCGGGTCTTCGCCTGGCTCACCAGCCAGGTGCAGCTCGTCCCGATCCGGGCGTTCGCCGGCGGGCGGCTGGGACCGGCGATCGCCCGACCGTATGACGTGCTGCTGCGCGGGATGGCCAGCGAGCTCGAGGGCGGCTTCGTCGCCGAGCGGTCCTGGGTCTTCATGTCGCTGTGCCGGCAGCTCGGGATCGACGTGGGACTGATCGCGTACAACCGGGGGGGCGCGGTCGAGACCCCGTTCTCCCAGCAGCCCGGCGCCCCCCGCAGGAGTCCCCGCCAGAGGTACGTCTGGACCTGCGGGGCGCTGATCGGCGACCAGATCTACCTCTTCGACACCCGGCTGGGGCTCGAGGTCCCCGGCCCCGGCGGGCAGGGCGTCGCCACGCTGGCCCAGGCGCTCGACGATCCCGCCATCCTGGAACGCATGAACCTCCCCGGCCTGGCCCCCTACCCGACCTCTCGGGCATCGCTGCTCGCCAGCCCGACGAAAGTCGGCATCCTGATCGACTCGAGCCCGGGATACTTCGCGCCCAAGATGAAACTCCTTCAGCGCGAGCTCTCGGGCAAGAACCGCGCGATCCTCTACTGCGACCCTGCCCGCGAGCGCGACGGCTTCCTCCATGCCCTCGGCTCCCATGCCGGGTCCGTCGGGCTGTGGGAGGTTCCCCTGCAGGTCGACGCCCGGGCCCATGTCATGGGCGTGGATCCCGATTACGTCCCCTCGATCCAGGCGTCGCTCTTCTGGTTCCAGCGCGAGTTTCCCCTCGTCTACGCCCGGGTCAAGCAGCTCCGCGGCGATCTCGGCGACGCCATCGAGGAATACACCCGGATGCGCTTCGTCGAGAACAAGCCCATGGTCACCGACAAGAAGCAGACCATCCCCAGGAACGTCCAGCAGGGCATCGATGTCTATGCGGCCTACTTCCTGGCACTGGCCAACCTGGAGCGGAACAACCCCGACCTGGCGGCCCTGATGTTCCGCCAGGTGCTCGACGCGGTGCCCGAGCCCTCGCAGGACGATCGGAATCCCAGCTTCCACTACGCCTGGTTCCGCTGGGGCGCGAATACGAACCTCGGCCGCATCGAGGAGGCCCGGCACAACGACCGCGCGGCACTCGACTACTTCACCCGCCCCAACACCACCCCCGAGCAGATCGCCAACTGGCTGCGCGCCCGCGAGCTTCTCTGGAAAGACCCGTTCGCCAGGTAGTTCGGTCGTTCGATCGTCCCCGGGCCCCTCTCGCGACCTTCCCGGCATCCCCGGGTCGCGGGCGGGGCCCGATCCATTCTCCCCTCCCCTTGGCCCCTCGATCGCTGCGGCACCTGCACCTCCCCTTCCCTCCCCGGGACCCTCGGCCTCCAGCTCCCCATTTCCGGATCGGTGTGCGCCGCCGCTCCGCGCTGCCCGAGGACCCGAGCTCGCATCCCTCGGAACGTCCCGAGTCACGGATCTGGATTTTTCGGGGCTACCCACTTGCTCGGTAATTGTATCAATGGTATTTTGATTGCCGTGATTCAAAGATGAATGTAACGGGGAGGCTGGAGGAGGGTCCGCGATCGGGCTCGTGGCGGTCGCCGTCTGGGATGGCGATGTCGCCAGCGTGGGAGTTCCTCCGCGCGAGGAGGTTGCGGGGAGGAGTCTCGATCGTCGGCGACGGGACGAACGGGCCGCGAGGCCGTTCGCCTCGAGACGCGCGGCGAATGGACGCTGGCGGCGCCTGTCTATCATGGGCCCGGGCGAGCCGCGCGATCGATCGTCGCTGCGCCCCGGGAGTGTGGGTTGGGCGGATCTTCGCGGTCGCAACGGATGTCGCCGTCGTGCCGTCGCCGCGGGTGGTTGGATTTGTATTAAGACTTCTGGATATGACAAAAAAATCAGCTAAATCGACAGGGAAGGCTAGACAGGGGGTGTCGTTATTTCTTATCAATTATCGACGGAATTCGGTTGCCTTTGGCCCCCACGCCGTGCAAGCTGAAATCTCTGTACATCCTTCGCAGATTCCTGGATGGCGAGGGGTCGTTCTCGTGTTCCAGCATCGTCGTCATCGATCCATTTGGGGCGTCACTCCGACCGATGGATGGCGGAACTTCCTCGGGCTCTCGCGACACGAAGTTGGCCGGGTGCGGCGACGTACCCCGGCTGCGGGGACCCGTCATCTAGTGGGGCGTCGACTTCGCGGTTGACGGTTCTTCGGACATAGCGGAATCGCATCGGTGCGTTTCTCGCCCCGGGGGGGCCGATCCCGGCCGGGGCCTTACCAGTCTGACCCGGCGAAGCTCGCTTCGCCGAGCCCATACGACATGAGTCGGCCGCAGCCGGGTGCCCTGGGTCCCGGCGGGCCGATCCGAGCTGTCTCGCCGTCCGGGGTGCGCGGTGACCGCGCCGCCCGGCCGGCTTCGGTGCAGTGAGCCGATCTTCGACGAATCGCCAACAAACCGGTTCCGGGCCCGATCCGGATTCCGTTTTTCGATTCATACTCCGACGGAGGATCCCCCATGTCGTCCCGCCCGCGGTCCCTGCGCGCCACCCGGCTGTCGTCCAAGCGTCCCGTCCGCCCTCGGCTCGAAGGCCTCGAGGCCCGATTGGTCCTCTCGCAGCAGCTTTCGGCGAACCCGCAGTTCCTCATCTTTAATCCAGTCGGAGGAACGGCCTCGCTGGCGCACATGGCGACCGTTGACGGGATCCCGGGCCCGTACGCCAGCAGCCTGACGCCGTCGGAGATCCAGTCGTTCTACGGGACGAACAGCATCTTCTTCAACGCGTTGAAGGGGAAGATCCAGGGGGATGGCGCGGGCCAGACCATCGCGATCGTCGACGCCTACGACGACCCCAATCTCATCGACACCGGCGCCGCGGGCTTCTCCACCAGCGACCTGGCGATGTTCGACAAGTACTTCGGCCTGCCCGATCCGCCGAGCTTCACGAAGTACAGCGAGTCGGGCAGTACCACATCGCTGCCGCCGAAGTCTGCCGTCGGCGGCTGGTCGGTCGAGGAGTCGCTGGACGTCGAGTGGGCGCACGTGATCGCGCCGCAGGCGAACATCGACCTGATCGAGGCGACGACGCAGATCTTCCAGATCGACATGATTCCCGCCGTGAAGGAGGCGGCCTCGCTGCCCGGCGTGAGCGTGGTCTCCATGAGCTTCGGCTATCCGGAGCTGCCGACGAGCCAGACCTACAACAACGACTTTGTCACGCCCGCCGGCCATCAAGGCGTGACGTTCGTCGCCGCGACGAGCGACACCGGCTCGTTCGGCACCGGCGGCATCGACCCGTTCTCGGGCCAGCCGGCCTTCCTGCCGAACGTGGTCTCGGTCGGCGGGACGTCGCTGGACCAGCAGACGGGCTTCCCGACGCTCGAAACGTCGTGGAATCAGGGGGGCGGCGGCGTCAGCCAGTACATCAAGGAGCCGTCGTATCAGAAGGCCGTGCAGAACACGGGCATGCGGACGGCGCCCGACGTCTCGGCCGACGCCGATCCGAATTTCGGCGGCGTGGCGGTCTACGACTCGTACGACTTCGGCTTCAACAACCCGTGGAATCAGATCGGCGGCACGAGCCTGGCGACCCCGATGTGGGCTGCGATGATCGCCATCGCCAATCAGGGTCGCGCGTCGCTCGGCGCGGACACCCTGGACGGGACCGCGGCCGGGCCGCAGCAGTCGCTCCAGGCGTTGTACTCGGTGCCGTACTCCGATTTCAACGACATCGTCGGTGGGGGCAACGAGGGCCCCGTGGCCAAGCCCGGCTACGACCTGGCCTCGGGCCTCGGCTCGCCGAAGGCCAACCTGCTCGTCCCGGACCTCGCCGCCTACGGCCTGTCGGGCCAGGCGGCCGTCACGACTAACGTCGTCAACGTCACCGTCCAGCCGCCGCAGTCCGTCGAGCCGGGCTCAACGTTCGGGTTCGCCGCGGCCGTCCAGGACGCCTACGGCAATACGGATATCTCGTTCCAGGGCCAGGCGGTCGTCACGTCGTCGCTGACCGGGAGCGTCGTGGCCACCGCGAATGTCGTCAACGGCGTCGCCGTGATTGACGGGCTGACCCTGGGCTCGGGCAAGTCCTCGACGTACACCGTGACGATCACCGGCAACGGCTTCTCGCAGCAGGGGACCACCTCGGGCGTCACGGCGGGTTCGACGCCCTCGCTCACCCTCTATCCGGCCCCGAGCTTCGCGAGCCTGAAGGCCGCGCTCCAGGCCGCGGCGTCCTCGGCGGCCACCGACATCACCATCGTGCTCGAGCCTGGCACCTACCAGCTCTCGAATACGTCGGCGGCGTCGCTGCTGATCGAGAACACGGGAACGAGTTCGGCCAAGACCATCACGATCAAGGGAGCCGGCGAGAACCAGACGTACATCGTGCCGATCATCCCGCAGGGATGGACCTCCAGCATCCTCTCGGTGCTCGGCACGCCGAACGGCCCTGTCAGCGTGAATATCGAGGGCCTCACGATCGAGGACGGGCTGGCGAGCAACGGCGGCATCGCCGGCAAGAACGCCGGGGTCGGCGGGGCGATCCTCATCGACGGCGGGAACGTGATGCTGTCGAACGTGGGGCTCGTGAACGATCGGGCGGTGGGCCAGGTGGGGCTCACGCCGGTCCATGCGCCGAGGAGGCAGGCGGGGTACAAGGGCGGCGCCGGGACGCCGGCGGCCGGCGGCGCGCTGTACATGGCGGGCGGCACGCTGACGCTGAACTCGGTGTCGTTCATCGGCGACCTCGCCCGCGGCGGCCGGGGCGGCACGGGCGGCGTCGGCGGGACCGACGGCGGTCGGGGCGGCGTCGGCGGGACGGGAGGATCGGCCAGCGGCGGCGCGGCATACATCGCCGGCGGGACGGTGACCGGCAAGAGCAATGTGTTCCAGTCGGACGTGGCGGTCGGCGGTTCCGGCGGCTACGGCGGCCAGGGCGGCCTCGGCGGTACGCCCTCCGGCCTCGGCCGCGGCGGCGCCGGCGGCCACGCGGGCATGGGCCTCGGCGGTGGGCTCTTCGTGGGCGGCGGCAAGGTTTCGCTTACCACGACGCCGTTCACCAAGGACCTGGCGCGGGGCGGTATCGGCGGTTCCGGCGGCCTGGGTGGATTCTCGCATCCGCTGGTCGTCGGGTCGTTCTCGGGATTCTCGACGGGCACCGGCGTCTACGTCGGCCGGGGCGGCCAGCCCGCGGCCGGGGCCGATGCCGCGGGCGGCGGCATGTACGTCGGTTCCGGATCGCTCACCCTCAGCGGGAGCGAGCCGAACGCCCTTCAGAACGACCGCGCGCTGGGCGGATTCGAGGGCTTCGCAGGGAACTATCGCTTCAGCCTGTCCGCCCCCTTCAGCGGGCACGGGGCGTTGATGCAGCGGAAGTTCGTGCCGGTCACCGGGCTGCATTACGGCGGCACTTCCCAGCCCGCAACAAACGGGCGGCAGGCGACGTCCCAGCGCCGTGTCGGCCTGCCCGGCGGGAAGCAGGCGGGCCACGACGGCCACAGCGCATCGAGCACCTCGGGCATTTTCAAGATCCACGTCGGGTACGGCGATGGCGGCGGCATCTACGTCAACTCGGGCAGCGTGAAGCTGATCAACCAGGTCGTCTCGAACGACCTGGCCGACTACGGCGCCGGCATCTTCAACAATGGCGGCACGCTGACCGCCTCGGGCCTCACGATGGGCACCGACCGCGCCGAGATCGGCGGCGCCGCGGTCAACAAGGGTACCCTCAATATCTACGGGGGCGCGCTGAACGCGGACAAGGCTTCGCACTCCGGGAACGGATTCACGGCCAATAGCCTCAAGCTGCTCGGCGGGAAGGGCTCGACCGGCGGCGCCATCGCGAACTACGGCAATCTGGGGCTGGGTTCGGTGGCCATCTCCGGCGCCACCGCGAAGCTGGGCGGAGCCATCTACAGCCAGTCGGGGTCGATCCAGGCCTCGCATCTCACGCTCAGCGGCAACACGGCCTCCACTCGCGGCGGCGGCATCTATTCGCTCCAGGGTTCGCTGACGATCAGCGGCGGCGAGATCTCGAACAATGTGGTGCACGGGACCGGTTCCAGCCCGTCGGTGGCGGTCGGATCCGGCGGCGGCATCGACGTTCAGGGCGGCAAGGTCACGATCACCGGTGTCACGCTCCAGGGCAACTCGGCCAGGGCCGGCGGCGGCCTTTACCTCGGCGCGGGGGCCGCGACCATCACCGCGTCGAGTTTCGAGAACAACTTCGCCCGCCAGACCGGCGGGGCCATCCTGGGCAACGGGACGCTGACGATCAAGCAGGGCACGATGACGGGCAACACGGCCGGAGAGGCTGGCGGCGGCGTCGACGCCTTCGGCCAGCTCACCATGGATTTCGTGACGCTGACCGGCAACTCCGCCGGTACGAACGGCGGGGCGCTGAACATCGGGTACAAGGCCACGCTCGACGGCCTGACAATCACGGGCAACTCGGCCGTCGCGGTCGGCGGCGGCATCAACAACGGCGGGACGGTCACCCTGGTCGCCAGCACGATCGGCGCGAACACCGCGTCCGAGGGCGGCGGCATCTACGACGTCGGCCGCATCACCATGTCCAACGCCGACAAGGTCGCGCAGAACGTCGCGATTCGCGACGGCGGCGGCGTCTACCTGGGCAGCGGCGGGCGGATCAGTGCGTCGGGCACCGCCGCGGGCACCGCGGGCCTGTCCGTGACCGGCAACAGCGTCGTGGCCGGCGACGGCGGCGGCATCTTCGACCAGCACGGCGCCCTGACGATCAAGTACGGCGAGATCCGGGCCAACGCCGCCCCCGCGGGCACGAAGTCCACCATGGGCTGGGGTGGCGGCCTGTTCGACAGCGGCGGCCGGGTCACGCTGTCGAACACGCCGGTCCAGTCGAATCTCGCGGTCGACGGCGCCGGCATGTTCATCACCGCGGGCTCGGTGACGCTGAGCAACGAGGCGGTGACGGCCAACACCGCCGCGAAGGCCGGCGGCGGCGTGATGAACCAGGGGATCCTCACCCTTTCGAGCGCGACCATGACGATGAACGTCGCCCAGGGCCAGGGCGGCGGCATCGAGGACCAGGGCAAGCTGACGATCATCAACTCGACGCTCAGCCAGAACACGGCCGCGACCGGACCCGGCGGCAACCTGGACATCAACGTCGGGGGCCAGGCGGGGATCACCCAGTCGACGCTCGAGTATGGGCACGCCGACAACGGCGGCAACATCGCAACGGGCGGCGTGCTGACGGTGGGCACGAGCACGATCTCGTTCGGCTCGGCGGCGGTCAGGGGCGGCGGCATCGAGAACGTGGCGGGCGGCACGGTGGTCATGTCCAACACCACGGTGGCCGACAACACCAGCGTGGGCAACGGCGGCGGTATCGATAGCTCGGCGACGCTGAAGCTCGTCAACGACACCGTGGCCTACAACCAGATCCTCGGCCTGTCCACGGGCTCCGGCCTCGACGTCGAATCGGGGACGGCCGCCCTGTACAACACGATCGTCGACGCAAACTCGAGCACCTTCGGGGCCGACCTGGCGGGGAACATCGCCCCGGCCAGTTCGAACAACCTCTTCGGCTCGGTCTCGGGCGCGCTGCCGGTCGGCGGGTCGAACCTGTCGAGCGTGTCCCAGCCGCTCCTCGATGCGCTCAAGTCGAACGGCGGACCGACCCAGACCATCGCGCTACTGGCCGGCAGCCCGGCCATCGACGCCGGCAGCACCGCGCTGGCGATCGACCCCGTCACCAACAGGCCCCTGAAGACCGACCAGCGCGGGGCGCTGCGCGGGGCGCTCGGGATCAACGCCGGGAGCGCCGTGGACATCGGGGCGTACGAGGCCAGCTCGTCGTACCTGGTCACCTCGCCGGTGGACTCCGCGATCCTGGCCGGCACGCTGCGATCGGGCGTCCAGTGGGCGGGCGGCAGCACGAATGCCAACCCGGCGAACCTCGCCCCGAATACCCCCGCGCCGAACACGATCGTCTTCGACACGTCCGGCTCGTTCGCCACGTCTCAGACCATCGACCTGGCCGCTACGCTTACCCTGCCGAACGATCCGGTGGGCGTGGAGATCCTCGGGCCTGGCGGCGGGGTCGTGAACATCCAGGGGAACGGCTCGTTCCAGGACATCTCGGTCCCCGGTGGCACCGCGATCCTCCAGGGTATCACGGTCGGCGGCGGCTCGGCGATGAACGGCGGCGGCGTCGAGAGCGCGGGCAATCTGACCCTCAACAACGTCATCCTCAGCGGCAACACGGCCACCGAGGGCGGCGGCGGCGTGTACTCCAGCAAGGTGGCGGGCAGCTCGCTCACCATTACCGGCGGCACCATCCAGGGGAACACGGCGGGCTTCGGCGCGGGCGTCGTCGCCGGCAACGGGCTGAACGTCTCGGGCGCGACGATCACTGGCAACAGCGCCAGGGAAGTCGGCGGCGGAATCGACCTGCCCGCCGGCGGCTCGCTGAACCTGACCAGCAGCACCCTTGCCCAGAACACCGCGGCCAGCGAGGGAGGCGGGCTCTACCTGGGCTACGCGACCGCGACGGTCACCGGCGGCAGTATCACCGGGAACACGGCCGGCTCGGGCGGCGGCCTCTACTCGGCCGGGACGGGCAGCTCGTTGACGATCACCGGCACGTCGTTCTCGGGCAACTCGGCGGTCTCCGGCGGCGCGATCCAGAGCATGACCGGGCCCGTCACCATCGCGGCGGCGTCGCTGGCGAACAACACGGCGTCGAATACCGGCGGCGCCCTGACCATCGGTTCCGGGGCGCAGGCGACGGTCTCCGCATCGACGCTGACGGCCAACTCGGCCGGCGCCGGCGGGGCGATCTCCAACGACGGCTCGATCTCGATCTCGGCCAGCACCCTTTCGGACAATTCCGGCAGCACCGGAGGGGCCATCTCGAACCTCGGGACGCTGACCGTCATCGGCAGCACGCTCAGCGGCAACTCGGCAGCCTACGGCGGCGCCATCGACGACACCAACGGCGGCGGCGTCGGCCCGGGCGACGTCCTCACGAACGTGACCCTCGCCGACAACTCGGCGACGACCGGCGGCGGCGCCGTGTACTCGAGCCTCAGCAATATCACACTTGTCAATGCGACCGTTGCCTACAACAGCGTGGGCTCCGGCGGGGCCGGCGCCGGGGTAGACGCGGCCAACGGGTCGGTCAACCTGTACAACACGATCGTCGACCTCAACGCCGGTGCGCCGGACGTTGCCGGGACGATCGCCGGCTCGAGCAACATGATCGGCGTTACCAGCCCGGGCCTGGCTTCCGGCCTGGCCTTCAACGGCGGGACGACCCAGACCATCGCGCTACTGGCCGGCAGCCCGGCCATCGACGGCGGCATCGACACGATCGGCGGCGTCGCCGTCCCGGCGACCGACCAGCGCGGGGCGGTCCGCGGCGGCTCGTCCGCACCCTCGTTCGCCTACGCCGGGGCCAGCGTGGACATCGGGGCGTACGAGGCCAGCTCGGCCTACCAGGTCACCACCGCGACGGACACATACGAGCTGGGTAGCCTGCGCACGGCCGTGAGCTGGGCCAACACCAGCACGAACGCCAACCCCGCCTACCTGGCCCTGACGACCCCCGCCCCCAACACCGTGACCTTCACCACGTCGGGGACGATCACCCTGTCGCCTTCGCTGGGGGCCCTGGTGCTGTCGAACTCCACGACCCCGGTGGCGATCTTCAGCCCCGCGGGCGTGGCCGCGACGATCAGCGGCGGCGGCGCCACCGGCGTCCTCCAGATCAACCCGAAGGTCACCGCCGCGCTCACGAACCTCACGATCACGAGTGGTTCGGCCGCGACCGGTGGCGGCATCAACAACGCCGGGTCGCTCAGCATCACCGGATCGAAGGTGCTGTCGAGCACGGCCACGGGTTCGGGCGGCGGCATCAATAACACCGGGACCCTGACCCTCACCGGCACGATGGTCACCGGTAACAGCGCCAGCGGCGTGGGCGGCGGGATCAGCAACGCCGGCACCTTGAACCTGGCGAATAGCACGATCGCCAGCAACACGGCGGCGACGGGCGGCGGCGGGATCTCCGACCCGGGGACGCTGACCCTGACCACCAGCCAGATCACGGGGAACTCGGCCGAGGCGGGCGGCGGCCTGTCGGTGGCCGGTACGCTCACGGCCTACGCCACGACGATCTCCGGCAACTCGGCCGCGACCGCCGGCGGTGGTCTTGCGGTGCAGGCGGGCGGGAGCGCGACCCTGACCGACCTCCTGTCCGTTCCCTCGACGGTCTCCGGCAACACGGCCGGCAGCGCGAACGCTGCCGGTTCTGGCGGCGGCGTGGACAACGCCGGCACCCTCGTCGTGAGCTATTCGACCATCACGGCAAACCAGTCCACCGGGACGGGCGGCGGCGTCGATAACGAGTTGCACGGCACCTTCACGCTGAGATATTCGACGCTCGGCAGCAACTCGGCGACGACATACGGCGGCGGCGGCCTGGACAACTCCGGGACGGCGACGATCGGCGTCTCGACGATCGCGTCGAACCAGGCCGGCACCAGCGGCGGCGGCATCGGCAACGAGCTGGGCGGCGTGCTCAACATGACGTACACCACCGTCAGCGCGAACACTGCGGCCTCGACGGGTGGCGGCCTCTATAACGCGGCGACGGCGAACCTGTCGAACGCGACCATCGCCGGCAACCGGGGGAGCCGGGGCGGCGGCCTGTACAACCTCGGCCTGCTCACGGCCCTCAACGACACCGTCGCCTACAATTCGGTCGGGGCCGGCGGCCTCGGCGGCGGCCTGGATGCCGCCGGCGGAACGACGGACCTGTACAACACGATCGTCGCCCAGAACCAGGACGGCGCGGGGGCGCCCAGCGACGCCGCCGGCAGCCTCGCGCCGGCCAGCGTCAACGACCTCTTCGGCTCTGGCGGCTCGGGCGGGCTGACGGCGACCACCGTCAACGACGTCATCACCGGCGTCAAGAAGCCGCAACTCGGCACCCTCGCCGACAACGGAGGCCCGACCCAGACCATCGCCCTCCTGGCCAACAGCCCGGCCCTCGATGCGGGGTCCGCGTCGATCCCCGGGATCGTCGTGCCGACCGTCGACCAGCGCGGCGCGATCCGCGGCGCCGCCGGCATCAATGCCGGCTCGAACCCCGACATCGGGGCTTACGAGGCCAGCTCGTCGTATCTCGTCACGACGACCACGGACTCGACCGACATGGGGACGCTCCGCTCGGCGATCGCCTGGGCCAACGTGAGCACCAACGCCAACCCGACGAACCTGGCGCCGCACGCGGCGGCGCCCAACACGGCCGTGTTCGACAAGTCGAAGGTGTTCTCCTCGGCGCAGACGATCACGATCGACCCGACCCTGGGGCCGATCCAGATGACCGGCACGGTCGCCTCGGGCGAGGCGATCGACGGGACGGCCTCCCGCGGCCTGACGATCAGCGGCGGCGGGCAGGCGCAGGTTCTGTCAATCGGCGACGGGGCCACGGCGATTCTCAGCGGCCTGACGATCAGTGGCGGGTCGGCGTCGGCCTCGGGCGGGGCGATCACGGTCAGCAAACTGGGCACCCTGACGATCAACGACTCCACCCTGACCGGGAACACGGCCGGTTCGGGCGGCGGCGCGATCGACAGCCTGGGCACGCTGACGATCCAGTCCTCGACGCTCGTCGGCAACTCGGCCGGCCTGTATGGCGGGGCGGTCGACGTCGAGAAGAACGGCACGTTCACGGCGACGAACAGCACGTTCTCCGGGAACACTTCCGGCCAGGGCGGTGCCCTGTACTCGACCGGCACCCTGACGACCGTCAACGACACCATCGCCTACAACGTGACCACCTCCTCGACGTCGGGCGGCGGCCTGAACGCGGCCGGCGGCACGTCGAGCCTGTACAACACCATCGTCGCGCTGAACACCGACTCCGCCGGAACCGACCCGGCCGACGACATCGCCGGGACGGTGGCCCAGGCCAGCTCGTACAACCTGGTCGGGATCGGCGGCTCGGGCGGCCTGGTGAACGGGCAGAACGGCAACCAGGTCGGCGTGGCCAATCCGGGGCTGGTCGCGGGGCTGGGCAACAACGGCGGCCCGACCCAGACCATCGGCCTGACCAGTACCAGCCCGGCGATCGCGGCCGCGCCGCCGACCGTGGCCGGCCAGACGATCTCGCTGGACCAGCGCGGCGCGCTTCGCGGCTCGCCCGGCACGACGAACATCGACATCGGCTCGTTCGAGCTCAGCGGATCCTACCTGGTGACGAACGCCACGGACTCGACTGTGCCGGGGACGCTCCGCTCGGCGATTGACTGGGCGAACTCGGACACCGCCTCGGGCTCCACGGCCCCGCTGGTGATCGCCTTCGACACCGCCCCGGGCCACACCTTCGCGACGCCCCAGCAGATCGTCCTGGGCCTCGGCACGCTCAACCTGACCAACACGACGCGGCCGATCGTGATCGATGGGCCGGGTGCCGTGAGCCTGACGATCAGCGGCAACAACGCCGTCGGCGTGCTGACGGTCGCCCCGGGCGTCAACGCGTCCATCGTCGGGGTGACGATCGCCGACGGGAACTCGCTGACCGGCGGCGGCATCCTCAACCAGGGCAACCTCTCGCTCGGCACGGCCACGGTCGGCAGCACGGCGATCGCCAGCGGCGTCGCCTTCGCCAACAACACGTCGCCCTCGGGTTCGGGGGCAGCCGTCGATAACAGCAAGGGGACGCTGACCGTCACGGGCAGCTCGTTCACCGGGAACTCGGGCTCGTACTACGGCGGGGCGATCTTCAACGACGACGGCACCGCCACGATCACGAACTCGAATTTCGTGGACAACTCGACGACATACGGCCTGGGCGGCGCGATCGACAACCTCGGCGGCACGCTGACGGTGACCGGCTCGACCTTCCAGGGCAACACGGCGTTCCAGGGCGGTGTGATCTATAACCGCAACGATACGACGGCCGCACTGCCGGCCACGGCCGTGCTCAACGGCGTGACCATGACCGGCAACTCGGCCTACCAGGGCGGCGCCCTGTTCAATGAGGGTACGATGTCGGTGGTGGACAGCACCGCCTCGAGCAACACCGCCTTCCAGGGCGGGGCGGTCTCGAACAACTTCGGCGGCACGATGGCCATCACCGACAGCACGCTGGCCGCCAACACGGCGAACCAGTTCGGCGGGGCCATTGACAACGTCAGCAACCTGACGCTCGTCGCCGACACCATCGCCTACAACGTGGTGACCCCCGGCGGCTCCGGCGCCGGCATCGAGGCTTACAGCGGCTCGACCGCGATGTACGACACGATCGCCGCGAAGAACACCGTCGGGACCGGGACGGCGGCCGCGGCCAACGACATCACCGGGCAGCTCGCGGCCGGCAGCTCGTACAACATGGTCGGGACCGGCGGGGTGGCAAACGGGGTTAACAACAACATCCTGCTCGGCACGACGGATCCCGGCCTGGCCCCCGGCCTGGCGAACAACGGCGGCCCGACCCAGACCATCGCGCTGTACACCGGCAGCCCAGCCATCGGGGCCGGCAGTGCCGCCGTCGCGGGGGTGACGATTCCCACAACCGACCAGCGCGGGGTGGCTCGTCCCACGTCGGGCTTTGACATCGGAGCCTTCCAGGGCTCGATCCCGGCCCCGGTCACGACGACGCCCGTCGTAGTGACTCCGGCCTCGCCCAGTCTCGTCGTTACGGGACCGGTCAGCACGACCGCGACGACTGCCTCGATCGTCAGCGGGCCGTCACCTTTCGGCGGGCGTCACGTCGGCCGCAAGGGCCATCGGCACGAAAAAGTCCAGCACCACGCCCTGGCGTCGCACGCCCGGGCCGCGGCCCATCACCACGCCGAGCTGGCGCGAAGGGTCGTGAAGGTCCAGATCGAGAAGCGGCATCGTTGAGCCGCAGGCTGTCCAGGACCCCTTTCAGGGCCGAGTCCTGCGGGACGAGGCCATCTTAAGCGGCCGGGCCGTTGCCGAGCGGATGACCCGTTCGGCCGACCCGGCCGTTTTCTCATTACCCCGGCACGAAACTTCCTTAAGTAGGGCCAGCGAGCCTGATGTTCAAGCACCATCAGGCCAGGCGGCCCGATCCTATTCTCATGCCGGCGTAATACCTGCGGAATACCGGCCTGGCGATGTCGGACGAGTGACAGGTGCAGGCCGGAACTGGGCTGAGCCTTCGACGCCCCGAGGAGCGCGGTGTCCCCGCCCTGGTGGCACAAACGACCATACCACGCCGGCCGGGTCTTCGGCGCCCCGGCCGGGGCGGGAGCCCCGCCCGCCATCACGAGGGGTGTGGGGCCGACGACGTGTTGCTCAGCGGACGGCCATGGTCTCGACGTGGCCATCGCCAACAGGTACGGACTCGTGGCTGTCGTCGAAGCGGGCGAACAACTCCTCCCGGAAGACGCCGATGGCCTCGGGCGCCTCGATGCCCAGGCGGACGTGATTTCCGCGGATGGCGATGACCGTGACGCGGATGTTGCCGTTGATGACGATCGACTCGTTCTTCTTGCGGCTCAGAACCAGCATGGTCGTTTAATCCTTTCGTCCTGGTGTGCCGGGCGGTTGGACGGCGAGTTTCGCCATCGATGCCGGTCAATTGGGGAACGGCCTCCGGATGTGTCCGTTCGTCGGACGGTGGGGCGGCCGGGCGCAACGAAAAAACCCCGAACCTGCGAGGAAGTCGCAAGTTGGGGCCGCCATAGCCACGATCTGTGTTGCCCGTCGTGAGCAATGATTGAGTTGTAGCCGATCGCGGCTAGGAGGTCAATATGAGATCTGTGAATTCTTGAGATGGTCCGGCCAGGACTCGCCGCGTGGGATGATTTGGGGCGGAGCCATGATACGATCGGCCCTCAATTCAGGGATCGACGCGGGACAGCTCGCGTTCGCTGTCGGCGATGCGGAAATGTATGCCCGTTATCTTGCCGCCGGCGTCGATGCGGAACGTGAACCGGCCGTCGGTCTGCCGCATATCGAACTCGGTCTCGGAGATCGGCTCCATCGGGATCCCGAAAGGTCGCGCGGGGAGCCAGAGCGCCAGGTGATCGTCCTCGCGGACGATCTTCCACGGCGGCGAGTCGGGGCGGTTGGCCGGGCGGTATTTCCCCGCGTAGCGGTCGAGCCGCTCGTGTGTCAGCGCGACCGTTCGGGGCCGCTCCACGTCCGCGGCCGACGGCTCGGGGCGATCGGGGAGCTTGCGAAGCCAGATATTGCGGTAGCGAACGGGGTGGTCGTGGTCCTGGAGGGCGATCGGGCCGCCCCTGGCCTGATGGGGGTCGTAGGGGAACCAGCGCAGCCAGGCGGTGGGGCCGAACGGGGCCTCGTTGTTCTGGACGAGGATGCCATTGTGGAACAGAGTGATCCGCGCCGGTTCGATCAACCGGCCCGTGGCGTCGAACCGCGGTCGGCGAAAGGCGACGTCGTAGGTCTGCCACTGGCCCGGCGGTCGGGAGGCGTTGAAAAGCGGCGGATACTGGCCGTAGATCGCGCCGGCCTGGCCGTCGGCATAGGTGTCTGCCCGGTACGAGTCGAGGACCTGGAGCTCGAACTCACCCATCAGGAAGACGCCGCTATTGCCGCGGTCCTGGCCGACGCCGTGGGGCGGGTCGGGGGCGCACCATTCGACGTGGAGCTGGACGTCGCCGAACCGCTCGCGGGTCTCGATCGCGCCGGCTCCCGGGACGGTCTGGAGGACGCCGTCGACGATGTTCCACCGCGCCGGTCCGCCGCCGTCGCGAGCCTTCCAGGCATCGAGGTTCGTGCCGTCGAACAGGATGATGGCGTCCTTCGGCGGGCGCGACGCAATCGGGGACTCGGCGGGTTCGACGACCGGAGGATGAGGGCGGTGAACGTCGTGCTGGCGCCAGCGCTGGGACAGACGGGCCCCGTCGTCGGACGCCACGACGACGGCGAGCCCGGCGGCCGCGATCAGGCCGGCCGCGGCAGTCCTCGGAAGGTGCCAACGCATGAGGATCCAGGCTCCAGGGTGGGTCGAGTGGCCTACTGCGGCTTGCCGACGAGCTGCCGCTGGGCATTCGGCCCGAAGCCGACGTTCGAGCGCGAGTCGAGGGTCAATTGATCGTCGGCGAATCTGAGCTTGAGGGTGATGGTGAACGGCGTCTCGTAGAAGCAGACCTTCGCTTCGTAGGTATCGGCGGCCGTCCAGGCGCCGCTGGCCGCGGCGGGCTGGTCGGGCAATGTCGGGCCGAAGGCCATCCGGCCCTTCGCCCACGAGCCGGAGCCGCAGGGGAGGCGGTACTCGGTGCCGACGATCCGGGCGACGAGCGTGACGGGTCCGCCGCGCTCCTGGCATTCGAGCGCGAAGGTCTCGATCTTGCGGTCGTTGGGCGGGAACGCGTAGGTCCGGCCCGGGAGCTTCTCGGGCGAGGCCGAGCCCTGCTGGGGTTTCAGCGTGAGGTGGGCCAGGGCCGCCTCGAGCTTCGACCGGGCCGCGTCGTCGGCCGGGAGCGGGCCGGACTTGATGGCCGGAAGCAGCTCGTCCCAGACGAGGTTCAGCACGGCCTGCATGTCGCGGACGCCGCTGGTGATCGCGATGACCGCGTCCTGCTCGGGCAGGACGACGCAGTACTGGCCGAAGGCGCCGTCGCCGCGGAACGCGCCGTGGCGGCATCGCCAGAACTGGTACCCGTAGCCCTGGTCCCAGTCGCTCTTCGGGTTGCTGCCGTTGGATGTCTGCCGCGCCGTGGCGGCCTCGACCCACGCGGCCGGCACGAGCTGGCGTCCGTTCCATTGCCCCTTCTGGAGGTAGAGCTGGCCGAACTTCGCGATGTCCTCGGTCCGGACGCTCAGGCCGTAGCCGCCGAGCGAAACTCCCTGCGGGCTGGTGCCCCAGGTGGGGTTCTCGATGCCGAGCGGCTCGAACAGGCGCGGGCGCAGGTAGTCGAGCACGGTCTGGCCGGTCGCCTTCTGCACGATGGCCGACAGCATGTAAGTGCCCGAAGTGTTGTAGAGGAAATGGGTGCCGGGCTTGTTGGGCACGGGCTGGGCCAGGAAGACCTTCGTCCAGACCTCGCCCTCGGGGCGCTTCGGCTCGACCTGGTGGCCGGTGGACATCCGCAGCAGGTCGTGAACCCGCATCGACCGCAGGTTCTGGCTCGGGCTTTTCGGGGCGTCTTCGGGGAAGAACTTGAGGACCTCGTCGTCGACGCTCAGCTTGCCCTCGGCGATCGCCAGGCCGACGGCCGTCGAGGTGAAGCTCTTGCTCAGCGAGTAGAGCGCGTGGGGCGAGCCGGCCGAGTAGGGCGACCACCAGCCCTCGGCGACGACGTGCCCGTGCCTGACGAGCATGAAACTGTGGAACGAGTCGATCTTCCGGTCGGCCGCCTCGACGAACGCCAGGATGCCGGACGACGAGACGCCCTGGGCCTCGGGGTTGCTGCGCGGCAGCGACGAGGCCGAGGGGCGGTCGCCGGCGAAAGCCCAGGAGCCGGCGAGGAGTACGGCGGCGGCGGAAAGCAGCGGTTTCATGCGCACGACCTGAGGAGTGAGGATCGGGTGGGAGAGTCGGTCACGAGGCCCGTCGATCCCGGATGATGCCCGATCGGCCCGAGCGACGCAACGGGGTGCCGCGATCGTGGCGTGGGGTCATTCCGCGGGCGAGGCGGGTTTTCGGGCGGCAGCGATGGCCGACGCCGCGAGCCCGCTGACGAGGGCGGAGGTGGCGATCGCGACGAGCAGGCGGGCCGTCAGCCGCGAGTCCCAGGTGCGCGATACCGCGTCGCCGGTCTCGGCCAGCGGGAAGAGCCCGGCGCCCAGGATGTCGAAGGCCAGGGCGCCGATCGCCGCGCCGACGAACCCGAGCAGGAACCCCGCCGCCAGCCGACGCCGGTCGCCACCGAGCCCGATCGCCAGGGCGAGCCCCGCCGCCGCGCCGGTCAGGCCCCAGATCGTGCCGTGCATCAGGATCGAGATGGCCATGTCGTAGTCGGAATGATCGACCCGGGCCCGGTTGAACGCGCGGAGGGAGAGCAGCGACACGGCCCCGGCCAGCCCGGCGCCGAGGAGCGCGCCGGGGAGGCCGGCGGCGGCCGCCATGGGCACCGATCGCCGCGCCAGCCCGCCGGCGGCGCCCAGGAATCCCGCGAGGAGGGCGCCTTGCAGCGCGAACGCCAGCGCGGCGTTGCGGACGTCGGCGGTCGACTGGGTCTCCGCCGTCACGGCCGGCGCGACGGTCCCCATCGTGTTCAGCATCACCCGTCGCGGCGGGATAATCTGGTAGGTCGCCTCGCCGGCCGCGAACGCCGCCAGCCCGGCCGCCATGCCGGCCGCGATGACGAGCCACCGGGCGCGGTGCTCGGGCGAGTAGCGGGGCCTGGGGAGGGCGTTATCGCTCACGACGGTTTCTCCGTACGCTCGAAGCCGGGTAGTCGCGCGGGGGCGGCCGCACCCTCGCGGAGGAGGTATCCCCGATCGGCGGCCAGGTCACGATAACGGTCGACGCGGCCCGACGGCCATCGGACCTCGACCTCGTCAATCCGGCCCGTCTCGAGGCCGAAGTGGATCCGGGGATCCGAGGCCGACTGGTAGCTGCCGCCGCCGTATCGCCAGGCCCGGCTCCGCCGCCCGCCGGCCGTGATCGAGACCACTGCGCCGACGCCGTCGCGGTTGGACCTTGTCCCCTCGAGCCGGAAGGCCGCGAAGTGGCCGCCGTCCGTCCGGTTGTGCAGGTACGCGAGCGGGCCCTTCTGGGCGAGCAGCACGACGTCGACTCGCCCGTCGTTGTCCAGGTCGCCCACGGCCAGTCCCCGCGCGACGCGAGGGACGGTCCAGGCCTCGCCAGCGGACGTCGAGGCGTCGGCCAGCCGGCCATCGCCGACGCCCAGGAGCAGCGAGGCCGGCATCGCATACGGATAGTCGGGGCGGTCGTCGTTGACGTGACCGTTCGCGATGGCCAGGTCGAGCCGGCCGTCGCGGTTGGCGTCGAGCGTGGCGACGCCGAAGCCCAGCAGGAACCGGGTCGGCCCGGCGAGGCCGGCGTCGACGGTGGCGTCGGCGAACATCCCGTCGCCCAGGTTGCGGAAGAACGTGGTCGACTCGCCGTAGAAGTTGGTCACGAACAGGTCCGGCCGGCCGTCGCCGTCGAGGTCGCCGATCGCGGTCCCCATGCCGGCCTGATAGGCCCCGGCGGCGTTGCAGGCGACGCCCGCGACCGTCCCGGATTCCTCGAACCGCATCCCGCCGAGGTTGTGCCACAGGTAATTGGCCGTCGTGTCGTTGGCGACGAACAGGTCGACGCGGCCGTCCTCGTCGACATCGGCGGCGACGACTCCCAGACCCCGGCCGTCGCGGTCGACGATCCCGGCCTCGTTCGTGACCTCGACGAAGCGGCCGCCGTCGTTGCGGAACAGGTGATCCGCCAGCGCGGGGAATGGCCGAGGGGTGCAGTAGTTGTAATCCTGGCCCGGCTCGACTCGTTCGTGTTTCGCCGCGACGGTGGTCCGCTTGCACAGGGTCGGATGCTCGGCATCCCACACGAGATAGTGGCAGACGTAGAGGTCGAGGTCGCCGTCGCCGTCGAGGTCGGCGAAGGCGGACGACGTGGGCCAGTCGCGGTCGCCGGCCAGCCCCGATTGGATCGTCACATCCCCGAACGTGCCGTCGCCCCGGTTGCGCAGGAGCAGATACGCTCGCCACCGCGTGAGGAACAGGTCGGGATGGCCGTCGTTGTCGAAGTCGCCGACCGTCACGCCGTGGCCGAAGCCCCGCGACAGATGCGCGATGCCCGAGCGCTCGCTGGCGTCCTCGAACGTGCCGTCGCCCCGGTTGCGGAACAGACGGTCGCCGCCCGATGCGGCCGCGAGGTCTCGGGGCGGCGGGAATGCCCCGCCCTGCACGACGTAGACGTCCAGCCATCCATCGCCGTCGTAATCGAGGAGAGCGACGCCCCCGGCGGTCGTCTCGGGGATCTGCCGCTGGGGTGAGCGGCCGTTTTCGAAGACGAATCGCAGGCCGGTCGAGTCGGCGTCGTCGACGAAGCGAGGCGGGCGCAGGCTCGTCGCGGTGCGGCCCGGCTTCGCCGCGACGGGCTCCGTCGCGAGCAGCTCGGGGTCGGCATCGGCGAGCTGCTGGGCAAGAGTCTGGCCGGCGGCGGCGGCGACCGACCCGGGATCGGCCTCGGGAGCGAGGTGCGCCAGCGCCCGCGCGGGCTCGGGGTCCGACGGGGCGTAGCGGGAGCGGAGTATCCACCAGCCGCGGGCCTCGAAGTGCCGGCCGAGGGCTCCGGCGAGCCGGGCGAGCTCGACGAAATGATCCGGGGTGATCGTCTCCTCCAGGATCTGGCGATAGCGGTCCCGGGTCGCGTCGAGTCGGGCCTTGCGGGCGCGGTACTCGCGGGCCTGGTCGTGGCGGCCCGATTCCCAGGCGACGGTGGCGAGTCGGTCGAGGGCCTCGATCTCGCCGGGCGCGGCGGCGATCCAACGGTCGAGGGCCTGTTCCTCGCGTGCACGATCGCCGCGGCGGCCGGCGATCCAGGCGCGGAGCGCCAGTCGCTGATCGCCGCGGAACCGGTCGGCGGGCAGGTGGCGGAGGCAGCGCCGGACCTCGGCGAGATCGCCCGTGGCGCGGGCGTGGTCGAGCCGCGTGCGCCAGACGGCCGGGTCTTCCGGCCGGCGTTCGGTGCAGCGGTCGAGCCACGCGGCGGCCTGGTCGGGCCGGCCGGACTGGAGGGCCAGGCTGGCCTTGGCCAGCCAGACGCGGTCGTCCTGAGGGTCGAGCTGGCCGGCCCGTTCGACCTCCCAGCGGACCTGCTCGATCAGGGTGGGCGAGCTGGAGGTGCGCCAGTGGTCGCGGAGCTCGGTGACCGGGTCGGCCGCGGCGGCCCAGTCGCTCTCGATCAACCGGGCCACCTCGTCGCGCCGCCCTTCCCAGAACAGCAGCTCGGCCAGGGTCTGGCGGACCTCGTCGCGGGCCGTCCCGGCGACCGGGAGCAGCCGCTGGAGCAGCTCCTCGGCGGCCCGGAACCGGCCGAGGTCGCCGACGAGCGTCCGCGCGCGGGCCAGGCCGGCGCGGGCCGTCCAGGCCGAGCGGGGGCCGACACGCTCCCAGGCCGCCAGTGCCGCATCGATCTGGCCGGCGGCGTGGGAGCATACTCCCAGGCGGTAGGCAATTTCGGCGTCGTCGGGCCGGCCGGCCGCGAGCCGGACCAGCAGCGGCCGGGCCTCGAGGAATCGATCGTCGTCCATCAGCCGGCGCGCCTCGACGAGGTCCGACGCCAGCCGACGCTCGCGCAGAACGGTCCACCCACCCCATGCGAGCATACCAACCAGGATCGCCCCGCAGAGGACCTTCGGGCCGCGGCCGCGGCGGGTAACCGCGGGCCGCACGGAGGCGGATGTTGCGCCCCTCGGGGAGCCGGTCGTGGTCGTCACCGGTCGGGCTCCTCGTCGTGCGAGCCTCAAGCATCCTGCTCCGTGCGAGAGGACGCCGCCCGGCGAGCCGGACGGCCGGATGCTACTTGGCCGTCCCCTTGTTGGCGTTGGCCTTCTGGGCCCCCTTGAGGTCCATCCCCGAGTTGGCGTTCTTCATCATGTCGGCCGTGTTCTTGGCGAAGTCGGCGCCCAGGTCCTTCTCCTCGGCCGGCTTGTTGGGCTGGTCTTCGCCGCAGCCAGGCACGGCGCCGGCCAGGACCGCGGCGACGGCGAGGGCACGCAATCGGTTCATCGTCGATACTCCTGTTGAAAGGGAGGGCGAGCGCCGAAGGGGTAGGCATCGGTGTCGATGGCGGTGCGGGCCCTCACGCCGGGCCCGCGCCACCCCTGCGGCGCGAAGGCATTCGCGAGCACTCCGGTCAATACGAGTCAGAGCCGATTACCTCGCCCTGATTGCGGCTGCCGATGGCCCACCAGATGTTCGGAGCGATGTTCTCCTTGACGAAGTGGACCGAGCCGTCGATGAAGCAGACGTTGACGCCGCCCGGGTGGGCGCTGTTCGCCGTGATGATGTCATTGAACCCGCCGGGAGGGCCGCCCCACGAATTCGCGGCGACACACGACAGGCCATTCGGGGTGTTCCAATGGTTGTAGGCGTTGAAATGCAGCGTCCCCGCGTGGCTGCCGTTCCAGCAGGCGCCGGACCACTGGGTCGGGTTGGTCGGCGTCGTCGTGCCGGGCAGCGCCTTGCACGTCTGGAGGAATGACATCGCCATCGCATAGCCGCCGGTGCCGATCGAGCCCGGGTTGCCGTTGACGTCCGTCGTGAAGCTGGTCTGGTACGACACGCGCCTCGCGTTGGTCCCGCCGCCGGGCGGGACGTTGAGGTGGCCGTTGAGGCCCATGAGCGCCTCGCTGAACAGTGCGGTGTTGCTCGTGCCGTCGGTGACGGCCGACATGTCGATCGCGCCCAGGTTGCCCACGCCGTACGGATACACGTTGTTGGTCCCCGGCGTGCCGGCCGGATCGCCGAGGAACGGAACGAAGGGCCCCGTCCAGGGGGAGATGCACTCCGGTCCGCCGAAATTGGCGTGGTAGTTCGTCCAGGTCGTGGCGATCCAGGGGCCGACCTTGACGTTCTCCGACGGGCAGACGAAGGCCGAGATCTTCTGGGCGCTGACCGTGGCCTGGTTCATCACGTTGAACGCGCCGCCGGAGTAGTTCGAGGAGTTGTACAGCGGCACCTGCTCGATGAACATCAGGATGGCGGTCCCCCATCCCAGGGGCCATTCGCCACCCGGCGCACTCGGCCCGCTGGGCGGGCTCGGGCTGCCGAAGTTGCCCCACAGTGGCGGGAAGGCGTTATTGGCCTGGTGGTAGTTGTGGATGCCCAGGCCCAGTTGTTTCAGGTTGTTGGTGCACTGGGCGCGGCGGGCGGCCTCGCGCGCCGCCTGTACGGCCGGCAGGAGCAGCGCGATGAGCACGGCGATGATGGCGATGACGACGAGAAGCTCGATCAGTGTGAATCCCCGACGACCGGCGAGAGGTTGGGTCCGCATCGGCGAGTCCCCTGTTCCTTCTGGGTTATGGTTCACGATCCAGGCGAGATCCGATCGAGAGAAGATGAGTGATCGATCGGTAGTTTCACAAGATCATAACGGAGGGGAGCATGCAAGGCCGAGGGGCGCGTTTTTTAACTTTTAACCATTCGAAAACATAACCAGGGGAAGACTGGATAATCTGATAGGAATGGCCGGCTTCTGGCGATCGGCCCGGCCGCGATCAGGGGCTGTCGAGCACCGCGCGGATTGTGGGGGTGTCGACGGGGCGGATGACGCCCTTCTCGGTGATGATGCCGGCGATGAGCCCGGCGGGTGTGACGTCGAAGGCGGGGTTGTAGACGTCGACGCCGTCGGGGGCGGTCTGGCGGCCGAATCCGTGGGTGACCTCGCGGGGGTCGCGGAGCTCGATGGGGATGTCGGAGCCGTCGGGGATCGACAGGTCGAAGGTGCTCGAGGGGGCGGCGACGTAGAAGGGGATGCCGTGCGCGCGGGCGAGGAGTGCGACGCCGTAGGTGCCGATCTTGTTGGCCGTGTCGCCATTGGCCGCGATCCGGTCGGCGCCGACGACGACCATCTGGACCTTGCCCTCGCGCATGACCTGGGCGGCCATGCTGTCGCAGATCAGGGTGACGGGGATGCCGCGGCGTTTCAGCTCCCACGCGGTGAGCCGGGCCCCCTGGAGCAGCGGGCGGGTCTCGTCAGCGAAGACGCGGACGGGATTCCCCTGCTCGTGGGCGGCGAAGACGACCGCCAGAGCGGTGCCGTAGTCGGCCGTCGCCAGGCCGCCGGCGTTGCAGTGGGTGAGGATCCCCTGCCCCGGCCCGACCAGCTCCGCACCGTGGCGGCCGATGGCCCGGCACATCGCGCGGTCCTCGTCGTCGATCCGGCGGGCCTCGGCCAGCAGGCGATCCAGCAGGGCCGTCGCGTCGATCTCCGGGCCCGTCGCGGTCGAGGCCGCCAGGGCGTCCATCCGGTCGAGGGCCCAGAACAGGTTGATGGCCGTGGGCCGGCTGGTGCGGAGCGATTGCGTGGCGTCGCGGAGCGACCTGCGGATGTCGTCGACACCGGCGACACCGCCCGAGCGCGCGCCCAGCACCGCGCCGTACGCCGCGGCGATCCCGATCGCCGGCGCGCCGCGGACGCGCAGCGACCGGATCGCCTCCCAGACCGTCGGCACGTCGCGGCACTCGACCTCGACGAACTCGGTCGGCAGGCGCGTCTGGTCGATCAGGCGCAGGCAACCGGTCGCCGCGTCGCCGGTCCATCGTACCGTCGTGATCCGGTCCTCGGCCGCCAAGGCGTCAGTCCTCCAGGTCGTCGTCCTCGTCCTCGTCGTCCTCGGCCTCCTCGGGGTCGATCCAGGCATAGAACTCCGAGAAGACGTCCCAGATGTTGCGCATGGCGCCCTTCAGGTCGCCGGGCTTGAGCGGGCCGTGGGGGCCGGCATAGCCGGCGACCTCGGTGGCCAGGCGGAGCAGGTCGAGGTTCTGCCGGCGCATCTCGAGGAAGATCTGGCTCTGGGTGTCGAGCTCGAGGGCCTCCTCCAGCGCTTCCTCGGCCAGGG
The DNA here is from genome assembly GCA_027452145.1 of Planctomycetales bacterium. Classification (GTDB taxonomy): domain Bacteria; phylum Planctomycetota; class Planctomycetia; order Isosphaerales; family Isosphaeraceae; genus JAKAUH01. Next base: position 25,293 of record DAIDHB010000552.1, read on the forward strand.
CCTCGTCGGCCTCGAGGTCGTCGTGATCGTGATCGTGGTCGTGGTCGTGGTCATGACCGTGATCGTGGCCATGGCCGTGGTTGTCGGCGTCGAAGGTATTGGCGTTCATGGGATTCTCCTGCAAGTAGGTGGGCGATGGCCTGGGCACCGTCGGGGCGACGGGAAGCCCGGCCCTCGCCCGATCGATGATGGATCAGGGACGGCCGGCGGCGACGGCCAGGGGCACGGCGCCGGCCCCGTCGCCGGGGACGGCCGGCGCGGTTGTGTCGAGGGGGTGGAAGGGGAGTCCGAAGGTCTGCGCCACCGCCAGGTTGGTCACCCGGCCGGCGGTGACGTTCACGCCCTCGGCGACGCCCGGATCGGCGGCGGCCAGCCCGCGCCATCCCAGTCGGGCCAGTTGCAGCACGTAGGGCAGCGTGACGTTGCAGAGCGCGTAGGTGCTCGTGCGGCCGACGGCACCGGGCATGTTCGCGACGCAGTAGTGGACGACGCCGTCGACGACATACGTAGGCTGGCGGTGGGTCGTGGGCCGGGCGGTCTCGATGCAGCCGCCCTGGTCGATCGCCACGTCCACGATGACCGCGCCGTTCTTCATCCGCGCCAGGTCGTCGCGCCGGACCAATCGAGGCGCCCGCGCACCGGTGATCAGGACGGCGCCGATGACCAGGTCCGCCCGCTCGATCGATTCCAGGATCGTGTGCCGATCCGAGTAGAGCGTGGTGACGTTGGGCGGCATGATGTCGTCGAGATAGCGCAGGCGGTCGAGGTTGACGTCGAGGATACGGACCGTGGCGCCGAGTCCGGCGGCGACCTTGGCGGCGTTCGACCCGACGATCCCGCCGCCCAGGATGGCCACCTCGGCCGGGGCGACGCCCGGCACGCCCGAGAGCAGGATCCCTCGCCCCTCCTGCGGCCGCTCGAGGTACTTGGCGCCCTCCTGGATGCTCATCCGGCCGGCGACCTCGCTCATCGGCGTCAGGAGCGGTAGCCCGCCCCTCGCGTCGCGCAGGGTCTCGTAGGCGATCGCCGTGATCCCGCTGTCGATGATGGCCGTCGTCAGCTTCTCGTCGGCGGCGAAGTGGAAGTAGGTGAAGAGAGTCTGCTCGGCGCGGAGGTGCGGCCATTCCTGCGGCAGGGGCTCCTTGACCTTCACCACCAGGTCGGAAGCCGACCAGATCTCGGCGGCGGTGGGCATAATCGTCGCGCCGGCGGCCTCGTACTGGGAATCGGCGATCCCGCTGCCGAGGCCGGCGCCCGCCTCGACCAGCACCGCATGTCCGGCCTGGGTCAGCTCTTCCGCGCCGACCGGGAGCATCGCCACCCGGTATTCGTCCGACTTGACCTCCCGAGGCACACCCACGATCATCCGCGCCGACCCCCCCTGCACCGTCGCAACCTGCCGCCTTGCCCGCGCGGACCGTCTCCGCCGGGCTTCCAATGACTGCAACATTCGATCAGACCGGGCCGGCGGAATCAAGGGGAGGTGACGATCGTTCTCTGGACGCGCGATCAGGTGGCCGGCCGATAGAGGCCGTGGGACTCGATGTAGGCCTCGACGCCTCGCGGCACCATGTAGCGGATGGAGCGTCCCTCGGCGAGCCGGGCGCGGAGGTCGCTCGAGGCGATCCCGACCGGCGGGATCGCCACCCAGGCGAGCGGGAAGGCCCGTGGTCCGAAGTCGGGCAGGCTTTGCGGATCGACCTCCTCGATGCCGGGGCGGTTCACAACCACGATCGTCGCCAGCCGGGCGATCCGATCGGGCTCGCGCCACGAGGGGAGATCGGCCAGGCTGTCGGCCCCGATCAGGAAGAATAGCTCGTCGTCGGGATGATCGCGGCGGACGGCCTCGAGGGTCTCGACGCTGTAGTGCGGGCCCGGGCGGGTGGCCTCGATGTCGGAGACCACGAAGGCCGGATGTCCGGCCGCGGCGATCCGGGCCATCTCCAGGCGATGGGCGACGGCCGTCCGGCCCCCCGGCTTGTGCGGCGGCGAGGCGGTCACCACCAGCCAGACCCGATCCAGCCGGCAGGCCTCGCGGCACTGCTCCGCCAGGATCAGATGGCCCAGATGGATCGGGTCGAACGTCCCGCCGTAGAGTCCGATTCGCATCGCCGGGGCACCCTCACGCTCAACCCGACCGGCACGACCGGACGACCCGGGACGACCGCTCGGCCTTTCCTTGTGGACAAACGTGCAGAAATCGGTTGTACTGACGACGTTGGGCGCTGGACCGTCCCGGCCGGGATTGACGATAGGGTGGGGCGGCGGCGGTTGTCAACGGGACGGGCGTCCGGCCAGGGGCGAGCGCGGTCTCCAGGGCGGCCGAGGGATTCGTGCCGGGAGCGAGTCGGCCCATGAAAGGTGTGTTCCGGACGGGCGAGGGCGAGCGTTCTGACGGCGCGGCGGTCGGCCTCGACGGGACTCCCGCCGCGCAGGCGGCGTGGTTCGGCCTCGAGGAGGACGAGCCCGAAGTCGACGGGATCTTCGCCGGGGTGGTCTTCAACCGCCCGATCGACCAGGTGCTGACGTATCGCGTGCCGGCGCGGCTGGCGGGGGCGATCCGGGTCGGGCAGCGTGTCCGGGCGCCCCTGGGCCGGGGCGACAAGCTGGCGGCGGGGTACTGCGTGCGGCTCGACGAGCGAGCGCCGGAGGGCCTGGACCGGCTGCGGATCAAGGCGATCGTCGAGATCCTCGACCCGTCCCCCTTGATCGACGACCGGATGCTCGAGCTGTCGCGGTGGCTGGCTGAGTATTACGCCTGCTCGTGGGGTCAGGCGCTCGACGCGGCGGTTCCTGCGGGCGTGAAGAAGCACGCCGGCACGCGGGTCGGGACGTTCCTCGTCGTCCCCGAGGAGACGCGCGAGGCGCTGCGGGCCGGCTCTGGCTCCGGCGTCCCTGCTCCGAAGCTCTCGGCCAAGCAGACTGCGGCGCTGGAGGTCTTATGCCGCGGCGATGAGCCCCTGACGACCTCGGACGTCTGCCGCCTGGCGCGGTGCGGGCCGGGGCCGGTGCAGGCGCTTTTGAAGCAGGGGCTGGTGCATACCGTCCGCCGCCGCTTGCCGATCGGGCCGGGCGAGGCGGCGGCGCGGGGATCGCGGAAGGACGAGGGCCGGGGCGCCCCGGTCGTCATCGGTGAGTCCGGCGGATCGGGCGCTGCCGCGGAGAGGCCCCCTGCCCTGGAGCTGACCGGCGAGCAGGCCGAGACTCTGGCGCGGATCGGGCCGGCGCTCGACGCGGGCGGTTTCGCGCCGTTTTTGATCCACGGGGTGACCGGCAGCGGCAAGACCGAGGTCTACCTCTCGGCGATCGAGCGCGTCGTGGCGCGTGGGCGCGAGGCGATCGTGCTGGTCCCCGAGATCAGCCTGACGCCGCAGACGATCCGCCGCTTCCGCCGCCGGTTCGGCCGGGTCGCCGTGCTGCACAGCCACCTGAGCGACGCCGAGCGCCACCGCCACTGGCAGAGCATCGCCGCGGGCCAGATCGAGGTGGTCGTCGGGGTCCGGTCGGCCGTGTTCGCCCCGGCGCGCCGACTGGGACTGATCGTCATCGACGAGGAGCACGAGGGGACGTTCAAGCAGGAGACGACCCCGCGCTACCATGCGCGCGACGTGGCCGTGAAGCGGGCCCAGTTGGAGGGGATCCCGATCCTGCTGGGCTCGGCGACGCCGTCGCTGGAGACCTGGCGGAACGCCGAGCGCGGACGCTACACCCGGCTGGCGATGCCCTCGCGGGTGGGCGGGCGGCCAATGCCCGAGGTGCAGCTCATCGACCTGCGGCACGAGAAGACGCCGCTGGGGGGGCTGTCCGAGACGCTCCGGCAGGCGATGGCGCAGGCGCTCGCCGACGGCGGCCAGGTCATCCTGCTTTTGAACCGGCGGGGGTTCCACACGTTCGTCATCTGCCCGAAGTGCGGCGAGGTGGTCAAGTGCCACGCGTGCGACGTGGCGGCGACGTATCACCGATCGCGACACGTTTTGATATGCCACACTTGCGACGCCGAGCGCGTGTGCCCGCCGGCCTGCCCGTCGTGCCGCGCCACGGGCCTGCATTACGGCGGGATCGGGACCGAGCGGCTGGAGCGCGAGGTCGAGCTCGCCTTTCCCGAGTACGTGTCGCGGCGGATGGACTCGGACACGATGCGGTCGCCGGGGAGCCACGAGCAGGTGCTGGCGGCGTTCAAGGCGGGCGAGGTCCGGATCCTGCTGGGTACGCAGATGATCGCCAAGGGGCTGGACTTCCCGGACGTGACGCTCGTTGGCGTGGTGAACGCCGACACGGCGCTGCACCTGCCGGACTTCCGCGCAGCGGAGCGGACGTTCCAGATCGTGGCGCAGGTGGCGGGGCGCACGGGCCGCGGCGATCGGCCGGGCCGGGTGCTGGTGCAGACCTACACGCCGGAGCATCCGGCGATCCAGGCGGCGGCGCGGCACGATTACCACGCGTTCGTCGCCAGCGAGCTGCCGGAGCGCGAGAAGTACGGGGTGCCGCCGTTCGGCCGGCTGATCCGGCTGATCGCGCGCGGGCCCGAGGAATCGGCCGTGCATGACTACCTCAAGCAGATGGCCGAGGCGCTGCGGCGGTCGGCGGAGCCGTCGGTCAGCGTGCTGGGCCCGGCGCCGGCGCCGATCCTGAAGATCCGCAATCTGTACCGCTATCATCTCCGCCTTCGGTGCCCGACGCCGCGTCCGCTCCAGGTGCTGGCGCGGATGGTGCCGTCCACGATCGCGCCGCCGCACGGCATCGAGCTGGCGATCGACGTTGACCCGATCCACATGCTGTGAGCCCGGTTACGGCCGACGGGAGGGGGGCGTGTCGGCCGCCGTGTCGTCGGGGTTGAGGGAATTTCGAAAAAAAACGCGGGAAAGGCTAAAGTCCGATTTACAACGGAGGGGCATCCGAGTAAATTCCGCCGCGTTCGCTCACGACCGGGATTCCGCGACACCGGGACTCATGGCCGAGTCCCTCACCGAACCGGCAGGAGGCCGAGATGCAGGCCGCGACACATCCTTAGTCTTCCCCTCGAAACCACGGCCGCGACGGTTGAGAGTCGACCGCGGCACCCTCGGGTGCCGCCTCATCGCGGTAAGGGTCGCGACGCTCCGGCGGTAGCCAGGTCCGTGACGTCCACGGGCGTTGAGCACGGTACGACACGAGACGGCACAGCACTCGTGAAGTCGCGGGAAGGATCGCGACTATCCCATCCCTTTCAGGAGGAAAAGATGCGCATGACAAGAGGGTGGACTGGGTTCCGCACCGCGGTCATCGCCCTGGGCCTGCTCGCCGCGAGCACCCACCACGCCGTTGCCGACGACATCCTGACCTACAGCACCTCAGGCGCCGTCGGCACCACCGGGATCACGGGTTCCAACGTGATCAGCTTCGTCCCGGTCCAGAGCGCGTCGGTCGACACCGCGTCGAACATCTCGCTGGGCTACTTCCAGGTCGCGCCGCTGGCCGCCGGCCAGTCGACCACCTACCACGACACGACGATCAGCCTGACGCTCGTGCCGAACGCCTTCGACAACGCGACCGTCAATGACGCGCCGATCACGATCACCGGCCACCTGAACGGCACTGTGACCGGCCCGTATCAGTCGAGCGTCCAGGTGACGTTCAACCCGATCCAGAGCCCGACGTTCGACGTCCCGGGCGGGACCGGCACGCTCAACCTGCTCAAGAACGACCAGGAGCTCCTGGTCCCCTCGTCGGTCAACAACGGCCAGACCACGCTCCAGGGCCAGATCGCGACCGGCACCATCACCCACACGCCCGAGCCCAGCACGGTCGCGCTGTTCGTCAGCATGGTGGGCGGACTGGGCCTGCGCCGCCTGGTGCAGAAGCGGCGTCAGCGGGCCGCCGCCTGACGTACGCCGGCCGCCCCGACCAATTTCGAGCCATCTGACCCCCGGCGCCCCGCGCCGGGGGTTTTCGCGCGCCGACCCCCAGCTTGCGCCGCCCGCGTCCTCGCTCCATCTCGCCCCTCGCCACCGCAATTCTGCGACCGTCCACCGATTCCGGACCGATTTGCAAGAATCGACCTCCGGCGCGGGAGAATATCTGGGAAGGGGACCAACTGACTGGGAGCGTGAGGAGGTGGGGAGGATGTCGTCCACGGTTGCGAGCGATCTCCGGGCGATCTTCGATGGGGGGATGGTCGCGGGGCTGACCGACGTCGACCTGCTCGGCCGATTCACGTCGGGAAGTCCGGAAGAGGCCGAGCCCGCCTTCGCCGCCCTGGTGGCGCGGCACGGCCCGATGGTCCTGGCCGCCTGCCGGGGCATGCTCGCGAGTCCCCACGATGCCGAGGACGCCTTCCAGGCCACCTTCCTGACGCTCGCTCGCAAGGCGTCGGCGATTCGGCAACCGGAGCTCGTTGGCTCCTGGCTCCATGGGGTGGCCTGCCGCACCGCGCGTCGCCTGAGGGAGAAGGACGCGCGGCGTCGGCGAAACGAAGTTGAAGCCTCCATGTCCCGAGCAAGCGAGAAGACCGCCGCCTCAGATCGCGAGGCCATCACCGCCCTGCACGAGGAAATCGATCGGCTGCCGGAGCGCTACCGATCGGCGATCGTCCTCTGCGACCTGAACGGCCTGACCCACCGGGAGGCCGGGCGCCGGCTGGGACGCCCGACCGGCACGATCAGCGCCCGGGTCGCCCGGGCACGCGAGCGGCTTCGCGACCGGCTCCTCGGCCGGGGATCGGCGTTCCCGGGCGGCGTAGTGGGGGCGGTTCGACTTCCCGGCCTGCCCGCGCCGCTGGCGAACGCAACCGTCCGGATCGCGATGGAGGCTTCCTCGGCACCAGCCGCGACGATCCCGCCCGCGGTCGCGTCGCTGGCCCAGGAAGTCTCCGGATTCGCTCCCATCCTGTGGCGGACCGCGCTCTCCGCCGCCGTGCTGATCCTCGGCATCGGGACGATCGGCATGGCCGTACTCGCCCCGCAGGACGGTGCACGGCCGACTGCGCCCATCGCGACGCCTCCGCACCAGCCTGCGGCCGCACCCGACGCCCCGCTGCCCGCGGGCGCCTTGTTGCGGATGGGAACGTCGCGGTTCCGTCCCCCATCGATGGTCGCCGAGATGGCGCTCTCGCCCGACGAGGCGACGATCGTCACCATGGGTGACGAGTTAATCGCCTGGGATGCGGCGACCGGCCGGGAACGATGGCGGGCCCTCGCGGAGGGGTACGGATACCATCCGCCGGGCGCGGCGTATGGGGTGCGAGCCCTGGCCTTCGCACCCGACGGCTCGCGCTTCTTCGCGCCGGGGCATCGGGGCGAGATCGTCGCATGGGAGACGTCGTCCGGCCGTCGTGAAGTCCTCCGCATCCCAACGCTCAGGGGCCTACGCGACGACGACGGGCGAGACGCCCGGTCGATCGACGTGGCGCCCGACGGGCGGAAGCTCGCCCTCGGGGGCGCCTCCGGGGTCATCGTCTGCAACCTCGACGGCAAGGTGCTCTACCGCGTGCCCAACGGCCTGGCCAGGCTGTTCGGAGGCCCCCAGCCGTTCGACAACAACGACCGCCTGACCTTCGGCGGGGACTACGCCCTCGCCCGATTCTCGCCGGACGGCAAGCGGCTGGCGGTCGCGAGCTGCATCCGGCCGAAGGAGATCCGAATGCTCGACGCGGAGACCGGCCGCGAGCTGCGGAAGCTCGCCCTGACCGACCGGCTGGTCCGGATGGCCTTCTCCCCCGACGGGCGCCGGATCGCCGCGACCGAGCGCGATAGCTCTGTTCGCCTCTACGACGCCGAGACCGGGGCCCGGATCTGGGCCTGCGCGATCCCGCTGAGGAACCCCGGGGAAAACTACACCTCCGCCATCGCGTTCGCCCCCGACGGCCGGACGATCGCTGTCGCCGCGACCGATGACCTCATCCACCTGATCGACGCGAAGGACGGCGAGGATCGCGCGCAGCTCGCCGGGCACCGCTGGTATCCCTGGGCGCTGGCCTTCGCCGCGAAGGGGGGCCTGCTCTATTCCTCGGGCTGGGACCCCGCGATCCGCCGATGGGACGTCGCGGCCCGGAAGCAGATCCCGCCGCCGTCGGGAGTGCTGGGATCAAGCGTGGTCGCCGCCTCGCCTGACGGCCGCACGATCGCCTACCAGGACGATTCGGGCACCATCCGGCTCGTCGACGCCCGGGATGGGTCCGAGCTCCGGACGCTCTCGCTGGCCGGGGCCTGGTATTCCACGCTGGCCTTCTCCCCGGATGGCCGCCAACTGGCCGCTGGCGGTAGCGTCGGCGATCGGGTCCACGTCGGGCTCTGGAACATTCCGGATGGGCATTTGCAGCATCGATGGGACTGGCCGAAGGGGCGTGACCCGCATGTAGAGGTTGAGTGCCTGGACTTCGCGCCGGACGGGACCCGACTGGGCGCGGTGGCCTTCCGCCAGTCGTCGGCCTACCTGTTCGATCCGACGGATGGCCGCCAGGTTGCCCAACTGCCTCACAACCAGGTCTACGGCCTCTCGTTCAGCCCGGACGGCCGGACGATCGCGACGGCCGGCTGGGACGAGATGCTCCGATTCTGGGATGCCGAGTCCGGCGAGCGCCGTCGGGAAATCAAGGTCGCCGATCGGATCAGGGCCGCCGCCCCAAATGCGAACCGCGTACCTGCTCCGGTGGCAGGGGCGCCAATGCCGAGGGAGGACCTCCGCATGTTCGCCGTCGACTATTCCCCGGAGGGCGGGCTGATCGCCACCGCGCATCTCGACGGCAAGGTCCGGGTCTGGCGGGCCGATGACATGACGCTCCGCACGGTCTTTGCCGTGCCGAGCTGGTTCCGCGAGGGGTCCATGCGCTTTTCGCCCGATGGGCTCTGGCTGACGACCGGCGTTGCGGGCGGAAAGGTCGATCTCTGGGATGCGGCGACCGGGACGAATGTCTGGAATCGCGGCCGACACCAGGGCGACGTCTACACGGTCGGCTTCGGCCGCGACTCCTGGACCCTCGTCAGCGGCGGCCAGGACGGGGCCTGCTACCTCTGGGACACGCGGCCCGCGGGCAAGCCCGTGGCCAGCGACCCCGACCCCGCTCGCCTCTGGGACGACCTGCGTGGGGACGACGGCGCAGCCGCCTATCGCGCCGTCCGAACCCTCGCCGAGATCCCGGATCGGGCCGTCCCCCTGCTCGCCGGGAAGCTCCGGTCGTTGACGTCGGTCGTCGACCTCGATCGCACCGAGCCCGGCCTGCCCGGCGAGGAGAGCGAGCGCCGTCGCCGCATGAAGAAGATCCTGATTGACAGGGACCCGAAGATCGAGTCGGCGATCGTCGCGAGGCGTGCCTTCTCGGTGCTGGCCCGGGTCGGCACGCCCGACGCGATCGCGGTCCTCGACGAACTGGCCAGACGCGACCCGAATGGCGAGGTCGGCCGCCTGGCCGTCGCGGCGAAGGAGCGGGCGACGCGTCCCGCCACTCCGTGATCATCGCGCCTTGTGCTGGCGATAGCGGCGGATCAGGGCGTTGGTCGAGCCGTCGTGCGACAGCTTCGGCTCGTCCTTCGATTCCAGCTCGGGGATGATCCGCTTGGCCAGGACCTTGCCCAGCTCGACGCCCCACTGGTCGAACGAGTTGATCCGCCAGATCGTCCCCGCGGTGAACACGGCGTGCTCGTAAAGGGCGACGAGTGCGCCCAGAATTCCCGGCGTGAGCTGCTCGGCCAGGATGACGCTCGACGGGCGATTCCCCTCGAAGGTCCGGTGCGGGACCAGCGCGTCGGGCGTCCCCTCGGCCTTCACCTGCTCGGCCGTCTTGCCGAACGCCAGCGCCTCGGCCTGGGCGAACACGTTCGACATCAACAGGTCATGGTGGTTGCCCAGCGGGTTGAGCGAGCGGCAGAAGCCGATGAAGTCGCACGAGATCAGCCGCGTCCCCTGGTGAATCAACTGGTAGAACGAGTGCTGTCCGTTCGTCCCGGGCTCGCCCCAGTAGATTGGACCGGTGGGGTAGTCGACCCGCCGGCCATCGAGCGTGACCGACTTGCCGTTGCTCTCCATCGTCAATTGCTGCAAGTAGGCCGGGAACCGCTTGAGGTACTGGTCATAAGGCAGCACGGCCACCGTCTCGGCACCGAAGAAGTCGGTGTACCAGACCGACAGCAGGCCCAGGATCGCGGGCAGGTTCCGCTCCAGCGGCGCCGTGCGGAAATGCTCGTCCATCGCGTGGAACCCGTCGAGCATCGCGCGGAAGCCCTCGGGCCCGACGGCGATCATCGTCGAGAGCCCGATCGCCGCGTCCATCGAGTAACGCCCGCCGACCCAGTCCCAGAAGCCGAACATGTTGGCGGTGTCGATGCCGAACTTGCCGACCTCGTCGGCGTTGGTCGACACGGCGACGAAGTGCCGCGCGATGGCCGCGTCGTCCTTCAGTGCCGCCAGGCACCACGAACTTGCCGTATGGGCGTTGGTCATGGTCTCGAGCGTCGTGAACGTCTTCGACGAGACGATGAACAGCGTCTCGGCCGGGTCGAGGTCGCGGGTCGCCTCGGCGAAGTCGGTGCCATCCACGTTGGAGACGAAGCGGAACGTCAAGTCGCGGTCGCTGTAATGCCGGAGTGCCTCGTAGGCCATCACCGGGCCCAGGTCGGAGCCGCCGATGCCGATATTCACGACGTTGCGGATCGGCTTGCCGGTGAACCCCTTCCACTCGCGCGAGCGGATCCGATCCGCGAACGCCGACATCCTGTCGAGCACGGCGTGCACCTCGGGCACGACGTCCTTGCCCTCGACGACGATCGACCGCCCTTTTGGGGTGCGCAGGGCGACGTGGAGCACGGCGCGATGCTCGGTCGAGTTGATCGTGTCGCCGCGGAACATGGCGTCGATCCGCCCGCGCAGGTCGGACTCCTCGGCGAGTCGGACGAGGAGCTTGAAGGTCTCGTCGGTCGCGCGGTGCTTCGAGTAGTCGAGGAACAGCCCGGCGGCCTCGGCGTTGAGCCGCTCGCCGCGGCCGGGATCGTCGGCGAACAGCTCGCGCAGGTGCCGGTCGCGGATCTGGCGGTGATGGGCCTCGAGGGCCTTCCAGGCGGGCAGGTCGCGAAGCGGGGTCGTGCTCATCGGGGGGTTCCGGTTTCGGGGTGGATTGGGTCGGTTCGATGAACGCTCCGGGCGATCGACCGGAGCTGGGGTGAGTATCAGCGCAGTGCCTCGGCGACGATCTGCTGCGCCTCGGCGACGATCGCCTCCAGGTGGGCCTCGTCACGGAAGCTCTCGGCGTAGATCTTGTAGATGTTCTCGGTGCCCGACGGCCGGGCAGCGAACCAGCCGTTCTCGGCGACGACCTTGAGCCCGCCGATCGGCGCGTCGTTGCCTGGTGCGCGTGTGAGCCGGGCGACGATCGGCTCGCCGGCCATCGTCGAGGCCTTCACGGCCGAGGGGTCGAGCTTCCCGAGCTTCGCCTTCTGCTCGGGCGTGGCGGGCGCATCGATCCGGGTGTAGTAAGGCGTCCCATACTGGGCGGCCAGTTCGCGGTAGTGCTCGCCGGGGTCCTTCCCGGTGCGAGCGAGGATCTCCGCGGCGAGCAGGTTCATGATCGGTCCGTCCTTGTCAGTGGTCCAGACGCCGCCGTCGCGTCGGAGGAAGCTGGCGCCGGCGCTCTCCTCGCCGCCAAAGCCGAGCGAGCCGTCGATGAGTCCGGGGGCGAACCACTTGAACCCGACGGGCACCTCGCGGAGCGTCCGGCCGAGTCCCGCGACCACGCGGTCGATCAGCCCGCTGCTGACGAGCGTCTTGCCGATCGCGGCCGAGCCTGGCCAGTCCGGCCGGTGGGTCAGAAGGTATCGAATAGCCACGGCGAGATAATGATTGGGATTCATGAGTCCCATCGACTTCGTCACGATCCCGTGCCGGTCGGAGTCGGGGTCGTTGCCGAACGCCAGGTCGAAGCGGTCCTTCAGCCCGACCAGACTGGCCATGGCGTACGGGCTCGAGCAGTCCATCCGGATCTTGCCGTCGTGGTCGAGCGTCATGAACCGGAAGGTCGGGTCGTAGGCGGGATTCGTGACCGAAAGGTCGATCCCGTAGGTATCGGAGATCGGCTGCCAGTACCGGGCGGCGGCGCCTCCCATCGGGTCGACGCCCAGCTTCAGCCCGGCCTTCGCGATGGCCTCCATGTCGATGACGCTGGCCAGGTCGTCGACATAGGGGCGGACATAATCGGTCTCGCGGGTCGTCGCGGCTCGGATCGCCCGGGCGAACGGGATGCGCTTCACCTCGGCGTTGCCCCCGAGCAAAAGGGCATTGGCCCGGTCCTGGATCCACGAGGTGACGTCGGTATCCGCCGGCCCGCCGTTGGGCGGGTTGTACTTGAAGCCGCCGTCGGCGGGCGGGTTGTGCGACGGTGTGATCACGATCCCGTCGCCCAGGTGATCCTTGCGCCCGCGGTTGTAGGTGAGGATCGCGTGCGAGACTACGGGCGTGGGGGTGAATCCGTCGTCGCGCTGGACGACCGCGTCGATCCCCTCGGCGGCGAGGACCTCGAGCGCCGTGCGCTGCGCCGGGCCGGAGAGCGCATGCGTATCCTTGCCCAGGAAGAGCGGCCCGTCGATCTTTCGGTCGCGGCGGTAGTCGCAGATGGCCCGGGTGATCGCCAGGATGTGCGCCTCGGTGAACGTGTGGTCGCCCGGCGTGCCGCGGTGCCCGCTGGTGCCGAACGCGACGCGCTGGCGGGGGTCGGCAGGATCAGGGCGGTTCTCGTAATAGGCGCGCTCGAGTGCCGTCAGGTCGATGAGCGATTCGAGCGGTGCCGGCTTCCCCGCCAGGGGGTGAATTGCCATTGGGTTCCTCCGTCCGGGGTCGGACTCGGTTGGCGTGGGGCCTTGGGAGATTCTCGCGCGGTCGCGTCCCGAGGCAGGACATCATGTACGTGCATGCCAGTCATCGTTCCAGAGGCGGATGACCGGCTCGTCGGGGGAATGCTCGTAGCCCAGGATGCTGAGCGAAGCGGTGCCGAGCAGGAAGAACCGGGCGTCGCCCGGCGGGAGCCCGAGCCACCTGGCCGTCAGCACGCGGAAGAAGTGGCTGTGGCCGAAGACCAGGACCGGCCCGTCGGCCGAGCGCAACCGCGCGATCACGCGGTCGGCTCGGTCGCCGACGGCATCGACCGACTCGCCGCCGGGGCAGCCGTCGCGGAACAGGTCCCAGCCGGGTCGGCGTTCGCGGATCTCGGCGGTGGTCAGGCCCTCGTAGTCGCCGTAGTCCCACTCGGCCAGCTCGGGGTCGATCCGGGTGTCGGCGGCGAAGCCGGCAAGCTCGCCGGTGCGCCGGGCGCGCTGGAGCGGGCTTGAGACGATCCGGACAAACGCCCTGCCGCGCAACCGCTCGCCGAGGCTCCGCGCGTTCCTCTCGCCCTGCTCGGTGAGCGGGATATCCGTCCGGCCGGTGTGCTGTCGCGAGATCGTCCAGGCGGTCTCGCCGTGGCGGGCCAGATAGACCTCGGGCAGGGATTCGGGCATCGCTTCGCTCTCCGCTTCGCGCCGGGCTCGGTTCGGCCGATCGGCGTCGATCATACCCGACCGGCCGCGAGGAAATCAGCAGCGAGCCGGCCGGCGCGGCCGTCGACCGACGGATCGCGGAGGTTCGTTGCAAGACGCGGGGCCTCGGGGGTACAAAGACCTTCAGCGCGTCGGAGTCGGCGCGGACGGTCCCGAGACCCGGGCGCTCTGATCCAGGCCCCGTTGGTCCCAAGGTCGGATTCCGGAGTTGCCCCCATGAAGTTCCCGGCACCGCGGATCACGGTTCGGGGGCTGATGGGTTTCGTGGCCCTGGCGATGGTCGCGATGGCGATGACCGCGGGCGAAGAGACCATGAGCTATTCGTGCCACCTGTGCCACAACCGGAAGCACGTCGTCTCGCGCCTGCTGCTGGGACTCCGGTTCGACACGCGCGAGGCTCAGACGACCGGTTTCCCCACCGGATCCGATCACCGGCACGACTGGTATCGGTACAGCACAGGCTGGAGCACGCCGGTCAGAGGGGGGTCCGCCTGCTGTACGACCATGTACCGGGACGGCAGCGTGGCCCCGGACTGGAACCCGTAGCGGGCGACAGTCTCCGTGTTGATCGTCGGGATGGCCCTACGGTTGCGCCAGCGCTTTCTCGATACTCTCGCCGAGGAAGGTCTCGATCAGTGCCGTCATCTGCTTCTCGGTCGGCTTCTCGGCGTCCTTGATGCCCACCCGGCGCGCCGCTTCCATCATGGCCCCTCGATTCGCGGGGTCGCTCGAGGCAAATGCCACCTTGCCGGATCGGTCGATGATGAAGTCCTGCGGGAAGCCGCGGATGCCGTACATCCGGCCCGTCATGCCCGGGCCGGGCGCTCCGACGGAGGTGGCATCCAGGGCACTCGGCAGATCCGCCTGCTTCAACTCGTGGAGACGGCGAATCTGGTCGGTCTGGGACTCCGGCGGGTAGATCGCGAGGAAGACGACACCGCGCCCCTCATACTTCCGCCGCAACCTTTCGAAGGCCGGCAGCATCCGCTCGGCGGATTCCATGTCCCAGAAGTTCAGGACGACGACCCGGCCGCGCAGCCCGCCGATCGAGCGTGACCGGCCGTCGGTCCAGCCGGCGACGATCCAGTTGGGAGCGACCTTTCCAGGTCTCAGCGTCAGGGCCGCGGGGCCCCGAAACCCCGCCGGGGCTGGTCGCTTGCCCGTCGGCTGAAGCCTCACCACCACGGGCTCGTCCCGGTGGATCGCGACGAGCGACCTGTTGGCAAACTGCCCGCCGAAGGTGAAATTGACCCGCGCCGTCCCCAATTTGAGGTCGGGGATCGCGAACCCGCCGTCCGGGCCCGAGCGGTACGAGTTCGCGGCCTGCGCCCACCCCTGGAAGACTTCGATCGAGGCGCCCACGATCGGCCGTCCGTCCGGGTCGACGACCCGGCCTTTCAGCGTGACCCCGGGATCCAGCCGGATCGGGCCGACGGACTGCACGCCGTCGGCACCCGGCCGGAATGCAAAGGGCCCGGTGTCCATCCCCGCGTAACCGCTCCTGTAGACGACGACCGTGGGCCGGAACTCGCCGCCTCCGTCCGACTTCCTCGGAACATTCCGAAGGATGAAGTCGCCCCGTTCGTCGGTCCGGACCGTATGGTCCTCCCGGCTCGAGATCTGACCGCTGCCGTCGGGGTTCTGGTAGTACAAGGTCACCGTGGCCCCGACGATGGGCCGGTCATTGCGGTCGAGCACCTTGCCGGCGATCTGGCCGAAGGCCCCGGGATCGAGGTCCGGCAGGGCCGCCTCGACGACGAGCTTGCCCGATTGACGCACGACCGCGTCGGCGCCCGCGACGACCGCCGCGTTGCCCTCCTCATCGGTCACCCGAAAGCGCGGTTCGGCGCCGCCCTCGATCGACTGGATGGACTTCACGACGTCCGGGCGGAAATGGAGTCCCTGCTCGATCTTCACGAGCCGACGGCCGTCGTCCATCGCGCCGGACATCACGGCCAGGGTGAGCTTCGCCTCCTGGTCGGGGAGCGTCACCGTCGCGAAGCCGCGGGCATCGGTCCGTTCCTGGATCGAGACGCTGGCATCGCCGAGGACATGGTAAGCGACGACGAAACCCGCGGTCACCGGCTCGTGCTTCGGACCGCGGACGATGCGAATGGTCCAGGGGGTGCCGCGGCGCAGCTCATAATCCTCGACGTGCACCGGCTGCTCGGGCGTGAGCGCGAAGTGCTTCCAGTGCCGGGCGGGTTCCGGCAGCCAGTAGCCGGGCGGCGGGTCGAAGAACAGCGGACGGGCGTTGCCCCGCGGCAACGCGATCGAGTAGCGGCCCTGGGCGTCGGTGACGGCCTCGCGGAACTCGCCGCGCATGTCCTTCGTGCCGAGATCGACCTTCACCCGCGCCCCGGCGACCGGTTCGCCTGTGCCCTCGACGCGGACCGTGCCGGTCATCCGATACGGCGATTCTTTCTTCGTCGGATCGACCGGCGCCTGGGCGGCCCGGCCTCCGGAATGAGCCGGGCTGGCGGCCTGCCGCGGGGCTGTTGTCGGCGGTGCACCCTTGCCCGTCCACGACAGCCAGGCGAGCGGGGCCGCGCTCACCACCATCAGCAGGACGACAGCCGGGATCCGGGCCAGGAACATCATGCGCAGGACCTCTCCGGCGAGTCCGGCGGCCGGGGACAGCCCGGCGGCCGGACGTCCGCCGCTCGAAAACCGAAGCGCGCCCGCGACGGTCGCGTCGCGCAGGGAACTCGCGAGGATCGACCGCTCCGGCGTCGGAAGTGCCGTCGGCTCCGGCAAGGCAATCGCGGGAGCCAGCCCGCATCGCTCGAGCTTGCGTCGCAGCCGGTCGCGACCGCGCGCCAACCGCGTCTGGATCGTCCGGACCGGGCATTGCAGCCGCGCGGCGGCCTGTTCGTAGGTGAGCCCCTCGAGGTAGCAGAGAAGCAGGGGCAGCCGGTACTTCTCCGACAGGCCGTCGATCGCCTCGTGCAGCTCGTGCCACGATTCGGTCGGGGGAGGCTCGTATCGGAGGTCGGGGGCGATTCCGGCGATCCGTTCCGCCCGCAGCCGTCGGCGTCGCTCGGCCGTGACCCGCGACGAGACCCGCCCGGCGACTCCGTACAGCCAGCCGGCGATCGCCTCGGATGATCGGATCGACGAGGCCCTTCGCGAGAGGACGAGGAACGTCGCCTGAAAGGCGTCTTCGGCGTCCTGCGCGTGGCGCAATCGATGGCGGCAGACGCGCAGGACCATCGGCCCGTGACGCTCGACCAGCGCGCCAAAGGCCGCCTGGTCGCGGCCCTCGACGAACCGTTCGAGCAACTGCCCGTCCGACAGCCCTCCGACGGTGCCGCCCTGGAACAGCTCGCGGAGCGGCTTCGCGACGGCGGCCGACGGCCCGATCGCCATGTCTGGTCCCCCTCGATTGGTCTCTATCCATGAAGTACCGCGGCGCGAACAGTCTTGCCTCAACTTTCCGGCCGGAACCCCGATTTTCGCGGAATTCGGCCGCCCGACCGAACGCCCGGCTTCCGCCTCGGCGTTGTCAGGACGCCCTTGCTCCTGTAATATGGCGGTTGCTGCTCAAGACGGGCAGCGACTTTGCTGGGCTACGGCGGCCCCGGTTCGCGATCGCTCGTGAACGCGGGTTTTTTTGTGCGCGCAGGGGCGCGCCACCCTCGTTCGCCGGCTCCCCCGCAAAGGACTACGACCATGGATCGCCGCCCCCGCATCGTGGTGGTGGGAAGTTCGTTCGCCGGCTACACCGCGGCGCTCAAGCTCGCCAAATCGCTCAACGCCGGCGGCCAGGACCCCGAAGCCGAGATCACGGTGATCTCCAACACCGAGGTCTTCACCTTCATCCCCTCGTTGATCTGGCTGCCTTTCGGGGTGAGAACGCGAGAGCAGGTGACGTTCCCGCTCCGGCCCCCGCTCGAGAAGCATGGGGTGTCGCTGCTCATCGACACCGCCGAGCGGATCGATCGCGACGCGCGCGAGGTCGTCACGTCCGACCGGCGGATTCCCTACGACTACCTCGTGATCGGCACCGGACCGAAGGTCTATTTCGACGCCGTCGACGGACTCGGGCCCGACCGCAACGGCAAGAAGGGCTACACGCACAGCATCTGCAACCTCGACCACGCCGAGGATACCCGCCGGGCCTGGGACGACTTCCTGCGCGATCCGGGGCCGGTCGTCGTCGGGGCCATCCAGGGGGCTGCATGTTTCGGGGCGGCGTACGAGTTCGTGCTGAACCTCGCCTACCAGGTCAAGAAGCACGGCCTCAAGGACAGGGTCCCGATCACCTACATCACGGCCGAGCCCTATCTCGGGCATTTCGGCATCGGCAACTTCGGCTCGGCGCAGAAGCTCACCGAGATGTTCTTCGAGAAGGTGGGGGTGAGCTGGCGCATCAACCAGGTCGTGGACCACGTCGAGAAGGGGAACATCGTGCTCGCCGATGGCGAACGGATGCCGTTCAAGTTCGCGATGCTGATCCCGCCGTTCCGCGGGGTGGACGCGATCACCCGGAGCCCCGGCCTGGGGAACGCGTCGGGATTCGTCGAGGTCGAGGACACCTACCGGCATCGCGAGGACGAGCGCGTCTACGCCGCGGGTGTCGCCGTGGCCGTCCCGCCCCCGGGCAAGACCCCCGTCCCCTGCGGCGTGCCCAAGACCGGGTATCTCACCGAGGAGATGGCGAAGGTCGCCGCACACAACATCGTCGCCGACATCCGCGGCGAGGAACACGTGAAGCTGCCGTTCGGCAGCATCGACGCCAAGTGCATCCTCGACGCCGGCAACACGGGCGTGATCATGACCGCCGACCATATCCTCGAGCCGAGGAGCCACGCCTGGCTGATCCCCGGCCCCGAGGCGCACTGGGCCAAGCTGGCTTTTGAGAAGTACTTCATGGCGACCCACAAGCGCGGGTATGTTTGAGTCGCCTTGATTCGATCCGAATCGCCGCGGCTCCGGCCGGGATTCAGCCGGCGTCGCGCACCTCGACCTTGGGGAACAGCGGCGCCGGCTTGCCGGCCGACAGCGGCGCGGTGACGCGCAGCCCGGCCTGGTTGAGCGGCGTCAGGGCATCCGCATAGCGCACGCGGTCCCACGGCGTCGTCTCGTCGAAGTTGAAGGCCCGGTAGTACGCTTCCGCCGTCCGCGGCAGGAACGGCTTGATCAGGATCGCGGCGGCCCGCATCCAGTCGGCCAGGTTGACCAGCACGGCGCGGCACGCCTCGGGATCAGTCTTCGCCAGCTTGAAGGGCTTCGTCTCGTCGATGAAGCGCTGACCCGGCTCGATGACCTCGCGCCAGATCCGCTGCAAGGCGACGTTGTACTCGAAGCCGGCGACCTGCTCGCGGACCGATGTCACGAGCGCCGCGAAGTCGATCCCCTTGCGCCACTGGGTCGCGTCGACCGGATCGCCATCGAGCCGCCCCTCGAGATACTTCGCCCACATCGTGAGCGTGCGGCTGTAATTATTGCCGAGCTTGTCGGCCAGGTCGGCGTTGTACACCGACGCGAACCGCTCGAACGAGAACTCGCCGTCGCCGCCGAACGGGCACTGGCTCATGAAGTAATAGCGGAACGCCTCCGCCGAGAACTTCTCGACCAGCTCCATCGGCTCGACCACGTTGCCCAGGCTCTTGCTGAGCTTCTGGACCTCGCCCGTCTCCTCGTTCTTGCGATAGACGAAGCCGTGCCCGAACACCCGGCGCGGCAGCGGCAGGCCGGCCGACATCAGCATCGCCGGCCAGAGGGCGCAGTGGAACCGCGTGATGTCCTTGCCGATGACGTGCACGTCCGCCGGCCAGAGGCGGGCGAATCGTTCGTCGTCGGCGCCGTAGCCGATCCCGGTGATGTAGTTGAGCAGGGCGTCGAACCAGACGTAGATCGTCTGCTCGGGGTCGAAGGGCGTCTTGATGCCCCACGCGAAGCCCTTGCGCGTGATGGCGACGTCCTTCAGCTCGGACTCGACCAGGCTGAGGATCTCGTTCCGCCGGCTCTCGGGCTGGATGAATTCGGGGTGCGCGGCGTAGTGCTCCAGCAACCGCTCGCGGTAGGCCGAGAGCCGGAAGTAGTAGTTATCCTCCTCGACCCAGCTCAGCGGCGTATTCGGATGGTTGGGGCACTTGCCGCCCCCCTCGGCGACCTCCTTCTCGGTCTTGAACGCCTCGCAGCCGGTGCAGTAATGGCCGGCGTACTTCCCCTTGTAGATGTCGCCCGCGTCGAACACGGCCTGGATGAACCTCCGGCAGCCGACGTGGTGGCGCTCCTCGCTCGTCTGGATGAAGTCGTCGAACGAGATTTCGAGCGCGCGCCAGACGTCCTGGAACTGGCGGGCCATGTCGTCGACGTAGGCCCGCGGCTCGATTCCCATCTCGCGGGCGCGCTGGGGGACCTTGATGGTGTTCTCGTCGTTGCCCATCAGCAGGTGGACCGAGGCGCCTTCCATGCGGCGGAAGCGGGCCTGGACGTCGGCGCCGATCTTCTCGAAGGCGGTGCCGATGTGCGGGCGGCTGTTGGGGTAGTCGATGGCCGTCGTGATGTAGTAGCGATCCCCTGAGTCAGTCATCCCCATCCTCGCGTCCGTCAGGCTTTCCAGCCTGACGCTCTTCAAGTAGGTCGGGCTTTCTTGCCCGACGCTCATCAAGTAGGTCGGGCATTCTTGCCCGACGCCCAGGCCTCGTCAGGCCGGGAAGCCTGACCTACCTTCATGCCGCCTTGCCTCGCCAGGCGGAAACCCAACCGACCTTCAGTCACGCCCGCGATTCCGGCGGTTCGCCCGCCGGCCGATGGCGGCCCATTCCATCACCCTACCATAAGAGCCGGGCGTCGGATGAGGAAGACGCGATTGACCAGACCCGACCCGACCCGGCTGTCTGGCCTCAGCGGGCGCGGCGGCGGGTCCAGACGACGGCCCAGGCGGCCATCCCGGCCGCGATCAGCATGGTGCCGGGCTCGGGCGTCGGTGTGGGGATCAGGATCTGCGGCTCGGTGGGCGGGGGTGTTGGCGAGGACCCGCCGGTGGTGGGCGTCCCGCCGGTGGTGGGCGGCGTCGGGATCACCAGGGGCGGCGACGGAATCCTCGCGTGCCGGGCGTGCCGCAGCGCGGTGACGAATTCCGGATGGTAGCGGTTGAACCGCGCCGGATCGAGGTGCTGCCTCCAGAGCAAGAACGCGACCAGCGGGTCGCCGGCGCCCTTGCCGGAATCGAGCGCCTGCCAGATCGCCCGGAACAACGCCGGCGTCACCGGCGGATGCTCGGTCGTGGCCCATGCCCTCGGGCCGCCGTTCAGGTAGCCCGACCACTGCGCCCGTGTCCGGGCCTCGGCCTCGGCCAGGCTCCGGCTGGGATGCTGGTGGATCGCCGAGGCCCTCGCCACGCCGACGGCCGCCGACATCGCGAGCGCGACCCCGGTCAGCCCGAGGGCCAATGCACGCCTCATCCCAGAACCACGCGGATTTCGCACGATTCCCTTCATGGGTCACCCACTTTATCAGGACGCGGGATAGGAGGCGTCAGCGGGCCCGTCAACCGGACCAGCCTCGCGTTTCCCGCCTTCATTCATCGGATGTGCGAGGGAGAAAGGGCGAAGGGATTATGACGAGAATCGCGATTCTGTCCATCGGGAGTCGCCGACCGAGTCAGGATGCGCAGTCCTGGCGGACGTTTTCGCCGGCATCGGGCCGCAGCCGGTGGGCGATGGCGCCCGAGGCCGGTCCGCCCCGGGCTCCTGCGGACGTTGAAGGGGCGTACCGGGGCGGTTATCTTGACGGGATGGAGCCGGTCGGCGGCCCGCTCAAGGTCTTCGCCGGCCGTGCGATCGCGAATGCGACGATGAGAGCCCGGAAGGAAGCTTCCCGCAGGAGATTCGACCCATGGCGACGGCGGTTGCGTCCGAGTTGAACGGCCAGATGTACATCGACGGCGCCTGGTGCGATGCCCGCGATGGTCGGAAGATCGAGGTGACCAACCCGGCGGACGAGAGCGTCGTGGCGGAGGTCGCGTACGGCGGCCGGGCCGACGCCGATCGCGCCGTCGAGGCGGCCGCGCGGGCGTTCCCGGCCTGGCGGGCGACGTCGGTGCAGGACCGGGCGAAGATCCTGAAGAAGACCGCCGACCTGATGCGCGACCGGGCCGACCGGATCGCCCGGACCCTGACCTCCGAGCAGGGCAAGCCGCTGCTCGAGGCGAAGACCGAGGTCCTGCACGCGGCCGACACGTTCGAGTGGTTCGCCGAGGAAGGCAAGCGCGCCTACGGCCGGATCATCCCCGCGTGGAACGTGACCAAGCGGCACTACGCGATCTCGCACCCGATCGGCGTGGTGGGCTCGATCACGCCCTGGAACTTTCCGGCCGCCTTGCCGAGCCGCAAGATCGCCCCGGCGCTGGCCGTGGGCTGCACGGTCGTCAGCCGCCCGGCCGACCAGACCCCCCTGACGTTGATCCAGATGTTCGAGTGCCTGGCCGACGCGGGGCTGCCGCCGGGCGTGGCGAACCTGGTGATCGCCGAGGCCGTTCCCTTCGCCGATGCCCTGTTCGAGCACCCGGCGGTGCGGAAGATCAGCTTCACCGGGTCCACCCGCGTCGGCAAGGAGCTGATCGGCCGCTCGGCCGACCAGGTGAAGCGGCTGAGCCTGGAGCTCGGCGGGCATGCCCCGCTGATCGTCTTCCCGGATGCCGACGTCCAGCAGGTTGCCCAGGCCGCGGTGATCGGCAAGTTCCGCAACAACGGGCAGGTGTGTATCGCCCCGTCGCGGTTCTACATCCACGAGAAGATCGCCGGCGATTTCACGGATGCCGCGGTCGAGCTGGCGCGGAACCTCAAGGTCGGCAACGGGCTGGAGGCGGGCATCCAGGTCGGGCCGATGATCGAGGCCCGGGCGCTCGACAAGACCTCGGCCCTGGTCGAGGACGCGCGCTCGAAGGGGGGCAAGATCCTCACCGGCGGCGGCAAGTCGAGCCGGTTCGACAAGGGCTACTGGTTCGAGCCGACGGTGATCCGCGAGGTGAACGGCGAGATGAAGATCATGACCGAGGAGCCATTTGCCCCGGTGATGCCGCTACTGGATTTCTCGAAGATCGACGACGTGATCGCCGCGGCCAATAACACGCCCTATGGCCTGGCGGCGTATGTCTTCACGAATGACCTGACGGTCGCTACACGGATGGCCGAGGGGCTCGAGGCTGGCATCATCGGCATCAACGACCCCGTCCCGGCCACGCCCCAGTGCCCGTTCGGCGGCATGAAGGAATCGGGCCTCGGTCGCGAGCTGGGAATCGAGGGGCTCGAGGCATACCTGGAGACCAAGTACGTCTCGGTCGGGCTGCGGCAGGGTTGATTGTCCAGCACCGAGGAGAAGCCGACGATGAGCACGACCACCGAGGCCCCTGCCCGGCTGCACCTCCAGGGCGTGGAGATGTCCGTCGAGGAGTTCCTCGCACTCCCGGACGACGGCGTCCACCGCGAATTGATCCGCGGGACGGTGCGGGAGTTTCAGAGCGATGACGAGGAGCCAACGAGGAGCCCCTGCGTGACGGTACGGAATCGTATTCACAGCCGCGTTGTGATCCGCATCGGACAATCGCTCGCCAACTGGATGGATACGCGACCGGAGCCGCGAGGCGAGGTCGTCGGCGGTGAAGTGGGCTTCCGCCTCAAGGGAACACCGGAATCCCTCGTCGGGATCGACGTGGCGGTCGCATCGGCCGAGCAGGTAGCGATGCTCGGTCCGGAAGAGAGGATCTACAATGGTCCTCCGCTCCTGGCCGTCGAGGTGCTGTCTCCCTCCGACACGCACCAGGATCTCGTCGACACGGTGACGGGCTACCTGGAGGTCGGCACCGTCGTCTGGATCGTCGATCCCGACCTGAAGGTGGTGACGATCTACCAACCCGACTGCGAACCTCGAATGGTGACAGCACGCGACGAGATCAAGGATGAACCATACCTGCCAGGGTTCCAGGCGAGCGTCGCCCGCTTCTTTCAGTGAACGGACCAGGAGGTCGATCGTCGTCGCTGGCCCTCACGAAATGGGGACGGACTCCGAGTTCTCGACGAGTGTGTCCCCTTTTATGAGTCGGAATTGCACCACGAATGACACGACGAGCACGAATGGGAGGGAGGCCTCGCCCGATTTTCATTCGTGCTATTCGTGCCATTCGTGGTGAATGTTCGGCTTCTCGTCGAGGTCCGGAGAGCCTCGCCAAATTGCAGCCTCAGGACACCACCGGCAGCGCCATCTTCTCCTGCCGCTGCTTCTCCTTGGCGGTGTAGGAGGCCAGGGGCACGGTCTCCTCGTGGAACCGCTCGACCTCCTCGAGCAGGGCCTGGACCATCTCGTGCTCCTTGACGTGGCGGATCGGCACGCCGCGCTTGAAGATCACGCCCTTGCCCGAGCCCGCGGCGATGCCCAGGTCGGCCTCCTTGGCCTCGCCGAAGCCATTGACCAGGCAGCCGAGGATGCTGATCCTTAACGGGTTCTTGAGCCCCTTCATCTTCCCCTCGACCTCGGCGACGATCCGTTCGAGGTCGATATCCAGCCGGCCGCAGGTCGGGCAGGCGACGACCTCGGGCTGGGTGACGCGGCGGTCGCAGGCACGCAGGATGTCGAAGCCCGCCGCGATCTCGGGCACGGGGTCGCCTAGCAAGGACACGCGGATCGTGTCGCCGATGCCGCGGAGCAAAATCGAGCCAATCCCCGCGGCGCTCTTGAGCGTGCCATACTCGCGCGAGCCGGCCTCGGTGATCCCGACGTGCGTCGGATAGTCGCTCTGCGCGGCGTACTGGGTATAGCACTCGACCGCGGTCGGCACGTGGCTGGCCTTGAGGCTGACGATCATCAGCCGGTAGCCCAGCGACTCGGCGGTCTCAATATGCCGCAGGGCGCTCTCGACCATCGCCTCGGGGCACGGGAAGCCGTACTTGTCGATCAGATCCTTCTCGAGACTCCCCGAGTTGACGCCGATCCGCATCGGGATGCCCTTGTCGCGGGCCTTGCGCACGACCTCCTTGAACCGCTCCTCGCCGCCGATATTGCCGGGATTGATCCGGATCTTGTCCACGGCCGGCCGGCCCGACGGGGTCACGGCATCCAGGCACGCCAGCGCCATCCGGTAATCGAAATGGATATCCGCGATGAGCGGGATCTTGATCCGGTCGCGGATCAGCTTGACCCCCTCGACGTCGTCCTTCTTGGGGACGGTGACGCGGACGATCTCGCAGCCTGCCTCCTCGAGGCGATGGATCTGCTCGAGGGTCGCCTCGACGTCGAACGTGTTGGTCGTCGTCATCGACTGGACCCAGATCGGCTGCTCGCCGCCGACGATATGGTCTCCGACCCCCACCTCGCGCGTCCTGTGCCGCCGGACCGTCGTCGAGTACGCCATGGCCTGGTCGTCCGTCCTGAAGTAGTGCTGAACCAACCGTTTGCGCCCATTCTACTTGCGCCGATCACATGCCGTTATCGTAATCAAACGCCCCCAGGGGGTCAAGGTGAGCGGCGAGGATGCGACTCCCGGGCCGCGGGCTTGTGAGGTAAAATCACTGCTCTACCGCGCTGAGTGGCCCACGATCCACTGCGATTGCCCTGGGGCGGGAAGGATCTGTATGTTGACCTCGGAGCCGAACAACTCCTGGCCGCCGAGAAGGAGCAGCGGCGAATCGCGGTGGAGGTCAAGCGCTTTCTCGGGAGATCCCAGGTCGACGATCTGGAAAAGGCGCTCGGTCAATTCGTTCTCTACCGTGCGGTCCTCGCCGTGAAGGAGCCCGGCCGGACCCTTTTCCTTGCGGTCCCTGACCCGGTCCTGCAAGACCTGTTCGATGAACCCATTGGCCAGCTTCTCGTGAAGGACCAGGCGCTTCACCTGATGGGATACGACCCCGAACAAGAGGAGCTCACGCGATGGATTCCCTAGAGGATGTCCGCTCGATCATCGAGTCGATCCTGATCGAATACACCAGGATTCCGTATGCGTACGGCGAGATCCAGACGGAGCCCATCTTCGATCGGGCCCACGACCGCTACCTCCTGATGAACGTGGGCTGGGACAGCAAGAAGCGTGTGCATGGCTGCCTGGTCCACATCGATATCATCGACGGCAAGCTCTGGATTCAGCGCGACGGGCTGGAGCATGGCGTCGCCACGGATCTGATCGAGGCGGGAATTCCCACGGATCGGATCGTCCTGGCGTTCAAGCCGATCGAGATGCGTCGCTACATCACCGACTACGCCGTCACCTGAGAACCCATATTACGACGGCATGAAAGTACGTCAGGCTTTCAGCCTGACCCGGGTCCGGACCGGTCCGAAGTAGGTCAGGCTTTCCAGCCTGACGCGGGTCCGAACCGGTCCGAAGTAGGTCAGGCTTTCCAGCCTGACCCGGGTCCGAACCGAGTTCCGGCGAAGTCAGGCTGGAAAGCCTGACCTACATAAGAATCGTCCTTGTCGGGAGTTAGTATCGGCTGGTGCCGGCCTACGGGTCATGTTGTCCCGCCCGGCCCGGCCGGTCAATTTCCTCTGCCGACGGCGCGACGAAGGCGAAGGCGCCGCCGCCAGGAGTATCCCAGCCCGGCCAGCAGGGCCGTGCCGGCCTGGATCAGGGTCGAGGGCTCGGGGACCGAGGCGGTGATCAGGGTGACCGTCACCACGCCGTTCCCGCTCTGGACCCCGCCCGTGAGGAAGGTGGTGCCGGAGACGAAGTCGGTGGCCAGGTACGATCCGCCCCCGCCGCCGCCGGCGGCGGAGATTCCTCCGCCGCCGCCGGAATAGCCGCCGCCTCCGCCGCCGCCGACGACGCCGTCTCCGCCGCC
>DAIDHB010000553.1 GCA_027452145.1 Planctomycetales bacterium
CGCGGCCATGCGGGCGGGGTCGTAGACATTCCGGCCGTCGAAGACGACGGGCTGGCGCATCAGGCGGCGCATGATCTCGAAGTCGGGGCTGCGGAACTCGTTCCACTCGGTGGCGACGGCCAGGGCGTCGGCCTGCTCGAGGGCGCCATAGGGGCGGTCGCAGTAGACCAGGCGATCGCCGTAGAGCTCGCGGACGTTGGCCAGCGCCTCGGGGTCGTGGACGCGGACCTGGGCGCCGGCGGCGAGCAGGGCGTCGATGAGGACCAGCGCGGGGGCCTCGCGGATGTCGTCGGTCCGGGGCTTGAAGGCGAGTCCCCAGACGGCGATCGTCGCCTCCTTGAGCCGATCGCCGAAGTGGCGCTCGATCTTGCGGAACAGGACGTCCTTCTGCGCCTCGTTGACGGCGTCGACCGACTCCATCATCCGGGCGGGGAGGCCCCGCGACTGGGCCATGTGGATCACGGCGCGGATGTCCTTGGGGAAGCAGCTCCCGCCGTAGCCGACGCCGGGGAACAGGAAGTGGAAGCCGATCCGCTGGTCGTGGCCGATGCCGCGGCGGACGTCGTTGACGTCGGCGCCATAGGCCTCGCAGAGATTCGCCATCTCGTTGATGAAGCTGATCTTGGTGGCGAGCAGGCAGTTGGCGACGTACTTGGTCATCTCGGCGCTCTCGGGCGACATGACCAAAAAAGGCCGGTCGGTGCGGAGGAACGGGGCATAGAGCTCGTGCAGGCGCTGGGCGACCTCGTCGCGGCGGACGCCGACGACGACGCGGTCGGGCTTGTTGAAGTCGTCGATCGCGGCGCCTTCCTTGAGGAACTCGGGGTTGCTGGCGACGTCGAAGGGGATATCGGTGACCTCGGCCATCCGGCGGGCGAGCTCGGCGTTGGTGCCGACCGGCACGGTGCTCTTGATCACGATGGTCTTGGGCGAGCGCAGGGCGCCGGCGATCTGGCGGCCGACCTCCCAGACGCCGCCGAGGTCGGCGCCGCCGTGCGAGCCCTGGGGTGTCCCGACGGCGATGAAGACGATCTCGGCCTCGTCGATCCCGCCGGCCAGGTCGGTGGTGAACGTCAGCCGCCCGTCGCGGAGGTTGCGGTGGACCAGCTCGCCCAGGCCCGGCTCGTAGATCGGGATCTTGCCGAGCCGAAGGCCCTCGATCTTGGCCGCGACCTTGTCCACGCAGACCACGTCGTTGCCGCCCTCGGCCAGGCAGGTCCCCTGCACCAGGCCGACATATCCCGTCCCGATCACCGCGATCTTCACGTTTCTGTTCCTCTATCTTCGCGTTGTGGCCCCCGGGCGTCCGGCTGGATCCTCGCCTCCGGGTGCGAGCCGTCTGATTATTGGAACGATCCGAGCCCGAAAACAAGCGATGCTGCGCGAGGCGTCCGCCGCGCGGCCGCTACTCCATCATCGCGGCGGCCGCCGTTTGGCGCTCACTCTTGAACGCGAGACCGTTCGCGGGGTATGTTAAGAGCGCAAGTATCGTCGATCCATGAGCCGGGGATTGATGGAATCACCCATCCCCGGGCGTGTGTGCGGGGCCCCTGGCCGCGAAACGAACGAGGTGCACGTCCCGATGAGGCCGGTGCGATCCGAGCGGCTGGCGCGGTGGGTGGCCGGACCCCTAGTGGTGGTCCTGGCCCTCGGCCTCGTCGCGACCGGGTCCGCCCGCGCCGGTTGCAGCCACCCGGTCACCTCGGACCTCGACCGCCGGATCGCGGCGTTCGACCGGCTGGACGAACTGATCACCGGCGGCGTTCCGGCGATGGCTACGGCGGGCGAGCCGGGCCGGATCCCGTCCGACTGGCCGCGGCCGCGTCCCTGCGACGGGCCGGGCTGCTCGGGAAGCGGGCCGCGCCCCGGCCCCGCGTCCTCCGCCTCGCCGGTCACCGACGGCCTCGATCAGTGGATCGCGCTGGGGCGAGCCCCGGACGATGCTTCACCCATCTCCACCCGCCTGGTCCCCGAGCGGGCGCCCGCCCGCCCGGCCGGGCATGCTCCCTCCGTGTTTCACCCGCCCGATGAATGAATGCAGGTTAGGGGCCAGGGGCCAGGAAGACGAGTGGGGGGGCCTTGCCCGCCTCACCGGGAATCCGGGCCCGTTTGGCTCCGCGCCTCCGGTTGCCGCCTCGCGCGGCCCTTGCCGCGCCGGACTTCCGTCGACGGCCGGACCGTCGCACGTCCTCTCGTGCACGACCGGCCCACGTCGCAGCCATCCTCATTCATCCATAATTTCATCGGGTCCAATTCGGGAGCGAAATCATGACCGGACTCAACGCATCGTCGACCTTCGGGCTGTATCGGCCGGAGCCGGCCAGTCGCGACGCGACCTGGTACGGCACGCTCGGCATCCTGGCCGCCTGCCTGGGCCTGCTGGTCGTCAGCGGGATCATGGGCTGATCGGTTTGGTGGCGATCCGAGGAGCCGGCGGCTAGCGTCGGCGGTTGGCGTGGGCTGAGGACCCCGCGACTGACGTCGCCGGTTCGCCAGGACGTGATCCGTCGGCCGACGTTGCCAGGCCGGCACGGGTCGCCACCGACCAGGACAACACGCGACATCACCGCGCCCTCGATGGTCGAGGTGCGCGGCCAATTCCGCCGCGCGGCGAGGATGCTGCGCGTCGAGGATTCCCCATCCATCGAACACGACGAGGTTATCATCTCATGAATACGACTCATCGCGGCGCGCGCCGCGGATTTACCCTGATCGAGCTACTGGTCGTCATCGCGATCATCGCCGTGCTGATTGCGCTGCTCTTGCCCGCCGTGCAGTCGGCGCGCGAGGCCGCGCGGCGGATCCAGTGCACCAACAACCTCAAGCAGCTCGGGCTGGCGCTGCACAATTACAACGACGCGCTGCGGAGCCTGCCGTTCGGCAAGGGGGACAACTACATGGACGAGATCCCCATGGCGCCCGTGTACGCGCGGTGGTCGACCCACAGCCAGATCCTCGGGTTCCTCGAGCAGACGACGCTGTTCAACGCGATCAACTTCAGCCTGCCGCCCGAGGTGCCGTCGCTCGACTCGTACAACCAGGGGTTCATGCCGGCGTTCCAGGACCCGAACCGGGCGAACAGCACGGTGTGCGCGATGGCGATCTCGGCATTCGTCTGCCCGTCGGACCCGGCGGGCTCGGCCGGGCCGGCGGGCTTCGGCTGCGGGAACACCTATTTCGGCAACGAGGGCTCGTGGCTGTGCGACTGCTGCCAGCAGACGCCCAGCACGATGGCGCCGGGCTACCTGCCGCAGGGGCCGCTGTACAACCGGAGCTGCGTCAACCTCGCCAGCATGACGGACGGCACCAGCAACACGGCGTTCTTCAGCGAGCGCCGGCGCGGCCAGGGGACGCGCGATATCAAGAATGACATGTACATGATGAACAACGCCATGACGATCGACCAGACGTGGCAGACCTGCAACCAGCTCGACATGTCGATGGCGATGCCGCTGACGAGCTGGATGGGCGTCTCGTGGTGCGTCGGCGACATGACGTGCTCGACGTACAACCACGTCTCGACGCCGAACACCCGCACGTGCGCGGGGATGTCGGGCGGGATGATGATGCCGGGATCGTCGATGGCCAACATGGCCGTGCAGCTTCCGCCGTCGAGCTATCATCCCGGCGGGGTGAACCTGCTGTTCGGCGACGGCTCGGTGCGGTTCGTCAAGGAGTCGGTCGCGCTGAATGTCTGGCGGGCGATCAGCACGCGGAACGGCGGCGAGGTGGTGAGCTCGTCGGCGTTTTGACCGGCCGGCCGTCGGCAGGTGAGGCGGCCCCTCGGCCGGGGATCCCGTGCGTCGGGATCCCGGCCGCGAGGGCCGGAGCGCGTCACGTCACTTCTTGATCGCGCGGTCGATCATGGCGCCGCCGTCGTGCCGGAGCTTCTTCAGCGACGGGCCGTCCAGGTACATCATGTGCCCGGCCTGATAGTACTCGACCGCGATATTGCCGCGGATCGACGGGTCGAGGCCCAGGCCGGCCACCGAGTGCTCGACGGCGCGATACGGGGTGGCCAGGTCGTAGTAGCCCGAGGCGATCAGGACCCGCATGTGCGGGTTCTGCGACAGGGCCTCGCGGAGCTGCGACGTGGTTGAGGGATAGCCCATCTCGGTCTGGAAGTCCCAGCGGCCGACGCCGCCGCCGAGGATGTTGTACGTCAGGTCGCTCTTGTACTTCAGCTCGTCGCGGACGTAGTGGTTGAAGGTGGTGGTGTACGCGGCGTGGACGGCGTCGTAGCTGGGGTCGTTGCTGGGCATGCCGTCGGCTCCGGGGCCCCGGTTCTCGATCCCCTTGTACCGTGAGTCGTACCGGCCGATCGACCGATGCTGCGAGCGGAGCAGCCGGCCGCGGAAGTAGGAGGGGTCGATCCGCAGCTCATGGTCCTCGATGTCGTCGACCTTGAGCCCGGTGTAGCGGGCGAGCCGCCCGGCGGCGTCGTGGCGATCGTTGTCGGTGAGGCGGTCGCCGCGCGCCAGGATCACCGTGTACTCGCGGTCGACCCACGCCTCGACCTCCTTCAAGAGGGCGGGCAGCTCGAGGCGCTGGAGGTCCTCCGGCAGCCGCTTGTGATACCAGGCCGAGGCGGCGAACGACGGCAGGAAGTTCTGAAAGGCCAGGTCGTTGCCGGTGCGGGCGACGAAGCCCTGGAAGTCGAGCGCGCAGGAGACCAGGATCACGCCCGAGAGCGCAATTCCGCGGTCGAGCAGGTGCCCGGCCAGGCCGGCGGCGCGGGTCGTGCCGTAGCTCTCGCCGATGACGAACAGCGGCGAGGTCCAGCGATCGTTGCGTGTCAGGTACATCCGAATGAATTCGCCGACCGACTCGATGTCGCCGCGGAGCGAGTGGAATTTCGAGTTGAGCTCGGGCTTCGCCGCGCGGGAATAGCCCGTACCGACCGGGTCGATGAAGACCAGGTCGGCGCGGTCGAGCCAGGTGGCGTCGTTGTCGACCAGCCGATAGGGCGGGGCCGGGATCGTGGGCCCGTCGGGCATGGCGACGCGGCGAGGGCCCAGCGCGCCCATGTGCAGCCAGACCGACGACGAGCCGGGTCCGCCGTTGAAGCTGAACAAAAGCGGTCGCGACGCCGAGGGGCCGGCGTCCTCGCGGGTGTAGGCCATGAAGAAGATGCGGGCCTCGGGCTCGCCCTTGTCGTCCAGGATCGGCATCAGGCCGGCCGTCGCTGTGTACTTGATCTCGGACTCGCCGACCTTGATGCGGTGGTGCGTGACCACCGGCTCGACCTCGGCCGCCGGGCGGGCCTTTTCCTTTTCCTTCTCCTTCTCCTTCTCCTTCTCCTGCGCCTTGCCCTGCTCGCTGGCCTTCTCTGCCTTCTCGGGGGTCCTCGCCTTCTCGGCGGGGGCCTGGGCCCGGTCGCGGGGCCTGGCCTTCTGGCGCGGGCGGGCGGTCGCGGCCTCCTGGGCGGCCAGGCCGCCGAGCAGCAAGAGGAGGAGGGTCAGCCCTGCGCCCGCCATCCGGGTGATCGCGCTTGTCATGGAGTTCGGTCTCGCTTGGGTGTCGTTCTGGGGTCTCATCGAGGGGCTCTTCTTGGGCTACCGGGCATCCGGCGCGGTCCCGGCGGCCGTCACGGCATTCATTCATGCCGGTTTCCGGATTTTTCTGATGAATTCTCGAACGCAGGGCCTTTGACTTTCGTACCTTTCAGCGTAGGATCTATGGACTCAACACCCCACTACGCTCCGGGTCGTGAATCCTTTCACAAGAGTACGACTGTCTTCAGGGGCGCGGCAGACACGGAATTCTGCCGGAAATGGCACAGAATTTGGATGTAGAGCGGCACGCCTGTCGTCGGTTCCTGCGCGGATCGACCCATTCTTCGCCGAAAGCCGAGTCTTCCACAAGGGAGTTGCATCGCCATGTCGCACGACGGCCGTCGTCCGGCCCGCGGTCTTAATATGCATCGAATGTTGATTGGATGGGTTGGCGGCAGGGTATCCGGTTCGAAGGCGCGACGGCGGCGCCGCGGTGCGAAGATGTGGATGGGGCTCGATGTGCTGGAGTCGCGAACCCTGCTGTCGATCTCGTCGGTGGTGGGGCCTCCGCCGTCGATGGGGGCTTCAGAGACGTTGAATTTGCAGGTGCAGCCGGGTGCCGGCGGCCTGCCGCAGTTGATGTCGCAGATCGCGTCGGACGGCGGATCGGTCCTGCCGACGACGATCGCGGGGCTGTACACGGTCCAGGTGCCGGCCGCCGAGGTCGGGCAGGTCGCTGGGCTGCTCGGGGCCAGCCCGGCGGTGCAGTCCGCCGCGCCGGTGAAGACCATGCAGGAGCTCACCGCGCCCAATGACCCGCAGTATACCAACGGGTCGGAGTGGCAATTGAACGGGACGTGGGGCATCAACGCCCCGGCGGCGTGGAACGTCACGACCGGGTCGGACGGCGTGGTCGTTGCCGACGTGGACTCGGGGCTGAATTACAAGCTGCCGGATGTCGTCAACAATGTCTGGCTGAACCAGGCCGAGATCCCGACGAGCGTGAAGCCGAACCTGACCGACGTCGACGGCGACGGGGTCATCTCGTTCGCCGACCTGAATGCCGTCGTGAACGGGGTCAAGGTCAACCAGGGGACCGGGAAGATCACGGACAGCGACGGCGATGGGGTCATCGGGCCGGCCGACGTGATGGCCTCGACCAGCGTGGGCGGCTGGGGCAGCGGCTCGACGCAGGACGGATTTACGTCCACCCCGGGCGACTACATCGGCTGGAACTACGCCGCCACCGGGAGCAACGGGATCACCGGCACCAACAACCCGCTGGACGGCAACGGGCACGGGACGTTCACGGCGACGGAGATCGGCGCCGTGGGGAACAACGCGCTCCAGGGGACCGGGGTCGACTGGACCACGCAGCTCATGCCGGTGGAATTCCTGGACTCGTCCGGGAGCGGGACGGATACGGCGGCCGCGCAGGCGATCGAGTTTGCGGTCGACCACGGGGCGAAGGTGATCAACGCGAGCTGGGGCGGCTCGGGGACGGATTCCACGATCGCCTCGGCGATTCAGTACGCCGACCAGCACAACGTGATCATCGTTGCGGCGGCGGGGAACAACGGGACGAACGACGACAACAGCAGCACGTTCTTCGCGCCGGCGTCGTACTCGGTCCAGTATCCGAACCTGATCAGCGTGGCGGCGATCGACAGCAGCGGCAAGCTGGCGAGCTGGTCGAATTACGGGGTCAATTCGGTGCAGCTTGCCGCGCCCGGGGTGAACGTCTACAGCACGACGTCCAGCGGCGGATATGGCACGGACAGCGGCACCTCGATGGCCGCGCCGCTGGTGACCGGCACGATCGCGCTGGTCGAGGCGGCGCACCCGAGCTGGTCGATGACGCAGGTGATCGACGCCGTGCTCGATCACACCACGCCCGACTCGAACATCACGGGCAAGGTGACGACGGGCGGGGTGGTCAACGCGGGCGCCGCGGTGGCCAACGCGGTCGGGCCGCATGTGGTCGCGTCGTCGGCGATCGGCTCGGTGAACACGGCGGCGGGGCTGAACAGCTTCGACGTGACGTTCAACGAGGAGGTCAACCCGGCGACCTTCACTGCCTCGGAGGTGACGCTCAGCGGGCCGAATGGCGCGATCACGAGCGTGACGGTCTCGGCGGTCTCGGGCTCGAACGACCACGAGTTCAAGGTCTCGTTCCCCGGCCAGACGACGCCGGGGACGTACACGCTCACCGTCGGCCCGTCCGTCAAGGACTGGTACGGCAACGCGATGAACCAGAACGGCAACGGGGTCAACGGCGAGGCCACCGACGCCTACACGACGAGCGTCCAGCAGGTCTCGCCGACGTTCACCCTCGCCGGGGTGCCGTCGAGCGTGACGGCCGGGGCGCCGCAGACGCTGACGGTGACGGTCGTCGGGCCCGGCGGGGCCACCGACACCGGCTACGTGGGGACGGTGCATTTCACCAGCACCGACGGCAAGGCCGTCCTGCCGGCGAACTACACCTTCACCTCGGCCGACGCCGGGAAGCACTCGTTCACCGTGACGTTCGAGACGGCCGGGACCCGGTCGATCGTCGTGACGGATACCTCGAACTCGGCGGTGACGGGCAGCCAGGGCGGCATCCAGGTCGTGCCTGGCGCGGTCGCGTCGCTGAAGATCGCCGGCTTCCCGACCTCGGATACGGCCGGATCCCTGGGCGACTTCACGGTCACGGCCGACGACGCCTACGGCAACGTGGTGACCGGATATGCCGGGACCGTGCATTTCACCAGCAGCGACGGCCAGGCGATCCTGCCGGCCAGCTACACCTTCACGGCCGGCGACGCCGGCGTGCACACCTTCGCGGCGACGCTGAAGACGGCCGGCACCCAGTCGATCACGGCCACCGACGCGGCGACCTCGTCGGTCGTGGGGCACGAGACGGGCATCGCCGTCAAGGCGGCCGCGGCGAGCAAGCTGGTCATCACCGGGCTGGCCTCGTCGGCCCAGGCGGGCACGGTGCAGGGCTTCACGGTCGTCGCCGATGACCCGTATGGGAACGTCGCGTCCGGCTACCTGGGCACGATCAAGTTCACCAGCACCGACGCGGGCGCGACCCTGCCGGCCAGCTACACGTTCACCTCGACCGACGCCGGCCGGCATGCGTTTTCCGTCACGTTCCAGACGACCGGGACGCAGTCGGTCACCGCGACCGACACGTCCTCCTCGAGCCTCACGGCGACGGCCAGCACCTCGGTGACCGCCTCGCCCACCCCGACGCCCACGCCGGCTCCGACCCCGACGCCGACGGCGGCGACGTTCGTGAAGAGCGACACGACGACGCAGGGGGCGTGGATCGGGAAGTACGGGTCGCAGGGCTATTCGGTGGCCGTCGAGGGCGCGTCGCTGCCAAGCTACGCGACGGTGGCGCCGGCGGCGGGGACGAGCGTGTATACCTGGGCGGCGAGCACGACGGCCCCGCAGGCGCTGAGCCTGCCGGGGGGCGGCGGCGCGGCGGCGACGACGTGGTACGGCCAGACCGCGTCGATCGACGTGGGCCTGGGCGACGGGCAGGTGCACGACGTGGCGATCTACGCCGTTGACTGGAACAACCAGGGGCGCAGCGAGCGGGTGCAGGTGATCAATGCGGCGACGGGCTCGGTGCTGGACACGGAGACGATCTCGTCGTTCGCGGGCGGCGTGTACCTCCAGTGGGCGGTGAGCGGGAGCGTGGTGATCAAGGCGACGGGGCTCTCGGGTCCCAACGCCGTCATCAGCGCCGTGTTCATCGACGCATCATCGACGACCGCGTCCACGACGGCCGCCTCCGTCTCCGGGGCGAGCTTGACGACCGGGATGGGCGCGAATCCGGACGCCGGCCCATGGCACGCGACGACGGGCATCACGCACGTCGGTTCGTCGTCGGCGGGACCGGCCGCGACGGCCGGCACGGGGTCGCCGGCCGTCGTCCTGGGTGCCCTGCCGGTGCACGACCGCAAGGATGGCACGTCCTGGAGCTGATGTCCGCGGCGATCGACGGCGCGCCGATTCAGGCGTCGCCGCGGTCGCCGTGTCCCTGGCCATCGCTTCTGATCCACGAGCCCACGGATGCGGTCTGGTTCCTGGGAGGGCGAGGCTCCGTCGGAGCCTCTCCCCGCGGCTGGGACGGAGCCTCGCCCTCCGGGACCGACCGGGAAGCATCAGCGGGCTTGTGAATGACTTCCCCTTCGCCCGTGGCCGCCGCGCGATCCGTCGCCTCGGCCCCGGGCGATTCGTCGCGCTCGCCCTCGCCCTCGTAGCGGGTGGCGACGGCGTGCGCCTCGCGCCCGCGCTCGGCGAGCCAGCGCGCGACCACGGCGGTATAGCCGTGGGTGAGCCAGACGGCCTCGGCGCCGGTGGCGTCGATGGCGGCGAGCAGGCCGGGCCAGTCGGCGTGATCCGAGAGGACGAAGCCGCGATCCACCGAGCGCCGGCGGCGGGTGCCCCGGATGCGCATCCAGCCCGAGGCGAAGGCGGTCGACGCGGGCGCGAACCGGCGGGTCCAGGGCGTCCCGTGGGCCGACGGCGGCGCGACGATCAGGGCGCCCGAGCGGGCGGTGGGGCCGCCGGCCTCGGTTGCATGCGTCGTCGTCGGCAGGGCGATCCCGGAGTCGCGATAGGCGCGGTTCATCGCCTCGACGGCGCCGTGGGCGAGGATCGGGCCGGGCGGGTCGTCGCCGATCGCGGCGGCCAGGCCGGCGAGGATGCGCTGCGCCTTGCCCAGCGCGTAGGCATACACGATGCTCGACCGGCCCGCGTCGCGGTTGGCCCGCCACCAGGCGGCCATGTCCGCGAATACCTCGCGCTGGGGACGCCAGCGGTAGATCGGCAGGCCGAAGGTGCTCTCGCTGATGAAGAGATGACAGCGCACCGGCTCGAACGCCGCGCAGGTGGCGTCGGGCTCGACCTTGTAATCGCCCGAGGCGACCCAGACCCGCCCGAGGTGCTCGACCCGGACCTGTGCCGAGCCGAGGATGTGCCCGGCCGGGTGGAGCGAGACCTTCACGCCGTTTTTGTCGAACGATTCGCCGTAGGGGAGCGTGGCGATCGTCGCCGTCTCGCCCAGCCTGGCACGGGTGACGGCCAGGCCGTCGCGCGCGACGAGGTACTCGCTGCAGCCCCAGGCCAGATGGTCGGCGTGGGCATGCGTGATGATCGCGCGGTCCACCGGACGCCAGGGGTCGATGAAGAAATCGCCCGGTTTGCAGTAGAGGCCCGAGTCGGTGAGAGTCAGCAGCGGGTTGTCGTGGTGGCCCATGGGACCATTATAGGCCAGGGGGAGTCGGGCCATCATCTGCCGGCATTGAATCCCCGGGCGGCCCGCCGGAGAATGGGGAGAGACGTGCGCGGGATGCCATTCTGGGCTGGGGCCGCCGGGTGTCCCGGGCGTTTGGTCCGTCGAGGGAGAGTTGCCATGGCCGTCGATCTGGTGGTACGGAAGGCGCAGGACGTCCTGAAGTTCAGCAAGTTGAAGTCGAAGCTGCCGCGCGATCCCAAGCTCGTTGACGTCCTCGTCGAGGACTACGTGGACACCGACGGCGAGGACGCGCTGCGGGTGACGATGGTGCTCGATGAGGATGTAGACGTCGAGAAGGTCGATGATGAAAATGTCACCATCATCATCCGCACGATCCATGATCGGATTCGCGCCGCCGGCATCGAGCGCTGGCCGTACACCCACTTCGTCAAGCCGAGCGAGCTTCTCGAGGATGAAGACGAGGAGTGAGCGGTGTACAGGGATCTGTTGCAGCAGGCCGTCCGACTGGCGACGCACGACCCCACAAGACCCAGGCAGGCTAACCTGCGCCGCGCCGTCTCGTCGGCGTATTACGCCCTGTTTCATCTGCTGGTCGACGAGGCGACCCGGGTACAGATCGGCGCCCAACACAGCCAGGCGGCCTTCCGCCATGTCCTCGGGCGTGCCTTCGCCCACGGGGTCATGAAGGAGGCCTGCAAGTCCTTTGGAGGCGGATCCCTCAAGAAGGGGGTTGCCAAAGGCTTGCCGGCCGGCTTCGTCGTTCCGATCGCGATCCGCGATCTCGCCACGACGTTCGTCAATCTCCAGGACCGCCGGCACGCCGCCGATTACGACCTGACGGAACGATTCAAGCGGTCCGACGTACTGGTGTTGATCGGACACGTCGAGGGCCGGATTCAGGCATTCAACAACCTGGCATCCTCGACGGAGAAGCGCTTCTTCCTGGCCTGCCTGTGGGCCTGGAAGGACCTGGCGAACCGCTGAGGACTCGCGAGCGAGCAGGCGGGTCGAGATCCCGCCGTCTCACGGCCCGATGCCGGGCGTTGCGGGCCCGGCTTTTGCGACCGCCGCGGGCGCGGGCGGCCAGTCTTCCTTGACCGAGACGCCGCTGGCTTCCTGGCGGAGCATCTGGTCGGCGAGGCGGACGATCCGCGCGGCCGCCTCGTCGGGGCCGACGCCGCGGGCGTGGATGTTGGAGATCAGGTTGCGCCGCGAGTCATCATGGCCTGCGCGGGGGCGGAAGGCCATGTAGGCCGAGAGGCTCTCGGCAGTCGCCAGGCCCGGCCGCTCGCCGATCAGCAGGACGACGACGGCCGGGTCGAGCCACTCGCCGATGTCGTTCAGCACGCCGACGCGGCCGTGCCGCACAAAGAACGGCCGGCCGAGCCGCCAGCCCCGCGCCGCGGCCTCCGCCGCGATCCGGGGCAAGAGCGCGGGAACCTGCACGCGCACCGCCGCGGCCGAGAGCCCATCGGCGATCGCGACCTGGATGTCGGCGCCGGCCGGGCAGAGCGCCGTGATTGCCGGCCGCGCCGAGGGTTCGAGCGACCGGCCCAGGTCGGGGCGCAGCAGGAACTCGGCCTTTGTCGATGCGAGCGTCGGGACCTCGAAGAGGCCCCATTCCGCCACGAACTCGGCCCCGAGGTCGGCGTCGAGGTCCAGCTCGGCATTGACGGCATCGCGCGCCGCGGCGTGATCGGCCCGCAGCTCCAGGTAGGTCGCCGTCCGGTACGAGGCCCCTGCCCGGCCGGCCAGGATGCGCGCGGGCGTCCGGGCGCGGGCCTGATCGAGTATCGGCGCGGCGGACGGCTCGATTGCTCGTGGCGAGTCCATCTCAATCCCTCGCTTGCCGGGGGCCGGCGACCCGGGCGTGCGACGCGAGCGCCGTGCACGGCGGCCCCGGGAAGCGGCGTCGGACGCCGCCGAACCATGCCAGGTACAGCGCGATTGCGAAGGCGCCCACGACCCACGCTGATCGATCGTTGGGCGGCTGCATGCCGATCGCGATCAGCGCCACGCATCCGGCCACGCTGAGCCAGGCCAGCGGGCGATACCAGCGGCCGAGGTCCCACGGTCCCATCGAGGTCCAGGTCCGGCCGTGGGCCAGCGCGCCCATGGCCGTCGGCAGGACGTACGAGACATACAGGAAGATCGTGCACACCGCGGTGATCGTCGAATAGACCGGCGTGTGCAGGGTAAACAGGACCGACGCCGCCGCGACGGCCCAGATCGCGACGGCCGGCGAGCGTCGGCGAGGGCAGACCCACCGGACGGCCGCCGAGAACGGCAGGCCACCGTCGCGGGCGAAGGCATACGCCATCCGCGAGGCCGAGGTCACCGTCGCCAGGCCGCAGAGGTACTGCGCCACCGCAATCCCGACGCACAGCGAGATCGCCAGCCAGCCTGGAAGGACGCTCCGCACGATCCAGAGAAACGCCCCCTCGCCCTGCGCTGCGGCGCCCGGCAGCTCGGGAGCCGACACCACCGCCGTGGCCAGCAGCAGCCAGCCCGCGATCCCCGAGACCAGCACCGAGCGCACGATCCCGCGAGGCACGCTCGCCGAGGCGCCGACGGTCTCCTCGGCCGCGTGCGCCGAGGCATCAAAGCCGGTGATCGTGTACGCGGGCAGGAGCGCACCGAGCGCGAACAGGAGGACCACGCTGTCGGTCGCCGGCCACACGCCGCCGCCGCTCGTGCCGCTGTAATTCGCGAAGGTCACCAGCCGCGCCGGGTCGATCGCCGGCGCGAAGGCCAGCAGGCCGGCCGCGATCGCCGCGGAGACCAGCAGGATCCAGTAGCCGCTGAAATCGGTCAGCCGCGCGGTCGCGCCGATGCCCAGGTGGTTGATCGCCGCCTGGCTGCCCGTGATCAGCAGCACGCCGAGTGCCTGCGCGGCCAGGTCGAGTTCCGGGGGCACCGCGCCCGGCGCGAGCGATGCCAGCGCGAAGCGATAGGTCCCCACGTTGATCGCCGCGAGCACAGTGATCAGCCCGGCGAGGTTGAACCACGCGGTGGCCCAGCCCCACCCTCGGCCGCCCAGGATCGACGCCCAGTGATAGAGCCCTCCGGCGGTCGGGAACGTCGAGGCGAGCTGGCCCATCGTCGCCGCCACGGCCAGCGCGAACAGGCTCACCAGCGGCCAGCCCAGGCCGATCGACGCGCCACCGACGCTGCACAGCCCCAGGTGGAACGATGTCACACCGCCGGCCAGGATGCAGATGATCGACAGCGACAGCGCGAAGTTCGAGAAGCCACCCAGTCGGCGCGCCAGTTCCTGCGCGTAGCCCATCGCGTGCAGCCGGCGGACGTCGTCGGACTCCGGATCGTCGCTGCACGGGGCTGTCTCGCGTTCGTGCGGCATTCAGGCGATCCCCTCCGCTTCCGCGCGCTCGAGCACCGGCGCGATCTGCTCGAGCATCCGCCGGCGCGCCGGGCCGTCCTCGATCATCGGCGGGCCGCCGGTCGGCAGCTCGCGCGCCTCCAGCCACGCGGCGAACTCGGGAGCCGGCCGCAGGCCGAACAGCCGGCGGACGGCGAGTGCGTCGTGGTAGCTGGTCGACTGGTAGTTGAGCATCACGTCGTCGGCGCATGGCACGCCCATGACGTAGTTGCACCCGGCCGCGGCGAGGAGCAGCAGCAGGTTGTCGGCCGAGTTCTGGTCGGCCGCGGCGTGGTTGGTATAGCAGACATCGACGCCCATCGGCAGCCCCAGCAATTTGCCGAGGAAGTGGTCCTCCAGCCCGGCGCGGATGATCTGCCGCTCGTCATACAGGTACTCGGGCCCGATGAAGCCGACGACGCTGTTGACCAGGAAGGGGTCGAACGCCCGGGCAACGCCGTAGGCCCGAGCCTCGAGCGTGAGCTGGTCGACGCCGTGGTGCGCGCCGGCCGACAGGGCACTCCCCTGCCCCGTCTCGAAGTACATGGCCTGTTCGCCGGCCCAGGCGACGTCGCGCCGGCGGTGGTGCTCGAGCACGCGCTCGTGCCCCTCGCGCAGCAGGGCCAGGTCGATACCGAAGCTGGCGTTGGCCGCCTGCGTTCCGGCGATCGACTGGAACAGGAGGTCCACCGGCGCGCCGCGGTCCATGGCGCCGAGCTGCGTGGTGATGTGTGCCAGGCAACACGCCTGCGTCGGGATCTCCAGGGTCTCGATCAGGCGATCGAGCGCCCGGAGG
This sequence comes from Planctomycetales bacterium, assembly GCA_027452145.1. Classification (GTDB taxonomy): domain Bacteria; phylum Planctomycetota; class Planctomycetia; order Isosphaerales; family Isosphaeraceae; genus JAKAUH01. The sequence continues at coordinate 14,928 of DAIDHB010000553.1, forward strand.
ATCGCCCCGACGACCTCGACCGACTCGGCCGCCGGGTTCACGCCGATCACCGCGTCGCCGCAGCCGAGGAGCAGACCATCGGCCGCCGAGAGCAGGATGCCGCCGAGGTCGTCGCGCGGGTGGTTCGGCTGGACGCGCACGCCGAACACGCCGCGCCCGCCCATCGTGTTCCGGCAGCGGGTCACGACGCGGATCTTGCTCGCCGCGAGCACGAGGTCCTTGTTCCCCATCAGGCGCGCCGTTGCGGCCGCGACCTCGGGCGTGATGCCGGCGCGGACCCCGGCGATGGTCTCGCCGGTCGTGGCGTCGTCGAGCAGCCAGTCGCGGAATTCGCCGACGGTCATCGCGCGGATGGTTTCAAAGGCGTCGTCATCGAGCGAATCCACGATCAACCGGCTGACCTCGTCGCCATCCGGATCGATCAGGGGATTGGCGACGATCTCGCCGAGCGTCAATTCCGACAGCACGATCTTGGCCGCCACGCGCTCGCGTTCGCTCGCCGCCGCGATCCCGGCCAGGCGGTCGCCCGATTTTTCCTCGCTCGCGCGGGCGAACACGGCGCGCAGATCCGCGAAGGTGAAGCGCTCGCCGCGGATGGTGGTCGAGAGGTTCATGGCGAGATCACTTCCCCGGCCGCCGCTCAGAGCACCAGCTCGGCCCGCACCACGCCGTCCTCGGGATCGTGCGACAGGCGAAACCCGAGCTTCTCGCAGACCCGGCGCATGCCCAGGTTCTCGTGGAGGATCGAGCCGACGATCCGGGCGATGCCCTCGGTGCGGCCGATGGCGATCAGCCGCTCGAGCAGCGCGGTGCCGAGGCCGCGCTTCTGGAATTTGTCCGAGATCAACAGGGCGAACTCGGCCTCGCCGGTGCCGCGCAGCTTGCTCAGCCGGCCGACGCCGACGATTTCGCGGCCGCCGTCACCGGTCCGCTCGGCCACGAGGGCCATCTCGCGGTCGTAGTCGATGAAGCAGATGCGCGTGAGCCGCTCGTGCGCGACGCGCGTCGACAGCTTCATCGCGTGGAAGTAGCGCAGGGCCACGGTGCGCTCCGACAGCGTCCCGTGGAACGCGACGAGCAGCGGCTCGTCCTCGGGTCGGATCGGCCGGAGCAGCAGCGGGGTCCCGTCGGCGGCCGTCCAGGGCGTGGCCAACTGGCCCGGGTAGGGCCGGATCGCCGGGTGCGGCAGCGCCGATTCGGCGATCTCGGGGCCGTGCACGATCACCCGGGCATCCAGGGCCAGCAGGCGATCGGGCGAGGCCAGCAGCGGGTTGATGTCGATCTCGCGGATTCCGGGCTGCTCGACCACCAGGTCGCTGAACCGGACCATCAGCCGCTCGAGCGCGGCGAGGTCCACGGGCGGGCGGCCGCGCACGCCCTTGAGCGCGGTGAGGATGCGGGTCTGCTCCATCATCCGCCGGGCGAGCGTGGTGTTGAGCGGCGGCAGGGCGAGCGCGCGGTCGCGGAAGACCTCGACGAGCTGGCCGCCGGTGCCAAAAAGGAGCACCGGGCCGAACTGCGGGTCCAGGCTGCTGCCGACGATCAATTCGTAGCCGTCAAGCTTCGCCATCGGCTGAACGCTCGCGCCGTCGAAGTGCCCCGGCCCGGCGTGGGTGCGCACCGATTCCTCGATCGAGCGGAACGCCGCGCGGACGGAGTCGGCGTCGCGCAGGTTGAGCTGCACGCCGCCGACGTCCGTCTTGTGCGTGATCGTCCGCGAGTGGAGCTTGAGCACGACCGGGTAGCCGATCGCCTCGGCGGCGGCGACGGCCTCGTCCTCGGTCGCGGCGACGCGGGTCTCGACGGTGGGAATGCCGTAAGCGGCGAGGATCCGCTTTGACTCGTACTCGGTGAGCACCGTGCGGCCCTCGGCGCGGGCGGCGGCGACGATCGAGGCGGCCGTCTCGCGGGCGCCGCCGGCCGCGTCGCCGCTGGCGGCCGACAGGGCTGGAGTCTCGTAGATCGCCTGGAGGTTGTAATGCGACCGCCACATCAGCGTGAAGACGCGGGCCGCGGTGTCGGGATACGCGAAGGTGGGAATCCCGGCGCGGTCGAGGATCTCCTCGCCGGGTCGGACCGAGTCGCCGCCCATCCAGCTCGCCAGCACGGGCTTGCCGGGGATGTGCGCGAACCGCGCGAGCTGGCTGGCCGTGGCGGTTGGGTCGCTCATCGCCTGGGGGGTCAGGATCACGAGCAGGCCGTCGATGCCGGGATCCTGCGCAGCGGCCTCGAGGGTGCGCGTGTACCGGGATGCATCCGCATCGCCCAGGACGTCGATCGGATTGGCGTGGCTCCAGGCCGAGGGCAGGAAACCGTCGAGCGCCGTCCTGGTTTCCGGGGACAGCGTCGCGAGCTCGCCGCGGCCCTCGATCAGGGCGTCGGTGGCCAGCACGCCGGGCCCGCCGGCGTTGGTGACGATCGCCAGGCGAGGCCCGCGCGGGCGCGGCTGCTTGGCCAGCACCTCGGCCATGTCGAAGACCTGCGAGATCGAGCTCACCCGCAGCACGCCCACGCGGCGAAACGCGGCGTCGAGCACCTCGTCGCTGCCGGCCATCGAGCCGGTGTGCGACGCGGCCGCCTTCGCCGCGGCCTCGGTGCGGCCGGCCTTGATCACGATGATCGGCTTGGAGAGCGCCACCTCGCGCGCCGCCGAGAGGAACGAGCGCGCGTCGCCGATCGTCTCCATGTAGATCACGATGCATTTCGTCTCGGGGTCGTCGGCCAGGTAGTCGATCAGGTCGCCCCAGCCGACGTCGAGCATCGACCCGATCGAGACGAACGCGCTGAAGCCGACGTTGACCCGGAGGCTCCAGTCGAGGATCGCCGTGCAGAGCGCGCCGCTCTGGCTCAGGAAGCCGACCGTCCCGCGCCGGGCCATGCCCGCGGCGAACGTGGCATTGAGGCCGATCACGGGGTTCATCACACCCAGGCAGTTCGGTCCGATGAGCCGCATCTTGCCGCGGCGGGCCTGCTCGAGCACCTGGCGCTCGAGCTCGGCGCCGGCGGGGCCGACCTCCTTGAACCCGGCCGAGATGATGATCGCGCCCTTGACGCCGGCGTCGGCGCACTCGCCGATGACCTGCGGAACGGTGGGCGCGGGCGTCACCACGATGGCGAGGTCCACCGGCTCGGGGACATCGGCGATCGTGGGATGCGAGCGGATGCCCAGGACGTTCGGCCGCTTCGGATTAACCGGGTAAACGGTCCCGCCGAACGGGCTGCCGATCAGGTTCCACAGGATCGACCGCCCGACGCTGCCGGCCTTCTCGCTGGCGCCGATGACCGCGACGGAGCGCGGCGAGAAGATCGCCTCGAGCGGCCCGCGCGGCTCGGAGCGGTCGGGATCGCGGGACGTCGTCGACGGGTCGGTCATGTCGGCCTCCTGGGACGTCGAGGGCTGGGCGGGTTCAGGAGGTTATTCTGGTGGATCGCGGGTGCTGTGTCCACCGCGAGGCGGGGGGAGCGGGCGCGCCTCGACTTCCTGGGTCGGTTGAGCGGAGCTATGATGGGAGGGGTGAAGGATCCGGCCCACTGAGGAGGTCGTCGAATCATGTCCGATCGCCATTCGGTGATGACGCCGCCCATTCCGCTTGCCGGGACTGCCCCGGACGGTGGGGCCAGGTTTCCATCCATGCCCCCGCTCGTCGAGGGCCAGCGGATGGACCAGCCGACGTTCCACGCGCTGTACGAGGCGATGCCGCGCGGCACGCGGGCCGAGCTGATCAATGGAGTTGTTTACATACCCAGTCCTGTTGGCAACGAGCATGGCACCGCCCACATGCCCGTCATTGTCTGGCTCCACTATTACGTTGAGCAGACCCCGGGCCTGCAAGGCGCGGACAACGCCACGGCCATCCTGGGAACGAAGAGCGAGCCCCAACCCGATGCCTTCCTGCGTATCCTCCCGGAGTTCGGCGGACGGACCCGGGTCGAGAAGAAGATGCTTCGCGGGGCGCCCGAGCTGGTGGTGGAGGTTGCCCATTCGAGCCGATACGTCGACCTCGGCCCGAAGCTGGAGGATTACCAGCGAGCGGGCGTCCTCGAATACGTCGTTCGCGCCCTGGAGCCGGACGAGATCCTCTGGTTCGTTCTGCACGATGGCGTCCTGGTCCAGCAGGCGCCCGGCGAGGACGGGCTCTACCGTTCGGTCAACTTCCCCGGCCTCTGGCTCGATCCCGAGGCGCTCATCCGGGACGACGGCCGCCGCCTCCGCGCCGTCGTCGACCTCGGCTGCGCCACGCCCGAGCACGCCGCGTTCGTCGCCCGCCTCGCCGCGGCACGCGAGCCGATGCAACAGGAGCAGCAGCCGCCGGCCTGATCGATCGCGTCCCGCTCACTTCTTCAGCGGCCGGATCTTGATATTCTTGAACCAGCACGGCGAGCCGTGGTCCTGGAGGCCGATGTAGCCGGACCGCGGGTGGTCCCTGTAGGCGACGTCGAACTTGTGCTCCGAGCCGTCCGGGCGGCGGTTGGGCCTCGTCCACTCGTCCAGGTCCATGCGCGTCACCGTCTCGCCGTTGATCTCGACGGCGATGTTCGGCCCGTCGCAGGTGACGACCATGTGGTTCCACTCGCCCACCGGCTTCATGGCGTTCCTCGATGGCTTCACCAGGTCATAAATCGCGCCGGTGTCGTGATAGCCGGCCGATTGGGTGTCGTCGATCGCGACCTCGATGCCGTTGAAGCCGACATCCTTCCCCGGGCGCGGGGTCAGCGGGAACGTCCGGATGAAGACGCCGCTGTTGCACCCCTTGCTGATCTTGAAGTCGAGCGACAGGACGAAGTCCGACCAGGGCTTCTCGTGGATCATCATGTAGCCGCCGGAGCCGTGGGGGTTGATGCAGCCGTCCTCGACGGGCACCTTGCTGGGCGTGCCCGAGCTGGTCTTCCAGCCGTCGAGGGTCTTGCCGTCGAACAGGAGGATCCAGCCGTCCCTGCGCTCCTGGGGGCTCAGGCCGTCGCCATCGCCGGGGCCGCGGCCGGCGAACGCGGCCGAGGCGGCGAGCGCCGCCAGGATCCAGGGCCAGCCGGCCGTCACGATCGTCCGCGTGTTCATTTTGAAGACTCGTTCGTCCAGATGGGCGGGAGGGACTGGCGAGATCGGGAACGCCCGGCTCGCACGCCACGCCGTCCGATTATCGCGAGGCCCGGGGCGCCGTACAACGATATGGCCGGACGGGACGCCGGCGCTCCGGTCGATCCCCGGGTCGACTATCATGGGAGGGTGCGGATCGCGGATCGACGAAAAGGGAGGCAGCGCGCATGGCGAGGGTGAAGGCGGGCGGGTCGGCGGGGGCGCGGGTGGTGGCGATCACGGGGGTCACGCGGGGCCTGGGCCGCGCGCTGGCCGAGGCCCTGGCGCAGGCGGGCCATCGCGTGGTCGGCTGCGGCCGGACGGCGGAGGCGATCGGGCATCTGCGGGCGAAGCTGGGCCATCCGCACGACGTCGCGGCGCTCGACGTGACGCACGACCTGGCGGTGAAGGCCTGGGCCGATCGGATCGTCGCCGAGCACGGGCCGCCCGACCTCTTGATCAACAACGCCGCCGCGATCAACCGGAATGCGCCCCTGTGGGAGGTCCCGGTCGACGAGTTCGACCGCGTGATCGACGTGAACATCAAGGGCGTGGCCAACGTGATCCGGCACTTCGCGCCGGCGATGATCGCGCGGGGCTCGGGCGTGATCGTCAATCTCAGCTCGGGCTGGGGCCGGTCGACGTCGCCCGAGGTGGCTCCCTATTGCGCCAGCAAGTGGGCCATCGAGGGCCTGACCCGCGCGCTGGCGCAGGAGCTGCCCGCGGGCCTGGCGGCGGTGCCGGTGAACCCCGGCATCATCGACACCGAGATGCTCCGGAGCTGCTTCGGCGAATCGGCGTCGCAGTATCCGTCGCCCGAGGAATGGGCCCGCGCCGCCGTGCCGTTCCTGCTCGGCCTGGGCCCGGCGGACAACGGCAAGCCGATGGCCGTGCCGGGACACTGACTCGCCGGCCTCAGTCGAGAAATGTCGACGGACCGCCGCCTCGCTTCGTCTCCGCGCCGGCCTTGCGCGACTCGATTTGGAAGTAGAGGTAATGGAGGCGATTGGCGAAACGATAGCAGCCGGCGCCGGTCTCGGGGTCTGGCACAATCACGTCGAGGCTTTTGAGTCGGTTCAGGAAGTTATCGAGCACTCGCTTGTCGTCGCTGCCCAGCAGCTCAAGGAGCTCGGAACGGCGGAAATGGAATCCGAACGGGCTGCTCGCGATTCTCCTGAAGATCGATCGGTAGCGTTGAGAACGCAGGGCGTCGATCACCTTGGGCTGGAGGAATTTCGAGCCGATGATCTCGGCCGCCTGGCGGATTCCGGACCTCGCATCGGAGTCGGTGATCGCGGTGGTCGAGGCGGCTCGCCAGACGGCATCGCCGATTTCGTGTCCGATCACGGGGAGTCCGCCGGTGTAGTGAACCATGCGCTTGAGCGCGTCGGGCTCGACCGTCGCGGAGACATTTCCGAAGGTTTCCGTGAAGAACCTGGCGGTTTCGGCCTCGTCCCAGGGTCGGATCTCGGTCAGGGCGAAGACGCGATCGAGCGACGGCTGGAGGGCGAGCAGGTGCTGGCGCCGCTCCTCCAGTCCCACGATCAGCAAGCAGAGATTCAGACCCCCCTCGCCGGTGGCAATCTCGTCGACCGTGCTCTTCAGCCAGTTGGCGAATTCGGCGGAATTCGCCAGACCGTTGATGTCGTCCAGGATCAGCAGGAAAGCCTTCCGTTCGCCCTTCAGCTTGGCCAGGAGGTGGCGGATGGTGGGGACGAACTCGTGCATCAACTGCTGGAGATCGTTCTGGGTGAGCTTCAACTCGACCGAGATCCCGAAGAGCCCGACCTCGCCCACGTGCTTGCCGAAGAAGTCCTTGAGCTTGCCGTACCAGGGCTTCTCGACGTTTTCTTTCAGGAGACGATCGAGCGTGCGGCGGATCATGTCGGGGACGTCCCTGGCTCCTCCCAGGAATACGTGCGCGCCGGCCACTCGATCTTCTCTCTCGGAAAGATGCCTCACGAACGAGACGAGCGACGTCTTGCCGATTCCGCGTTCGCCGGTCACGAACCCGATCTTGAATCGTCCCCTCGCCGCGGACCGCACCATGCTCCGCAATTGCTCGATTTCCGCGACTCGGCCCACGAAGAACTCGATCGGGACAGGCTGCCCGGGAGTGAACGGACTAAACTCTGGGTTCATTCCCGCCCTCCTGGTCGTGCGGCACCCGCGCAGCCTGGGACCGCCTCGCGATGCGGCTTCGTTCCGAGACGTATCTTAGCCCCTCTCCCCATCGTCGCCGGGTCTCATCCAGCTTGAGAGAAACGAACCGCCGGATCACCTACGCCACACCGATCTCATTATAGGCGATGCGATCCGGTCGACGCATGCGACCGGAACAACAAGGCCCCGGCCCACCGCGCCGTCCCGGCCGTGGTGCCGGGCTGAACCCCCGCCGGCCGTCGCAATCCCCGCCCCCGCCGCCCAGTGGGTTCACCTCGGCCCGCCGGTCCTGTATGATGCATTCACGGCTCGAACGGAAGAGTAGAGACGTAGACAAATATGTTAGAAGAGTTGCGATAATACCGTGTTTGCAATCCGAGGTGCGCGCAGATGGATAGAGAAGAGAGGCTGGGCCCCGGGCTGCGCGGAACGAGGCCGGGTTTGGCGATGGGGGTAAATCGGCCGGGCGCGGGTGGTGGTGCGGGTGCGGGTGCTGGCGAGGGCGGGCGTGAGGCTCCCACGGCGGCGTCATTAGAGAAGCTCGCCGAGCTGGTGCGGCAGGCGGAGGCGAAGACGCGGGCCAGGAAGCTGGAGGGGGAGACGCAGCACGCGGCCGAGCAGTTCCGCGCGGCCGAGCTGCGCGCGCGGCGGGCCGTCGAGCGGCTGCGCGTGCTCCGGCCGGCGGCGCTGCGCACGCTGGAGCAGGCTGACCACGACTAGCAGATGCTCAAGGAGCTGGTGAAGAAGCTCGCCCTGTACAAGTCGTCGCTCAGCTCGGAGACCGACGCCGAGCATCTCGTTGCGGCCTCGAAGGAGGAGATCGAGCGGACCCGCCGCGAGGCCCGGCAGGAGCTGGAGGACGTCACCCGCGAGGTGGAGGACGCCCGGCGCGAGCTGCGGGTTGCGACGGACCAGTATCGGGCACTGCGCCGCGAGATTGACCGGCTCCAGCCCGAGCTGGCCGAGCCGTTCGCGGCCGAGGACCGGCTGCTCTGGGACGCCGAGGCGCATTTCCCCGGCGGCCAGCTCCAGCTCCTGGGGCACGAGGTCGACGCCGGGCTCAATGCGTTCGGGTCGCTGGGCAAGCTGGAACAATATGCGCGGCTGAAGGTCTGGATCGGCCGGTTCCGCCACTATCAGGCCTCGCACGACCGCGACGCCGACATGAGCGAGGAATTGCAGGCGCTATCGCACCGGGTGTTCCACCAGCTCAAGTTCCTGTCGCGGCAGTACGAGCCGGGTTATATCGAGGCGTTCCGGCAGGACTTCTCGACGGACTGGGCGGCGTATGTTGCCGAGGCGCAGGAGCAACTGATCCAGGCGATCGAGAACGGCCGTCGCCATCGCGACGCCGAGTCGCAGGCCGCGCGCGATCGCGATCGCGATCCGGCCGGCGGGACTGCGGGGGCCGGGGTCCCTCGGCCTGCCGCGGGGATCGTTACGGCGGGAGCTTCCGGTTCCCGGGGTGCGTCGTCGGCGCT
>DAIDHB010000554.1 GCA_027452145.1 Planctomycetales bacterium
GCCCGCTGGACCCCGAAGGCTTTCGCGGCGGATTGGAAGGCCGCCGCGGGGTCTCCTGCTGCGGGGGTCGATTCTCCATACGATCTCACCAGTCTCGGAGCTACGAATAAAATCAGGCGCCGTCCTCGCGGAGACGCGGCACGGCTCACGTCGTCCTACGACGGCCATGTCCAAATTGTAGCGAGGATCCGTCGAAAGTTCAGGGGGAGCCCCCCCGGATCGCCCACGACCGCCCGCCGACGCCGGTCGACGGGCGGCCGGCCATCACATCCTGGAACCGGCCGTGCCCTCTCAGCCATGATGGGCGTGCGTGCCGGCCAGTTCAAGCCATTTCTCGCAGTCCATCGCGGCGGCGCAGCCCGAGCCGGCCGCGGTGATGGCCTGCCGATAATGGGTGTCGACCACGTCGCCGCAGGCGAAGACTCCCTCGATGCTGGTCGCGGTGCCGAAATTGGGCATCCGATCGATCAACCCGGCCGGGGCCTCGACGTCCTTCCAGGCCAGGGCGGTCCGGGTCAGCAGGTAGCCCTCGGGAGTCGTCGCGAGCTGGCCCTGGAAGACCGCCGTGTTCGGCACATGGCCGATCGCCAGGAACAACCCGTCAATCTTCAGGTCGCGGATCGAGTCGTCCTTCGTGGACCGCAGCTTGAGGCCCGTCAGGACGTGGTGAGTGCCGTGCGGCTCCCCCTCGACCGACTCCACGACCGAGTTCCAGGCATACTCGATCTTCGGGTTCGCGAACATGCGATCCTGCATGATCTTGGACGCGCGAAGCGCGTCGCGGCGGTGGATGAGGGTCACCTTGGAGGCGAACCGGGTGAGGAAGGTGGCTTCCTCAGCGGCGGAGTCGCCGCCGCCGACGACGGCGATTTCCTTGCCGCGGTAGAAGTGGCCGTCGCAGGTGGCGCAGGTGCTGACGCCGTTGCCGCGAAAGGGGCCTTCGATGCCGAGCCAGCGGGCGGAGGCGCCGGTGGCGACGATGAGGGCGTCGCAGGAGTAGTCCGCCAGGGTGCCGCTGGAGGGGTCGCCGCTGGGATCATCGGTGGTACGGACGCGAAACGGGCGGCGGGACAGGTCCACCTCGAAGACGGACTGGAAGCGGCAGTCGGCGCCGAAGCGCTGGGCCTGCTTGCGCATCAGCTCCATCAGGTCCGGGCCCTGAATCCCCTCCGGAAAGCCGGGAAAGTTGTCGACGGCGGTGGTCAGGGTCAACTGGCCTCCAGGCTCGCGGCCCTCGAAGACCAGCGGGGCCAGGTTGGCCCGCGCCGCGTACAGGGCGGCGGTCAGGCCGGCGGAGCCCGAGCCGATGATGATCACGGCCGCGTGTGACTGGGGCATCGTTCCCTCTGGGTCGTCGTCGAAAGGATGGAAGGCCGGCCGGCCCGCCGTGCGAAGGATCGCCCCGACGGGGCCGCCTCGACGGGCCCCAGCTCGCCGGGCCCGCGTCGGCGATGCCGTCAATCATACCGCACGACGTCCAGTGCCGCCCGCACCTGACGGGCCGAAATCCGCGGATCGGCGTGTTCGGCGGCGGTCCTGGCTCAGGATCCCGGTCGATTCCGGGGGCGTGATCTACACTCTTGATGGGGCTCGTCTCCCGGCGCCCGGGAGAGGCGGGCCGGAGGCGGACGAAATCGAACCCATACCCGGAGAAGGACCCGCGCGATGCTCGTTTTGACTCGCAGAGTGAAGGAGCGGCTTTACATCGGGGAAAATGTCTGCGTCACGGTCTTGCGGCTGGCGTCGGGGCAGGTCCGGCTGGGGATCGAGGCTCCGCGCGACGTCAGCGTGGTCCGGGCCGAGCTGGTGGACACCCGGCCGGCGGCCGAGATGCTGCATTCCGGCCACCCGCTGCCGGATTCGCGCCCCGTCACCGTCAGACGCTGGCCAATCGCGGCTCGCGGAAGCGATAGCCCACACCGCGGACGGTCTCGATGAGCTCGCCTGCCTCGCCGAGCTTCTTCCGCAGGCTCTTGACGTGGACATCGATCGTTCGCTCGAGCACGATGGCGTCCTCGCCGATGGCCGCGTCCATCAGCTCGTACCGCGTGAAGGCGCGCCCGGCCTGGCGAAGCAGCACCTCGAGCAGGCGGAACTCGGTCGGAGTCAGAGGCAGCTCCTGGTCCCGGTAGAACGCCCGGTGGCTGTGGCGATCGATGACGATCCCCTGGCTCTCGACCACCTTGCCGGCCGCCGGCTCCTCCTTCAACTGTCGCCGCCGCAGCTCCTTCTTGATCCGCTGAATCAGGACCTTCGGGCTGTACGGCTTGGTGACGTAGTCGTCCGCGCCGGTCGCGAAGCCGACGAGCTGGTCCGACTCCTCGCTCTTGGCCGTCACCATGATGATCGGGATCTCGCGGGTCCGCTGGCCCATCCGCAACTCCCGGCACACCTCCAGCCCGGGCTTGCCCGGGAGCATCAGGTCCAGCACCACCAGGTCGGGCAGCTTGAGCTGCGCCTGGCGCAGCCCCTCCTGGCCGTCGAAGGCCGTGATGACCTCGAACCCCTCGCGCTCCAGGTTGGCCTCGAGCACCTCGACCAGCGAACGCTCGTCCTCGATGACCAGAATCTTCGGCTTCGACATGATGCGGCAGACGCCTCGGTGACTCGTGGATCGGACGCGACCCGCGAGTTCCATTCTACCAGAACCGATACTGGAAGGATGTCCCGATTGCGAAGAAACGATGAATGATCGTTGAAGAAGACGCCCGTTCCCGCCGATTGTTCGCAATCCCGGCACCCGGCGGGCCGCGCCGTCAGCCGGCGGGGCGCTGGTGCGGCTCGGTGAGCGCGAGGCCCTGGCGGACGACTTCGGCCAGGTCCCCGGTCTGGCGATAGGTCTCGATCTGCCGGCTGGCGCCGGTGGGCTCCTCAACGAGGTGATGGACGTCCTGGAGGTGGCGGGAGCAGCCCAGCTCCTCGGCGCGATCGGCGAGCCGGTCCACGAGGGCATGGACGACCTTGCGGGCGGGGATGGACTGGAACGTATTGGGGTCGACGAGGGCGGCCTCCATGCCGTAACGGCAGGCGCGCCACTTGTTCTGGCGGACCATGAAGGGATGGCAATCGTACTGGTACGTCCCCCGGTCGATCTCCTGGGAAAGGTCGAAGACCAGGCACTGGATCAGCGCCGTCAGGCCGAGGACGTGCCGGAGCGTCGGCGGCATGTCGCAGATGCGGACCTCCACGGTGCCGAAATTGTGGTGCGGCCGGACGTCCCACCAGATCTCGCGGATCGTCTTGATGAAGCCCGTCTCGACCATGTGGTTGAGCAGCCAGGTGTACTCGGACCAGTTGCGCATCAGCGGCGGCAGCCCGGCGGTGGGCAGGGTCTCCATCACCTTCACCCGCTGCGAGTGCAGCCCGGTGTCGCGAGCCTGCCAGAACGGGCTATTCGCCGAGAGGGCCAGCAGGACCGGCAGGTGCTGCATGATCCGGTCGCAGATCATGATCGCCTTGTCACCGGAGTCGACGCCGACGTGCACGTGCAGGCCGAACGTCACCAGCCGGCGCGCCGTCTCCTGGAGCAGGTCGATGAGTGCCAGGTAGCGGTCGTTGGGCGTGACATTCTGGTCCTGCCACTTCGAGAACGGGTGCGTGCCGCTCCAGTAGATCATCACGTCGTTCCGCGCGGCGGCCTGGCGGACGACCTCGACCTTCGCCGCGAGGTCCCGACCCACCTCGTCGACGTCCCGGCAGACGCCTGTGTTGATCTCGAGGTAGCACTGGAGCAGCTCGGGCTTGATGGCCGCCTTCTCCTCGGCGGGGATCGCGGCGAGGACGTCGGCGATCGCGCTCCTGAGCGCCATCGTGCGCGCGTCGACCAGGTTGAGCTCGATCTCGACGCCCAGGCTGGGCCTGTCGTTGGTGACGAATTTGTAGAGGCTCACGCGGAACGGCTCCCGAGCTGGTTGGAGAGGAGCACGGCGCTGTGGGCCAGGAGCCTGGCGCCGACGGCGAGCGCGGCCTCGTCGATGTCGAAGTGCGGCGAGTGGAGCGAGTGGCGCGGCCGGTCGAGCGACGCGACACCGAGGCGGAGCAGGCAGCCGGGGACGTGCCGGAGGTATCCCGAGAAGTCCTCGCCTCCCATGCTGGGCAGGCGGATCTCCTCGACATTGGCGGCGCCGGCGACCTGCCGGGCGGCCTCGACGCAGGCCGCGGTGATCGCCGGGTCGTTGATGACGGCCTCGGTATTGTGGCGGAAGGCGACCTCGATCTCGGAGCGGGTGGCCAGGGCCAACCCGCGGGCGACCTGGGCGATCCGCTCCTCAACAGCGGCAGCCGCTCGGGCGCTGAAGGTCCGGATCGTGCCCTGGAGCTCGACCTCGTCCGGGATGATGTTCGGGCTCGTGCCGCCTCGGATCGCGCCGAACGTGACGACGCTCGGGTCGCGCGCGTCGACCGAGCGGGGCAGGACCTGGTAGAGCGTCGTGATGAGCTGCGCGGCCGCCGCGATCGGGTCGACCGCCAGGTGTGGCCGAGCCCCGTGCCCACCGACCCCCCGCACCACGATCCGGACCTCCTGGCAGGCGGCCGTCAGCGGGCCGGTCCGATGGCCGATCCGTCCGACGCTCAGCTCCGGGTCCACGTGCAGCGCGACGATCCCGCGCACGTCCGCGACCGCGCCCCCCTCGACCATCTCGAGAGCGCCCTCGCTCACTTCCTCGGCCGGCTGGAAGATCGCCCGCCAGGCAACCGACGGGGGGAGCGAGCGCCGGGCCTCCCAGAGCGCCAGCGCCGCCGCGAGCGCCATCGTCGCGTGCGCGTCGTGGCCGCAGGCGTGCATCACCCCCTCGACACACGATCGGTACGGGACGCTCTTGGCGTCGGCGATCCGCAGCGCATCAATGTCGGCTCGGAAGGCGATGCGCGGCCGGTCCTCCTGCCCGGGCGGCTCCGCGATCAGGCCGCGGCCCGACGGCATGACCCGGACGGCCAGCCCGGCCTCGTCGAGCTGCCCGGCGAGGTACTGCGTCGTGCGGAACTCCTCGCGACTGGGCTCGGGGTGCGAATGCAGGTGGCGACGGACGGCGACCCAGCGATCCCGGTTGATGCCGATCTGACGATCGATCGCGTCCTGCCACTCGCTCATGACCTCTCCTCGACACCTACTGTCTCACGGCCGTTCGCCTCCTTCGATCTTACGACGGATGCTCGAGAGAGAGTAGGGCAGGGCAGGGCCCTCGGGCCGTCGGCGGCACAACGGCGACGGACGGGGCCCGCTCATGACTGCCGGATATCCGCCGGCTTCCCCTCAAGGCCGACGGGCCGATTCGATCGCCTTGCCATAGGCGCCGAGCAGGCCATAGCGGTTGCCCCAGGTCGTGTACATGAAGCCCATCACGCCGCCGATATCGCGGGCGGCGGCATCCCACGACCGGAAATTGGACAGGTCGTCGACATCGTAGTAGCCGGCGATGAGCTGGCGGTGGCCCCGGCGGTCGAAGAACGCCAGACTCTCGCGCGCCTTGCCGCCGTTCCAGTTGGCGATCACCACCCGGCGCGGCAGGCCCTCCCACGAGCCCTTCAGCGAGCCGTTGACGAGGTAGTACGAATCCACCGCGTTGTGGTGCGGGTCGAACATGTCCGACCAGACGAAGACCCGCGCCCGGGGGTTGATGGATTCGATGATCCGCGTGCAGAGCTTGACGTTGTCGGCGAGCATGGCGCCCGGCGTCTTTTTGCGGTCCTGGCAGGCCTTGCACCAGTTGGCCACGCGGATCTCGTCATGCGACATGAAGTACGACCGGGGATGGAACAGCGCCTCGACGCGGCGGGCCTGGTCGCGGAGGATCTCCTCGACCTTCGGCTCGCTCAGGCAGCACATCACCTGACCGCCCACGGTCACGACCGGGTGATACCAGCTCACCAGAACCCGGTCGCCGGATCGGAGCCGCGACGAGGGCCGGACGACCAGCCGCGCGCCAGGGTGGTCGAACTCGTACTCGCCCCCCCAGGGGACCGATCCGAGCTTCGGGTCGACCACGGGCTCGAAGTCCCGTTTCTCGTCGTAGACGGTCCGCCCGTCGGCCGACCGGATCGTGAGCGGGCAACCGGGCCGGCGGAGGACGTTGACCAGCGGCAGCTCGTCGATCTGGAGGTCGTCGACCCAGAGCGTGCCCGGTCCTTCGCCCCAGATGCCGGCGTAGAGGTTTACCTCTTTCTGATCCAGACTGTTGAAAACGACCTCGATGTGCTTCCAGTCCTGGGTGGGCTCGATCAGCCCTTCCTGGAACGTCAGCGTGCGGCCCGGCCCGCTCGCGCCGAGGGCGAGCAACTGGAACGATCGCGCCGGCCCGAGGTTGCGGGTTTTGGCCCAGCAGGAGAATCGGTACGCCGTCATCGGCCGCACCGCCACGCGCTGCATCAGTCGGGCGTTCGTGGTCTCTCGCTTCGGCGACTTCGCTCCGGGCTCGATCCGGCACGAGACCCGACCGCCGTGGACGACCCTGTGATCGGCGTGCGTGGTGATGCCCGGGTCGTCCTGGAAGGTGAACCCGGCGAAACGATCGCCCTCGAGCTGCTCGAGCCCGCCGTTGCGCAGCCGGGCCAGGTTGCGCGCGTCGAGGACGGCCTCAAGCCGCCCGCCGCCCGCCCCGCCGGATGGCCGAACGACGTACGGCTGATCGGCCACCGGCAGCCCCTCGGCGAGGTTGGGGTCGTGCGCCAGCAGGCCGTTGCTGTAGCCGATCGGGAAGACGGCGGGGACCAGCTCGATCCCGGCCTTCACCGCGGCGGCCTTCACCTTCTCGACGTTGGAGAAGTAGTAGTCCGGCACCCGATCGAGGACCTGGAGCTTGTAGTCGGCCAGGAGCATCGTCGTGAAGCCGTCGGCCTTCGCACGCCCGATCAGCGCGATGACGTCCTTGACCGACTGGTCGACCTGAAGGTTGGCCGAGCAGTAGACCCAGCGCTCGGGATAGCGCGGCGAGTCCGCCTCAGCGGACCGTACGGCTGCGGCCGAAGACAGGAGTACCGTTGCTACCACAAGGATGAACGACGGAAGGGTCCGAGCGCGACGGGCGGTCATGGGGGTCGTCTCCGGGCGAGAGGGCCGGGCCCAGCGCGGCAACGGTGCGGGATCGGCGCGAGGTGCACCTCCACGCAGTTACGCGGGCCGGGATGAAGGTAAGGCGCCGCCGCCCGTCGAACAAGACCCGCGCTCGATGGCGGTCAGCCGATGCGCCCGGTGATGTAGGCCTCGGTGCGGGGGTCCGTCGGATTGGTGAAGAGGCGATCCGTGGGGCTGAACTCGGCCAGGATTCCCGTGCGATGTCCCTCGGCCGAGACCTCGTCGAGCATCAGGCAAGCCGTCATGTCGCTGACGCGACGGGCTTGCTGCATGTTATGGGTGACGATGACGATGGTGTAGTCGCGCTTCAGGTCGTCCATCAGGTCCTCGACCCGCGCGGTGGAGATTGGGTCGAGCGCGGAGCAGGGCTCGTCCATGAGGATGACCTCGGGCTCGACGGCGAGGGTCCGGGCGATGCAAAGCCGCTGCTGCTGGCCGCCGGATAGATCAAGTCCCGAGCGGTCGAGCTTGTTCTTCACCTCATCCCACAGGGCCGCACGGCGGAGCGAGCGTTCGACCAGCTCATCCATGTCGCCGCGGTAGCCGTTGATCCGCGCGCCCCACGCCACGTTGTTGTAGATCGACTTCGGGAACGGGTTGGGCTTCTGGAAGACCATACCGATCCGGCGGCGAAGGGCGACGGTGTCGATGTCGGGGCCGGAGATGACCCGACCGTCGAACCGGATCTCGCCCTCCATCCGGGACCCGTTGATGAGGTCGTTCATCCGGTTGAAGCAGCGCAGGAGCGTGCTCTTCCCGCAGCCGGAGGGCCCGATCAGGGCCGTGATCCGGTTCCGAGGGATCTCGAGCGAGAGGTCCTTCAGCGCCAGCGCCGTACCGTACCAGACGCGGAGTTGCTTCGTGGAAAGGACGACGGGGTCGAGCCGGACGGCCGGGGGCGGTGCGACCGCGTTGTCAACCCTGAGACCGGCCGTCGTATCGGAGACGCTCATCGGGGACCTCGCCGTTAGCGGCATCGAGATTCGGTTCGAACGCGCTCTCGGAATCAGGCGGAGCGGCGGTAGCGATTGCGGATCACGATCGCCACGGCGTTCATGGTCAGCAGCAGGGCCACGAGGATCAGAATGCCGCCCGCGACCACGACGCGGAACTCGCGATTCGGCTCGTGGGCGTAGTTATAGATTTCCACCGGCAATGCGGAGTATCGGTCCAGCGGCGTCCTGGGCGGCATGTCGAGCGAGCCCGCGGCGCCCACCATCAGCAGGGGAGCCGTCTCGCCGATCGCCCGCGAGAGCCCGAGGATCGTCCCGGTCAGGATGCCGGGCAGGGCCGAGGGGAGCACGTGATCCCGCACGACCTGCCACCGCGTGGCCCCCAGCGCCAGCGCGGCCTGCCGGAGCGACTGCGGGACGGCCCGCAGGGCCTCCTGGGTCGTGATCACGATGATGGGAAGGATCAGCAAGCTGAGGGTCAGCGCGCCTGCCATCAGCACCGGGCCGAGCGCCAGCGCCTTGAACCCGTAGCCGCGCACGAACAGCGCCAGTCCGAGGATGCCGTAGACGATCGACGGCACCCCGGCGAGATTGGCGATGTTCGTCTGGACCAGGCGGCGAATCCGGCCGGGCCGGGCGTACTCCTCGAGGTAGACCCCCGCCCCGACCCCGACGGGAATGCCGGTAACGGCCACCAGCGCGAGGAGCCAGAGGGTGCTCGTCAGCCCCACCCGATATCCGGCGGTCTCGGCGTCGGACGCGTTGATCCGGGAGGCCAGCTCTCCCAGCAGATGGAACAGGTCGCCGGCACGCGAGGCGAGCGTCGGGATGGGAGGATCCGACCAGTTGGAAGCCGCCAGGACCCCGACCGCTCCACCGGCCATCCCGACGGCCCGGGCGCCCGGATCATCCAGCGGCCCCGGCGACTTCGGGATCGCGGCGGCGACCACCGACCAGAGCAGCAGGCCGAGGACCAGAACGCCGCTGCAAGTCGCGGCCAGGCACGAGACGCCGAAGAACATGCCGAGGGCGCGACGGAACCACCGATGCGATCGGAAATGACGCCGGTCGTCGTCCATCAATGGTACACCTCGCGAAAGCGCCGGAGGACCAGGTTCGAAACGACGTTCAGCGACAACGTCACGGCGAAGAGCGTCAGCCCCACCGCGAAGAGCGACAGGTATTTCGGCTCGCCGTACGACGCCTCGCCGCTGATGACCTGCACCATGTAGGTGGTCATCGTCTCGATCGACGTCAGCGGGTTGAGCGTGATCTGCGGGCGCATGCCGGCGGCCAGCACGACGGCCATCGTCTCGCCGACCGCGCGGCTGATCGCCAGGATGAACGACGCGCACACGCCCGAGAGCCCGGCCGGCAGCACCACCCGCGTCGACACCTCGAACCGGGTCGCGCCCAGCCCATAGGCGGCCTCCCGCAGCCCCCGGGGCACCGACGAGAGCACATCCTCGCTGAGGGACGACACCAGGGGGATGATCATCACGCCGACCACGATGCAGGCGCTCAGGGCGTTGAATGTCTCGACCCGAAACCCCAGCGGCTCGAAGATCCGCTTCAGGTTCGGAGTGATCAGCGTCAGGGCGATGTAGCCGTAGACGATCGTCGGGATCCCGGCCAGCAGCTCGAGCATCGGCTTGAGGACCGCGCGGACGCTTCGCGGCGCGTATTCGCTGAGGTAGATCGCGCTCAATAGCCCGATCGGCAGCGCGATGGCGGAGGAACCCGCGGCGATCAGGAACGTCCCCCACAGCAGCGGCAGGACCCCGAAACGGGGCGGGCTCGCGTCCGGCTTCAGCTCACGCCCCAGCAGAAACTCCCCCACCCCGATCCCGGCGTGCCGGAAGAACTCGACCGACTCCACGCCGAGGACGACGACGATGCCGATCGTGGTCAGGATCGTGACCGCCGCGCAGAGGACGAGGCCGACCGTCACGGCGGCCTCCCAGAAAGCCAGGGAGCGCGAATGACCGGACCAGGGTTCGCCCGCGGAAGGTCGCCTGCTTGCGGTCAGGGACGGAAGAGACAAATCGTTACCCTTTCACTCGGATTTGGCGACCGGCGTCCTCGCCTTCTGGTCGGCGGCCACCAGACGATCCAGCGCGGCCTGGTTCGCCGCCTTGTCCTCGGCCGTGGGCGGGTCGTAACCCGCCTTCACCGAGAGCTCGTCGACGTTCGCCAGGTAGTACTTCACGAACGCCGCCACCTCGGGCCGCCGTGCCGCCGAGTTCTTCACGTAGATAAAAAGCGGACGCGAGAGCGGGGCATACGACTTGTCCGAGATCGTCTCCGGACTCGGCAGCAGGGGCGCCGCCTTCGGGCCGTTCTGCACCGCCACGGCCCGGAGCTTGTCCTTGTTGGCCGCGAAATAGGCGTAGCCGAAGTACCCTATCCCATCCTGGTCGCCGGCAACGCCCATGACCAGGGTATTGTCGTCCGAACTCTGCTGCACACCCTCTCGCTGCGCCCTGGCCTTGCCCGTGATCGCCTCGGTGAAGAACTCGAACGTCCCGGAATCGTTGTCGGGCGAGTAGAATACAATCTTGCGATCCGGCCACGAAGCGTCAACGTCCTTCCAGGTCGCGACCTTGCTCGCGGGCTCCCAGATGGCCTTCAATTGCTCGACCGTGAGGGACTTCACGAATTCGTTCGCCGGGTTCACGACCAGCGTAATCCCGTCGTAGCCGACCACGAACCGCGTCCAGTCGATCCCCTGTTCCCTGGCCTTGGCCTCCTCGTCCGACTTCGCCGGCCGCGAGGCGTCCACCACGTCGACCTCATTGCGGAGGTAACGGCCGAAGCCTCCCCCCGTCCCGTGGTTGTCCACGACCACCGTCACATCGGGCGTAACTTTCCGGAACCCGTCCCGGGCCGCCCGGCTGATCCGGAACACGGTGCTCGATCCGTCCACCACCACCGCCGCCGCGGGCTTCGGTCCACCGGAACTTCCGGTATTTCCCCCGCCGCACCCCGCAATCATCGCCAAAAACAGGCACGGTGCCAGGACGTTCCGCATGGTGCAATAACGACTCATCAGCGATTCACCCCGCTCGATTCTCCGATGCCCTTCCGCCGGCCGTCACGATCTCGATGTCGGACAACCCGGCCGCACTCCGTCCGGGATATGGCACCACGCCGGCCCGGCCCGCCGGGGCCGGTCGATTTCGATCCCGGTTCCAGCGTTCGCTTTACAAGATTCACACTGTAGCTCAACAATGTGAAGATCGTGTGAACTCCCGATGAGAATGGTCCGATGGACCGCCGGGAGTGAACCTAGGGGAGGAGTGGGGACTCCTGGTGAGCCGTACCCTCGAGCGCCGGGGAGGATTGAGGCGGGATCCAACGGGGAAACCGGACCACGAACTGCGAGCCGACGCCCACCCGGCTGGTCACGTCCACCTGGCCGCCGACCGACTGGACCAGATGCTTGACGATCGAGAGGCCCAGCCCCGTGCCACCTAGTTCGCGGCTACGAGCCTTGTCCACCCGGTAGAACCGCTCGAAGATGCGCGGTAACTCGTCGCGCGGGATGCCGATGCCCGTGTCAGTCACTTCCAGAACAACCGCGTCGAGGTCCGACCAGCATCGAACACGCACCGATCCACGCTCGGGCGTATACTTGATGGCATTGTCCACCAGGTTGTCGGCGATCTGGCGAACGGCCTCCTCGTCGGCGCGGATCAGGGTGTGGTCGGCGAAACGCTCCAGGTCCAGGGAGATCTCCTGGCCCTTCGCCTCGGCGCGGTCGCGGTGGGCCTCGACGCACGCCTCGATGACGGCGAGCGGGTCGAGCGGCCGGTGATCGAAGACCTCCTGGCCGCTCTCCAGCCGGGCCAGGCTGAGCAGGTCGAGGATCAGCAGATTCAGTCGCTCGGCCTGCTCGTCGATCCGCTCTAGGAATCGGACGTTGACTGAATCGTCGTGGAGCGCCCAGTCCAGCAGGGTCTCGGTGTAGGCCTTGATCGAGGCCAGCGGAGTCTTCAGCTCGTGCGAGGCGTTGGCGACGAAGTCCTGGCGCATCCGCTCCAGCCGCCTGAGCTCCGTGACGTCGCGGAAGACCAGCACGGCACCCGGCGAGGGCTGGCCGGGCAGGGGGGTTCCGCGCACGGCCAGGCAGCGCGCCCGGACATTCCCCTCGCGGCTGGTCAAGATCAGCTCCGATTGATAAGCCTGAGGCGCGGGCAAAAGCAGGGTGGCCTCGATGGCCTCCTGCACCTGCGGGCTGCGGATCAGTTCGGGGATCAGCCGGCCCACCGAGCCGGCGTCCAGGCCGAAGAGGCGGTTGGCACCCGCGTTGGCGAACAGCAGGCGCAGGCGCGGATCCACCGCGATCACCGCCTCGGCCAGGGCCTCCAGCACGACGTTGAGCTGCTGGCGGTCCTGCTCCAGCCCGGCGATCCGCGCGTGGACGTCGGCCGCCGCGTCGTTGAACGTGGCGGCGAGCCGGACGGACGCGACCGCGCGGACCCGGTGCGGCTTGAGCCCTCGCCGCAGCTCGTCGAGGCCCCGCGCGATCTCCCGCGCCGTCCTCGACCAGCGCCAGGCGATCACGATCGCCGTCGCCGACGCGACGACTGCCAGCCCGATGAGGGCCGTCTGCATGCGCTACCCCCGCCAACACGGAGCCGACCGTTTATCTCAAAGTCGCGTCCCTATCCGGCGCCGATCCGACAAGTATCGGCCCCGGCGAGACTTCGGTCAACCCCGCGCGGCCCCGCTTACGGCGCGGAGCCCTTATTAGCCGCCGGCGACGAGCGGCCTGCTCTCCGAGGGTTTTTTTCGCAGTGACCGCAGAGAGTGTACCCCCGCTCGATTGCCTCCTGTTCGTTGGCAAACGTTTCAATATGGTCAGGATCTATGCTGTTTGCATGCTTAAGATTTGAGAAGTGGTATTTCTTCGTAGACGAGTTCCCGACGACGGGAGCAGGAATCACGGCGGATGGCCCGACCGCCGTGCTACGCTCGCCCGCCGCGACGGCCCGGCCACCAGCGTAATTCGCGACCTCGTCCCCGTCGCGATCCGCTCCTCGACCAGGGAGCCGTGACAGCGCAACCAGGGCCGCCAGCATGGCCGCCGCGCCGACGCCCCAGAGAACCAGGCGCAACTTGACGGCCGGCCAGCTCCTCCGGCGGCCGGGGCCCTTCATCCAGGACTCGATGGCCTCCGCCAGTGCCCGCGCCGACGGATAGCGGTCCGCCGGATCGCTCGACATCGCCCGCGCGCAGATCGCACCCAGGGGGGCCGGGACCGCCGGGTCGGGCGTGCTCGCGCCGCGACGGGCTGTCGGCCCGTCCGCCGGCTCGAAATGCGGGCCGGGCTCGAGGTTCGGCGCGTTCGGGCGGCGGCCGTGGAGTAGCTCGTGGAAGATCACCCCCAGGCTATAGACGTCGCTCCGCTCGTCGGCCTGCTTGCTGTGGCCGCGTGCCTGCTCGGGGCTCATGTACGCCGGGGTGCCGACCACAACGCCGTCGCGGGTCAGGTCCGAATCGACATCCGACCGACGCGCCAGGCCAAAATCGATCAGCCGCGGCCGTCCCCGGTCGTCGATCATGACGTTGCCCGGTTTGAGGTCGCGATGCACCACGCCCATCGAGTGCGCGTGGCTCAGCGCATCCGCCAGGTCGCGGACGATCGCCGCGACGGTGAGCGCGTCCATCCGCTGGCGGTCGCGATACCACCAGAGGGGCCGCCCGCTCACGAGCTGGTAGGCGACCCAGCACCGGCCCTGATCGAACCCCGCGTCGTGCACGGCGACGATGTTGGGGTGGTCGAGCCGGGCCACCGCGCGTGCCTCGCGGAAGAACCGCTCCATGACCCGCCCGCTCGGCTCGGGCTGCTTGAGCACCTTGAGCGCCACGTCGCGGTCCAGCCGTGGGTCGTAGGCCAGGTACACCTGCCCGAAGCCGCCGTCGCCGAGCCGCTCGCGGAGCTGGAACCGGCCAAGCGAGCCCAGCGTCCCGCGGGTCCAGGCCGTCGCCCAGTCGATCGTCTCGGGCGGGTCGGTGACTTCCGAATCGGCTTCCGGCCGGCGGATGCGGGTCTCATCCTCGTCGGGTGTGACCCGGCTCAGCCGGCTGTCGACCAGGCGGCCGCAGTGCGGGCACGGCAGCGCCGACTCCGGCGACGAATCCGAGCCCAGCTCCACGCTCCGCAAGCAACCCTCGCACACGACACGGATCGGCAAGCTCATCTCGGGCCCTCGCGCGGAGACAGGGCGCCCGGGTCGGGCGCGACCCGCCGGGCTCGACCGATGCCCGCACCCGCGCCGTTCCCGCCCCTCCCTGAGCACACTAGTACGTCGCCGCCGCAATGCAACTCGCTTCGACCGCCGGCCGCCCCAATTCACCTTCGGGCTCGTCGATTGCAGCCAGGCCCGGTTTTCCCTACGCTAGGTTCGGCCTCGGAGACGCCAGACGCACATCCCCCACCCCGACGCCGGAGTCTCACCGCATGCTCGTCCCCCGCCCCGTCTCGACCGGCCTGCTCGCCCTCCTGCTGGCCGCCGCCGCTCGCCCCCTCCCGGCCGCACCGCCCGGCTCGCCCTCGTCCGATCCCCGGCTGGCTGGCGCCCACCGTTTCGAACGCGACGGCTGGGTTTACGTCCATCTCGAGGGCTCGCCCGACCGCATCGGCTTCCAGCACGGCGCCCTGCTCGCGCCCGAGATCGACGACCTGCTCCGCGTCATGAAGCCGTTCCTCGAGCACTCCACCGGGCGCAACTGGGCGTTCTACCGCGAGGCGTCCGAGAAGATCCTCTGGCCCGGCATCGATCCCGAGTACCGCCGCGAGATCGATGGCATCGTCGCCGGCCTCGCCAGCAGGGGCGTCGCCGCCGACCGCTGGGACATCGTCGCGCTCAACGCCAACCAGGAGCTCCCCTATTACTACGTCCCCTGGCTCGACCGCCGCGAGGGTAAGACCCCCTCCTCGCACGCCCCGGGGAATTGCAGCGCCTTCATCGCTACGGGCAGCTACACCGCCGATGGCAAGATCGTCATCGGGCATAACTCGTGGACGAATTACGTCATCGGCACCCGCTGGAATATCCTCTTCGACATCCAGCCCGAGTCCGGCTCGCGCATCCTGATGGACGGCCTGCCCGGCGTGATCGCCAGCGACGACGACTTCGGCGTCACCTCGGCCGGCCTCGTCATCACCGAGACCACCATCGCCCAGTTCGAGGGCTTCGACCCGAAGGGCAAGCCCGAGTTCGCCCGCGCCCGCAAGGCCATGCAGCACGCGCGCTCGATCGACGAGTACGTCGCCATCATGCTCGACGGCAACAACGGCGGCTATGCCAACGACTGGCTGATCGGCGACATCAAGACCGGCGAGATCGCGCTTTTCGAGCTGGGCCTCAAGAACCACATGGTCAAGCGGACTCGCGACGGCTGCTTCTACGGCGCCAACTACCCCGAATCGCCGAAGCTCCGCCGGGAAGAGACCAGGTTCAACCCCGACAACAAGGCATCATCCCCCAACGCCCGCCGGACGCGATGGGAACAGCTCATGGCCGAGTACAAGGGGAAGATCGACGTCTACCTCGCCCGCAGGCTCGAGACCGACGACCTCGACGCATTCACCGGCCGGCGCGGGGCCAACGAGCGGACCCTCTGCGGCCGGGTCGAGATCTCGCCCCGCGGCGTGCCGGAGTGGGACTGGACTCCCTATTACCCGGGAGGCACCGTCCAGTCGAAGGTGACATCGGCGGCGCTCGCCGGCCGAATGACGCTCTGGGCCGAGGTCGGACACCACGGCTCGGATTTCCTCGCAGGCCCCTTCCTCGAGCAGCATCCCGAGTACCACTGGATGCATGGCCTTGTCAAGGACATGAAGGCCGGCCCGTGGTCGCTCTTTGAGTCCGGCATGACCCCGGCCGGCGGGACCGCGAAGCGCTGAGCCGGCCCCGACCGGCCCTGTCCGCCACCGCCGACTAACAGGCCCGCGACGGCGATCCGGGAGCAGCGGGTCCGCGACGACCGAACGCCGGCGAATCGCCGGCGGGGTTCCGCTGTTGCGGCCGGCCCGAATGTCCCTTGCTGTTCGATCTGGTCAGTGACTTCCCGCCATCGCCATCCCGGCGGCGGCCGGGGCCGAGACCGGCGTCACGTCGCTTTCCAGCCGGAAACAGCGCCAGCCGTTGGCCTGCTCGATCAGCAGTATGACGGGCTGCTTCCGTTCGGAGATCCGCTGGATCACCGTGCCTCGCCCCTCCTGCCCGGTGTTCGTCGTGAAGATCACGGTCTCGCCGACGGGGATCGTGGGAGTCATGTCTGCGTCCCTCCATGGAGCCACAAGAGAAGGACCCGAAATCCTCGCGCCGGCAGCAACCTATCCGAATTCACGGAAAATGTCATTGCCAAAATCGCGGCGACCGGCCAGGGGCCAGGTCCCCGGCCGCAGACGATCGGACCGGCCTCTGTCATCCTTCCCGGGCTGCGACTGAAGACCACGTCGCCCTGGCTTTCGTCGGATCCACAGGTTCGCCGTGTGTTGCTGCCGTGATTCCGCTCGCTTGACGCCGCCGGAGTCGTGTCTACAACGACGTTCGACGGATGGCCGGACATTTGCACGGGGATGTCCGGGCCCTCAAATCATTCCCCGGCCTACGGGACGGAGCCAGGCTCGTTCGATTGAGCCGGGTGTCGTCGCGCCGGGGCGGTTCGACAATCCAGGTCGAGTCCAGGACGCGAGGCCGATGCGCCGCGCCCGATCGTTCGGGTGCGCGTCGTGGGGCCCGCGCGGAGATCGTTCATGTCCGCGACGAAACAGGTCGTGATCATCGGTGCGGGTCCGGGCGGGCTGGCCGAGGCGATGCTGCTGGCCGCCGCCGGCTATCGGGTCAAGGTCCTCGAACGGCGGGACCGCGCGGGCGGGCGGACCTCGGCGGTTGAGGCCGACGGATTCCGGTTCGATCTAGGGCCCACGTTCTTCCTCTACCCCCGCGTTCTCGAGGCGATCTACCGGGCGGCCGGACGCGAGCTTCGCGACGAGATCGACCTGGTGCGGCTGGATCCCCAGTATCATCTGATCTTCGGCGCCGGCGGCGAGCTGAAGGCAACCGGCGACGTCGCGCGGATGCAGCAGGCGATCGCCGAGCTGTCGCCTCACGACGCCGCGCAGTTCCCCCGGTTCCTGGCCGAGAATCGGGTCAAGATGGACCAGTTCCGGCCGATCCTCGAATCGCCCTTCCTCGGCTGGAAGAGCCTGATCTCGCCCCACCTGGCGCGGATCCTGCCGAACCTCCGGCCGTTCCGCTCGCTCGATGCCGAGCTCAGGCGCTACTTCCACGACCCGAGGGTGCGGCTGGCGATGACGTTCCAGTCGAAGTACCTGGGGATGTCGCCGTTCCAGTGCCCCAGCCTTTTCTCGATCCTGTCGTTTCTCGAGTATGAGTACGGCGTGTTCCACCCGATCGGCGGGTGCGCGGCCGTCACCGAGTCGATGGCCGGGATCGCCCGCGATCTGGGAGTTGAGATCCAGCTCGACGACGAGGTCGAGTCGATCGAGTTCCGCGGCCGGCGAGCCGTCGGAGTGCGGTCGCGGTCAGGGTATCATCCCTGTGATGCCCTGGTCATCAACGCGGATTTCGCCCGCGCGATGACGCGGCTGGTTCCGGATCATCTGCGGAAGCGATGGTCCGATCGCAAGATCGCCCGCAAGCGGTTCTCGTGCTCGACGTTCATGCTGTACCTGGGCGTCGAAGGGCGTTGCGACGACCTGGCGCACCACACGATCTATCTGGCCGAGGACTACCTGCGGAACCTCGACGAGATCGAGAACCGGCACGTCCTGTCGGCGGACCCGTCGTTCTACGTCCAGAACTCCTCCGTGACCGATCCGGGCCTCGCCCCGCGCGGGTGCAGCACGCTGTATGTCCTCTTGCCGGTGACGCACCAGCATCCGAATGTCGACTGG
>DAIDHB010000555.1 GCA_027452145.1 Planctomycetales bacterium
GCCACCGGCTCGGCCAGATCGGGGTCTCCACCGTGGCCGACACCTCGATCCGACTGTACCACGTGGGCAGCTACACCTTCGGCTGGGAGGAGGCCGGCTCGGAGGTCTATCGTTACCGGACCTATCAGTACCACCTTTGATCACCGGGAGTCGGTCTCATGTCGCTGGCGGCGGACCTTGTCAGGTTCGGGGCGGGGCTGGCCCAGTTCGAGGATCTTCGCCAGGTCGAGCGGGACTTCCACCGCATCGCCCGGGTCGACCCGAACAATCCCAACGTGTACTTCATCCTCGGTGCGCTGGCGCACCGCGAGGGGCGGCACGAGGCCTCGGTCGACGCTCTGGGGCGGGCGATCGCCCTGGACCCGGGCAACCCGGACTACCACTGCGTGCTGGGCGCGGCCGGCCTGGCGCTGGGGCGGCTGGACACCGCGGCGGCCTCGTTTCGCGAGGCGATCCGGCTTCGGCCCGACGAGGCGAGGGCCCTGGAGGGCCTCGCGAAGATCCTGGTGATGCAGGGCCGCCAGGAGGAGGCGGCCGGCTTCCTCCGCCGGCTGCTGGCGGTCCGCCCCGCGGACGGGCCGGCGCTGGCCGGCCTGGCGGGATGCCTGACGTCGCTGGGCCGGGTCGACGAGGTCGCCGCCGCCTGCCGCCACGTGCTGGACCGAGGCGCCGAGAATCCCGAGGCCCACAAGCAGTTCGGGCTGGCCGCGCTGCACCGCGGCCGACCGGACGAGGCGGTCGAATCATTGCGGCGAGCGGTCGCGCTGCGGCCGGACGACCCGGATACACTGAACGACCTGGGCGTGGCGCTGGCCCGCATGGGGCGCCGGGACGAGGCCGAGGCCAGCTATCGCGAGGCGCTGCGAATCCGGCCGGACTTCGCCGACGCCCACAACAACCTGGGGAACGTCCTGCGCCACCGCGGCAGGCATGACGAGGCCGTGGCCAGCTTCCGCGAGGCGTTGCGGCTCCGGCCCGACTACCCCGAGGCCCACAACAACCTGGGCATCGCCCTCCGCTCGCAGGGCAAGCTCGACGAGGCGATCGCCAGCTACCAGCGGGCGCTGGCCCTCCGGCCGACCTACGCCGAGGCGCTCAACAACATGGGCTTCGCCCTGGCCCACCGCGGCAAGGGCGATGCGGCGATCGTCTGCTATCAGCAGGCGGCCCGGCTCAAGGCCGACTACTTCGAGGCGCTCCACAACCTCGGCAATTCCCTGTCCGACCAGGGCCGCCACGACGAGGCGGTCGCCGCGTACCGCGAGGCGCTCCGGGTCCGGCCGGACGAGCCGCGCGTGCTCAAGTGCATGGCCATCACGCTGTCCAGGCGGGAGAAGTTCGACGAGGCCGCCGAGATGCTGCGGAAGGCCCTGACGATCCGGCCCGACTTCCCGGATGCCTGGAACGACCTCGGCATCACCCTGGCGCGGCAGGGCAAGCATCGCGAGGCGATCGACGCCTACGGCGAGGCGATCCGCTACCGGCCGAACTTCGCCGAGGCCTACAACAACATGGGCAACGCGATGCGCAACGTCGGCCGGTTCGACGAGTCGCTCGACTGCTATCGCAAGGCCCTGGAGCTCAAGCCCCAGTACGCCGACGCCCACAACAACCTGGGCATCGCCTACTCGGAGATGGGGCGATTCGACGACGCGGTCGCGAGCTACACCCGCTGCCTGGAGTTGCGACCCAACCACGTCGACGCCCACATGAATCGGGCGTTGACCTGGCTGCGCAAGGGGGACTACGCGCAGGGCTGGGCGGAATACGAGTGGCGGTGGAAGAAGCGGAACCTCAGCAACCGGCCGCTGATCCAGCCGCAGTGGAACGGCTTCCCGCTGGAGGGGCGGACGATCCTGCTGGTCACCGAGCAGGGGTTCGGCGACGTGCTGCAGTTCGTCCGGTATGCCCCCCTGCTGAAGGCGCAGGGTGCGAAGGTCCTGCTCGAGTGCCCCGAGCGGCTGATCAGGCTGCTCCAGGGCTGCCCGGGGATCGACGCGCTGATCCCGCAAGGTGCCCCGCTGCCGCACTACGACGTCTACGCCCCGCTCCTGACCGTGCCGGGGCTGACCGCCACGGCCGTGGACCGCATACCCGCGCCCGTGCCGTACCTGCGGCCGGACCCGGCGCTCGTCGAGAAGTGGCGGGCGGAGCTCTCGGGATATCGCGAGTTCAAGGTGGCCATCAACTGGCAGGGCAACCCCAGGTACGCCGGCGACTACCACCGCTCGATCCCGCTGAAGTTCTTCGAGCCGCTGGCCCGGATCCCCGGGGTCCGGCTCTTCAGCATCCAGAAGAACGACGGCGTGGAGCAGCTGAAGCAGGTCGCCGACAGGTTCGAGGTGATCGAACTCGGCAGCCGGCTCGACGGCGAATCGGGCCCATTCATGGACACGGCCGCCGTGATGTCGTGCGTCGACCTCTTCATCACCTCCGACACCGCCGTGGCGCACCTGGCCGGTGCCCTGGGCGTACCGGTCTGGATGGGACTGTCGACCACGCCGGACTGGCGGTGGCTGACGGCGAGGGAGGACAACCCGTGGTATCCGACCATGCGGGTCTTCCGGCAGCAGTCCTTCATGGACTGGGACCCGGTCTTCGACCGGATCGCCGCCGAGCTGAGGAAGCTGGTGCCGGGCACGATCCCGACGCGATCGGTCGTGATCGAGGCGGCGCCGGGCGAGCTGATCGACAAGATCACGATCCTCGAGATCAAGTCGGAGCGCATCGCCGACGGCGAGAAGTTGAGGAACGTGCGGGCCGAGCTGGAGACTCTGCGGTCGGCGCGGGACCGGACGATCGTGCCGTCGGAGGATCTGGCGGCCCTGACGGCCGAGCTGCGTGCGGTCAACGAGGCCCTCTGGGCGGTCGAGGACGACCTGCGAGAATGCGAGCGCGTCGGGGACTTCGGGCCGAGGTTCGTGGAGCTGGCCCGATCCGTCTACAAGAAGAACGATCACCGGGCCGCGATCAAGCGGCGGATCAACGAGCGGCTGGGATCGCGGATCGTCGAGGAGAAGTCGTACGCCGAGCACAGCCCGGTGGGCTTGCCGCAGCTTGCGGGTATGTGACGAGCGACCCGGGCGGACCTCCAGGATGGTCCACCATGGGGCCAATCGAACCAGAGTCTGCAGGCCAGTGCCACGGTGTCAGGTATCGCCACTCCTCGCTCATGCCGGATTGGGTCTGCTACTCGGGAGGGCCTCGCCATCGCACGTGCTGGTTGGCACAGACTCGGCTGTTCCCCGGAAGTGTGACCGACAAGGAATAATTGGCCGCGGCCGCGCGAATCGGCCTCCTCGCGTCGGGCCAGTCTCCGGAGGGCCCAGGGAAACGACACAGGTGTCCGCGTCCTCCCTCTCCCCGTGATCGAGCATCTGTGCCGCCCGATGGACGTCTCGAGACGGACGTCGACCGCGGACTCAGGCCTCCTGCCGGACCAGTCGGGAACGTCGGCGTTACTGCCTGCGAGGACACGCGGATGCCAGGGCGGCCGAAATCCGGCCGCCTCCTCGCTCGCCTCGATGTGGACCACCGATCGAAAACCAAGTATCAATGGAGATTACATCGATGTCTGTCCTTCAGTCCGGCGGTCCCCGGAGGAATCCGGCTCCCCCGATTCGAAGGGGGCTGCTTGTCGCGGCCGTGTTCTTGATTGCGGCCGCCCCACCCATGGCGCCCGCGCAGAACTTCACGCTCAGCTCGGCGACGGTGGCCATCACGTCCACGGCGTCGGCGAACAATACGAGCCTCATCGCGAACAACTCCTACCACGCGACCTGTAACGCCTCCGGATGCAACAGTCCGGCGATCACCGGCGGCTATTCGGGATCCAACGATTGCACCCAATCATACTACGACACCAGCGGTGACGTCATGGCCCAGGCCGACTGCACCGTCACCAACAGCAATACCTGTAGCCCCGGCCCAGGCGGCGGCACTAGCGTCTCCGTCACCATAGATTCCAGTGTGACGTCCAGCGCCACGGCCCAACCCTGGTACTGGGCCCAGGCACCCGCGGTCAAGCCCACGGTCACCCAGTACCAGAACGGCACGACCATGTCCTATACCTATCTGGTCGGGAGCAACCCGGCCACATTGACGGGGAGCAACCTGCTGGCCTCGGCATACGCCGATACCACGTTCGGCGGGAATGCCAGTGCTTCGGCGAGCTGGTCGATCATCGTCAAGGATGCCAGTGGCACCGTGGTCTACAATTTCAACCAGAGTGCGTCCTCGGGCGGCACGCCGGGCAATCCGGCCAACTTCACCGCGCAGCTGTATCCAGGGAGCACCGTTACCATAACATGGAACACGGCCGCGGGGGCGCAGGCCAATTCCTGGACGCAAGTACAGTTGCCGACGGCAGGGGCCGCTGTGTCCGGGAGTGTGACGATCCAGTGACGTGCGAGCCGTTAGCGACGGGGTTTCCCATCGACTTGGAGTTGGGTAATCATGCATCAGCCTCAAAATGGCGGGACGGCGGCCCGGTGGGCGGCCGTGGGTTTATTGATCCTCTCCGTGGCGCATGGGCCCGAGTCTCGGGGCCAGCAGGAGACCGGGGCGACGGCGACCCGGCGAGCCGATCCGCGAGTGATCGGGCGCAATCCCCAGCTTCCGTGGGGGCCGATCGGCTATTTCGCGCTCCTGGACGACAGGCGGGTCCAGGACTCCCTCAAATTGACGGAACGCCAGAAGCGCCAGATCGCCGCGGTTCGGCGGGAATTCGAGGGAAAAGTGGCTCGTCTCCAATCCGGCCCGGCGGCAACCCCGCAGCCGGCCAGGCCCGAGACCCCCGAGGATCGAATCCGGGCTCGTGAGGAGGCACGGGCGGAGATCAACAAGGGAGACATCATCGCACGAGAGATGGAGCTGTTGAATAACCGAATGGAAACCGCACAGGCCCTCCACACCGCGGCACTCGGGCAGATCGAGCGGGCGCTGGGCCCCGCCAATTACCAGAGACTCCAGGGGCTCTATTGTCGAGCTCATGGGGCGATGATCCTCCTCCATGAGCCGGCCCTCTTCCAGGACTGGGGGCTGGAAGACTGGCAGTTGGTCCGACTTCGAGAGATCGGCGGCCAGCGGACCAACCAATCCCAGCAGGCTGCGAAGGATTATCGAAAGAAGACCGCCGAGGCCTTCCTCGCCGCCCACCGCGCCAGGGCGAAGGTCGATCCCAGGTTATCGGTTGCCGACCAGAAGAAAGCCCAGGATGAGTTGGCGCGGACGCGCGAGCGTAACGACGCGGAGGCACGGCGAAAGCACCAGGAGGAACTCGCCGCGTCGGACGCCCGGACAGCGCAGGCTGCCTTCTCGGTATTGACCAGGGCGCAGCAAGGATTCTACCTGAGACTTCTGGGACGGCCGTACCAGTGGGAAGTTGACGAGGACGCCGGGAAGCCGACACCGCCGACGACCCGGTTCCGGAGCCCTGATGGGGAGAAGGGACAGCCCTGAATGGCACGAGGTCGGCCGGAGCCCTAACCAGAGTCCGGGAGCCACGAGGATCCTGGCACCCGGTATCTATACCTGGACGAGCAGGCGGAACACCTGTTCCCGGAACTCCAGTTCTGGCCGCTCGGATTTGCCGGCTAAAAAAAAAGGTAACCGTCCAGTGCCTTGAAAAGGATGCGACGCTCTTACGACTTGCCCTGGAGGGGATCTCCCTATTATCTTCCGGACTTATGAGCGAGCAGGAGGTTCCCACGGCGCCCGGATGCCCCGAATGCGCGCGGCTGCGTCGCGAGCTCGACGCCGCGCTGCGGCGGATCGCCGAGTTGGA
>DAIDHB010000556.1 GCA_027452145.1 Planctomycetales bacterium
TGGGAGTCGTCGGGGTGGGCGTCGTCGGGGTGGGCGTGGAGCCCGCCCCGCCCGCCACGCCGAAGGCCGGGGTCTGCACGGACGAGCCGTTGCCGCTGGCCTGGATCGCGTACGTGCCCGCCTGGCTGGCCGTCAGGGTGAAGGTCGCCACGCCGCCCACGGCGTTGGCCGAAAGGCTGCCCCCCAGTGGGGCCGGGCCTGCGGCCAGCGTGAGCGTCACCGGGCCGTTGAACAGCGTGTTGGTCCCGCCGGTGGTGGTGTACTGGTCGCGGACCGTCAGCGAGAACGGCGTGCCGGCGGAGATCCCGGAGGGGACCGATGCCACGAGCTGGGTGATGGGCAACGTGCCGAACTGCCCCGTGCCCTGGTCGGTGAACCAGACGTTGCCGTCCGGGCCGGCGGCGATCCAGTTGGTCGTCGAATTGGGATTGCCCGTCGCGAACTCCACGGCCGCCGGGCTCGCGTCGGACGGGTTGATCATGCCGATGTTCCCATTACTCTCGGTGAACCAGACGTTGCCGTCGCCGCCGGTGGCAACGTTGAACACGCCGGAGCTGCTGGGAACCGCGTACTGCGCCTGCTGCGACGGGTTGGCCGGGTTGATGCTCACCAGCGCCGTCTTGCCGGCCCCCTGGGGCGTGCGCTCGCCCACCCAGAGATTCCCACCGGCGAAGGTGATCCCCAGTGTCTGCGGGCTGCTCGTGCCGACCAGGGCGACCTGAGTGACCCCGGCGCCCGGGTTGCTCGGGTCGAACTCGCCGATGCTGTTCCCGTTCAGCTCGGTGATCCAGAGCTTGCCGCCGGCCGACGCGAGCTCGGTCGGGCCCGTGCCCGCCAGCCCGGCCGAGTAGACCGTCACCACCCCCGAGGACAACGGGATGACCCCGCCCGTCTGCGGGGCCGTCATCGGGTTGATCATGCCAATCAGGTTGTCCCGCTGCTCGGTGAACCAGATGTTGCCGTCGGGCCCCAGCACGATCCCAAACGGGGTGGAATTCTGGTCGGCGGTTCCTCCCGGGGTGCCCGGCAACTGATACTCGGTGACCACCCCGTTCGCCGGGTTGTACACCCCGATCTGGCCGAGGTTCTGCTCGGTGAACCACAGCTCGCCATTCGGCCCGGCCGTCATCCCGGTGGGTCCCGCGCCCGAGCTGATCCCCTGCGAGATCTGCACCGGCGCCGAGGGGGTGCTCGGGCTCACCCTCGCCAGCGCGTTGAGCCCATACTCGGCGATCCAGAGGTAGCCGTCGGTCGAAACCACCTGTTGCGGCCCCGCGCCCGTCGGCAGGCTGGAAAACTCGGTGATCCCCGAGAGCAGCTCTCGCGTCTCCAGAGCCTCCACGCCGACCCGCCGAGGCCTCCCCTTCCGCGACCCCGTTCCTCGCGCCGACCGACCGTCGCGCCGTTGATCAAATGCCACCATGTTGTCTCCCCTGGTTGTCCCGGGCGAATTCCCGAAGGCCGCGCCCGACCAACGCCCCCGGCGCAGGGATCGAAACCACGACCCGTGGCCTGTAGCCCCCCGCGGGACCTCCGGGAACCTCGATGGAATCGGCCTGGATGATTGGCTGAAAGAAGGAGCAAGAGACGACTACAGCCGTACTGATAAGTTCCAGCTTCGTACAGGTTAGCACATCCGGTCAACGTGTGTCATGCTTCGGCCCGCCCGGTGTTTGACTTTGATGTTTTTCGTCAACAATTCGGGCAAGCCTGGCTCAAATCACTACATCCGACCACGCAACCCCAATGACCCGCCAACCCATGTCGCGATCGGTTCGCCTGCGCACATCTCAAGTCAACCATAGCGACTCGCAACACGACACACAAGCACCCAATCGCCGCCCAAATGAGATTTCGGGATTGCCGGCATCGGGACCTCGAGCGGGCGGCTTCGGCGGCGCGCGCTCGTTCGAAAAGAATCCCCGCTCGCCGTTTGACACCTTCGAAAAGAGGGCGCGGGCTCTTCGGGCGACCGCCTGCCAGCTCCACCGGTGGATGGAAGGGTTCCGACCGGGTCCGCGGCAACCCAATAGCCGAACAGACTGTCAGTCCGACGGGCCGTTGCAGGGCGTGCAGACGACGACGAGTGCCAGGCCCCGGCGCGAGAGGCCGGCGCGGAAGACCTCGGGGAGCCTCGCATCGAGGTCGTCGGGGCCGACGGTCACGACGTCCTCCACGCCGATGGCCCGGGCGATCGTCTCGATGTCGAGCGCGGGGGCGACCCGGCCCAGGGCGTCGCGCGGCTGGGCGGGGTTGGGCTGGAAGCCGGATGTCACCGTGGCGCCGTTGTCCAGCACGACCATCAGGAGGTCGCTTTGGTGGTGCACCGCGTTGGCGATGGCCGGCATGGTGGTGTGGAAGAACGACGAATCGCCGAACAGGGCGACCGCCCGCTCGACGATGCCGGCGCGGGCCAGGCCGTCGGCCACGCCGACCGCCGAGCCGATCGCGAACTTGGCGTCGATCCGGTCGCCGACCGCCGCCAGGCAGCCCGGGTCGCCCACGAGCACCGGGTCCTGCCCGAGCCCGTCGGCCGCCTCCCTGAGTGCATCGAGGACCGCCCCGAACCGGCAGCCGGCGCAGTGGTTCTCGCGGGGCGGGCGCTCGGACGCCTCGTCGACCTCGAGGAAGGCCCGCCCCGGCACGAACCCCGGCAGGAACCGCGTGAGCGCCCGCTGGATCTGCCAGCGGTAGAGCTCGCCCTCGCGGGGCGTGTGGCCGGTGGCCTTGCCGAGGATCCGCACCGGGATTTTCAGGTCATGCGCCAGGGCCTTGATCTGGATCTCGAGGTAGGGCTCGTTCTCCTCGAGCAGCAGGACCTCGCGGCACCTGGCGAGGAAACCGCCGACGATCTCGCGCGGCAAGGGGAACAGCACGCCCAGCTTGAGGACGCGCAGGTCGTTCCGGGGCCCGTCGCCGAGCACATCCAGCAGCTTGCGGTGGGCGAATCCGGCCGCGATCACGCCCAACGGGCCCGGCGCCCCCGATCCCGAGGCATGGTTGAACGGCGAGGCGTCGGCCCAGCGTTCGAAGAGCGCCAGCCGCTCGTGCAGCTCACGGTGCTTGGCGACGACGTTGCGAGGCACCGGGACGAACCGCCAGGTCTCGCGCGCCAGGCCCAGGTCGGGCTGATTGTACGGCCCTTCGGGGACGTCGACCGGCCCCGACTGCTGGACGAAGCTCCGGGTGATCCGGATGACGACGGCGGTGTGGAGGCGCTCGGAGACCTCGAAGGCGGCCTGCATCATGGCGAGGCCCTCGGCGGGCGTGGCGGGCTCGAGCCAGGGCATCTCGAGCATCGAGGCGAGCGGGCGGGTGTCCTGGTCGTTCTGCGACCCGTAGCCGCCGGGGTCGTCGCCCAGCAGGATGACCAGGCCGCCGTGCACCGGGGTCAGGTTGAGCGCCATGAGCGGGTCGAGCAGGACGTTCATGCCGACGCTCTTGGTGGCGACGAGCGCACGACGGCCGGCGATCGACGCGCCGATGGCGATCTCGGCGGCGACCTTCTCGTTGCTCGACCACTCGACGTGCAGGCCGTGCGGTTCGGCCAGGTCGATCAGCTCGGCCACGGTCTCGGAGCTGGGCGAGCCCGGGTAGCTGGCGACGACCTTCACCCCCGAGGCCACCGCGCCCAGGGCCAGGGCCCGGGGACCCGTCAGGCTCTCGATCGGCATCGCGAAATCCCCCTTCTCGGCGACGGCCGGGCCCAGGATTGGCCGGCAATCAGGCCGGTGCCAAACTCAGTGCTTCGCGAAATCGCGGAGCGCCGCGGCCTCGTCGGGGCAGATCGCGACGACCTTGTCGAGGCCGACGATCTCGGCGCCCAGGCGGACGCCCGGCTCCATGCCGGACAGCTTGACCTCGCGCCCCTCGCCGACGGCCTGCTTGACCAGCTTGAAGATCGCGGCGAACCCGGTGCTGCTGAGGTAGGCCACGCGGCGGAAGTCGACGAGGATCCGCCTGGCCCAGTCCTGCGCGGCCACGACCGCCAGCTCGTCGCCCAGCTCCCGGGCCGACTGCGGGCCCTGGATGTCGCGGGTGACGACCTCCACCACGGCGACGTCCTTGACCATGCTCAATCGCAGGTGTTGAAACTCGGCGTCCGCCATCGTCGGTTCCTCTTCCAGTGCCACTCTCTCGGGGAACTGATCCGGGACGAGAGGATTATCGCATGCAAGTTCATGATCGGCGAGACGTCTCCCGACGACGGTCCAATCTCGCAGACCGACGCATTTCGGGCGAGACCTGCTTGCAACCCCGCGTCCACCCGCCGACAATCGATGGCTCTCCGTGGGGAGGACGACCGGATTGCGCATTTGATCAAGGGAACGCACGTCATGATGGCTCACTTCGTCGGAATTTGGATGATGGCGGCGGCCGTGGGGCAGGCCCCGGCCGAGGCCGCCTGGCTCGATTCGGTCCCGGCCGATATCCCGGTCGTGGCCCGCGTCCGGGCGCTCGAGGACGTCAGCGGGGAATTGCAGGCGATGCTGAAGGCGATGAGCCCGACCGCCGCCGAGGCCGTCGCCGGCGCGATCGACCCGGCGATCCAGGGCTTCGAGGGGGCGTATGGCGAGGCCGCCGGCAAGAATCCCTTCTTCGTGATGCTCCGCCTGCCGAATCCGGCCCAGCCGGACCTCACGGGCTGGGGCGTCATCGTCCGAACGGGCAACCCGGCCGCGACGATCAAGGGCCTCCAGAGCGGGGACGAGAAGCCCAAATCCCTCCAGGGCTACGAGTCGTTCGGCGCGAAGGACGGCGGGACCTGGTACGCCGCGAAGGGCAAGGGCTGGCTGGCCTTCGGCCCGGACGAGGCGATGATCAAGGCGATCGCCAAACCGGGCGCCGGGCTGGGCAAGGCGATGCCGGCCGAGGTCCGCGAGCGGTTCCTGGCGGGCGACATCGGGCTATATCTCGACATCCCCGCGCTGAACCAGCAGTACGGCCCCCTGGTCGAGCAGGCCGGGCCGGGGCTGATCGCCCAGGTCGAGCAGCAGCCGAACGGCGACAAGAACGCGAAGAACGCGAAGATCATGCTCGACGCCCTGATCGCCGCGCTCAAGGTCGGCGAGCGCCTGGTGCTGAGCCTCGACTTCGACGCCAAGGGGCTGACCATGTCGGGCCTGGCCACGGTCAAGGCGGGCTCGCCGGCCGCGAAGAACCTCGCCTCGGCCAGGACCGGCACCGGCAAGCTGCTGGAGCGGCTGCCGGACGACAAGATGATCTACATCTTCACGGCCGACCGCCCGGTCCCCCCGATGGGCGTCCAGGCGAAGCAATCGACGCCCGCGCTGGATAAGGCCGTCGACGCCCGGATGAAGGCCCTCGAGGGCCGGCTGGTCATGGGAATGTCGTGGATGCCGATACAGTTCATCAGCCTGGCCGATCCCAGCGACCCGAAGGCGGTCGTGAAGGCGACGCTCGAGGCCACCCGGGCCCGCCGCGCCTCCGGGCAGGAGAAGTCGACCATCCAGCCCGATGCCCTGACCTACGGCGGCTTCCGGTTCAACCGGATCAAGTCCGAGCTCGACGCCCAGCAGATCGCGAAGGCGACAAAGAACAGCACGCCGAACAGCGACCAGATCCTCAAGATGATCTTCACCGGCAAGTCGCTCACCACGCTCATGGGGACCGACGGCAAGCTGTTCCTCGAGGTGAGCGGCAACGACGAGGACCAG
Organism: Planctomycetales bacterium; assembly: GCA_027452145.1. GTDB lineage: Bacteria > Planctomycetota > Planctomycetia > Isosphaerales > Isosphaeraceae > JAKAUH01. Next base: position 5,679 of record DAIDHB010000556.1, read on the forward strand.
CTCAGGAAGCAGGTCGACGCGGTGAAGGCCGCCCGGCGCGGCCTCGGCGCCGCGGCGGCGTGGAAGGCCCTGCGCCCCCGGTTCCCCGAGAATGTCTCGGTCCTGGTCCTGCTGAGTGCCCAGGAGACGGCGAAGGCCCTCCTCCAGGGGATCGGCGCCAGCGCCAACCGGCCCGACCTGAAGCCGCCGGCCGACCTGCCGAAGGCGCCGGCCCTGCTGGGATTCGCGCTGATCAGCTCGCCGAAGGGATACGACTTCCGCCTGATCATTCCCAGCGACGTCGGCCCGGTCTTCGAGAAGGGCCTGGCCCCGCTGGGCGGGGTCGAGTGATCGAAGCGGTCCGACCCAGGGAACGCAAGGATGTCGAGGAGCAGCCTTACGGCATGGGCTCCTCGACATCGCTCTCCTGTTCCTCAGGCGATGATCGCCCGAATCGGCTGCCCATAATCGATCTCCAGCCGCTTGCGGCCGGGGACCTCGAGCTTGCGAGGATCCAGCCCGAGCTGGTGCAGCACCGTGGCGTGGATGTCCGTGACGTAGTGCCGGTCCTCGACGGCGTGGAAGCCGATCTCATCCGTCGCGCCGTGGACCACGCCCCCCTTGATGCCGCCGCCGGCCAGCCAGGCGCAGAAGCCCTGCGGGTGGTGGTCGCGGCCGTCGGCCTGGGCACCCGGCGAGCGGCCGAACTCGGTGCCCCAGACCACGATCGTTTCATCGAGCATCCCCCGGCGCTTCAGGTCCCGCAGCAGCCCGGCGATCGGCAGGTCGACCTGCTCGGAGAGCTGCGTGTGGTTGGAGCGGATGCCCGAGTGGGCGTCCCACGCGCCGCCCCCGCCGCCGCCGTGGAAGAGCTGGACGAACCGGGTCCCCCGCTCGACCAGCCGGCGCGCCGCCAGGCAGAGCCGCCCGAAAGAACGTGTGACATCGCGATCCAGGCCGTAGAGAGCCTGCGTCGACGGGTGCTCCTCGGCCAGGTTCAGGGTCTCGGGCACGGCGGTCTGCATGCCGAAGGCCAGCTCGTACGCCTTGATCCGCGCCCGCAGCGCGGGATCGTCCGGATAGTCGATGCCCGCCAGGCGATTCAATCGCCCCAGCAGGCCGAACTCGGCGACCTGGTCCTCGGCCGTCATGCCGGGCGCCGGCTCGACGAAGGGCAGGGGCTCCCTGGCGTCGGGGTTGAGGCGGACGCCGGCGTACTCGGGGCCCAGGTAGGCCGCGCCGTGGGTCCACGAGCCGCCGCAGCAATCGCCGGTCGGCTCGCCCAGCACGACGTACTCGGGCAGGTCCTCATTCAACGTGCCCAGCCCATACGAGACCCACGAGCCGATCGTCGGGAAAGCCCCCTCGCGCACGTGACGGCCGGTGTGGAACTGGAGCTGCGCCCCGTGGTCGTTGTCGGTGGTCCAGAGCGAGCGGACGACGGCGATGTCGTCGGCGCACGAGCCGACGTGCCGCCACCAGTCGGCGACCTCCAGGCCGCTCTCGCCGTGCTTGCGAACGCCCGTGTTGAGCCCCATCAGGATCTTGCGGCCGCCGTGGTTGGGATTGGCCGAGACCACGTCCTTGAGCCTTGAGGGATTCAGCACGTCCTTGTAGGGCGTCGCCTCGATCGACTTGCCCGCGAACCGGTTCAGCTCGGGCTTGGGGTCGAAGCTCTCGACGTGGCTCACGCCGCCGCAGAGGAAGATCCAGATGACCGATTTGGCCTTCGCCGGCGGCGCGGGGGCCGACGAGGCGCCGGCCTCGCGCGCCAGCATCGCGCCCAGCGCCAGCCCGGTGAAGCCCATGCCGGTGTCGGCCAGGAAGGATCGACGCGTCTGGCAGCGTGATCGCGAGGTCATGGGGGCGCTCCGCTCTCAGTGGTCAGTGGTCGGTGGCCAGTGGTCAGTGGTCAGTGGTCAGTGGTCAGTGGTCAGTGGTCAGTGGTCAGTGGTCAGTGGTCAGTGGTCAGTGGTCAGTGGCCAGTGGCCAGTAAAGACCGGTCCTGATGCGGACCACGCCAGTCGGCTCGTCCCGCGCCGGCCCCGCTTCAGGTACGGTATCGCGATCGCATCCGCGCCCCAGGCCATAATCCCGCCTCATCCTTCTGACCACTGACCACTGACCGCTGAGGCTACTTGATCGTGACGAAGTCGTGGTGGTTCAGCAGCACGTGGACGAGCCCCTCGCGGCGGCGGGGGGCCGCGCCGGGGCCCAGGAAGCGCAGGCACTCGTCGCGCTCGGCCGCGGTGGGCGGGCGCGAGAGGACCCGTTCGAACGCGGCGGCCACGAAGCTGGACGGGTCGCTCCCGACCTGGTCCGAGAGCGTCGCCGCGAGCCGCCTGGCCATGCGAAGCGACAGCTCGCTGTTGGCCAGCGCCAGCGCCTGCTGGGGCAGGATGCTCTCCTTCCGCCGGTAGCACTCCGTGACGCCGGCGGCGTCGAAGATGCGGAGGAACTCCATCTGCTTCTCCGCGGCGTGCTGGAAGTAGAGGCTGCGCCTCGGGACGGCCAGGCCCGACTGGTAGGGGATATCGGGTCCGCCGACGGTCGAGTCGAGCGCGCCGGCGACCGCGAACACGCAATCCCGGACGACCTCGGCCTCGGCGCGGCGCGGGGCCCATCGCCAGAGGAGCACGTCGTCCGGGTCGCGCGCCAGATCGGCCGGGTCGGGGTGCGAATCGCGCCGATAGGCGGCGCTCGTGACGATCAGGCGGTGGATCGCCTTCATGCTCCAGCCTCGGTCCATCAGCTCGGCGGCCAGCCAGTCCAGCAGCGCGGGATGGCTGGGCGGCTGGCCATTGCGGCCGAAGTCATTCACGGTCGGCACGATCGCCCGGCCGAAATGGCGGCCCCAGATGTGGTTGACCGCCACGCGGGCCGCCAGCGGGTTCGACTCGTCGGTGATCCACCGGGCAAACGCCAGGCGGCGGCCCGTGCTCTTCGCCGGGTAGGTCGTCCGCGGCGGGGCCTGGTAGTCGGTGCCCGGCGGCTGTTTGAGCGCCTCGCGGGCGAGGCTCAGGGCCTTCTGGGCATCGGCCAGCACCTTGTCGGCCTGGGCTCGCTTCGCCGGCGCGGCCTTGCCCCGGGCCTGGCGTGCGAGGACCTCGGCGCGGATCGCCTCGGCCACGGCCAGCTCGCGCTAGGCGGCGACCGCCGACCGGGCGGCCTCGGTCCACTCCTTCGAGCCCTTCTTCCCCTCGTCGACCAGCTCCTCGGCCCGCTCGACCGCATAGCGGGCGACCAGCCGGAACTGGGCGACGACGTACTCGGCCCGCGTGCGCTCGAGCGACTCGGGATCGGGCGAAGGGCGCTCGGACTCGTCGTGGTAGGCGTCGTCGGCCTTGCCCAGGGCGTCGAGCATCGCGGCGATCTCGGCGCGGATCACGTCCTTGCGACGGTGGGGCGCGACCGCGGTCAGCGGCAGCGCGACCGCCTCGACCTTGAGCGAGCCGCCCAGCGCCTCGGGGACGCCCGGCGGCAATGGGTCGCCGGTCGGATAGCGGTCGTCGCCTCGGGTAAACAGCCGCGTCACGGCGCCGGGCTGCGCGTCGAAGGCCCGCGGGATCCCGTCCTTCTTCGTGTCGAGCACGCTCGGGACCAGGTCCATCCGGACGTTGTGCGGCTCGAAGATCGCGCGGACCTGGTAGTACTCCTTCTGGAGGAGCGGGTCGTACATGTGGTCGTGGCACCGGGAGCAGCCGATCGTCACGCCCAGGAACGCCTGGCCGGTGTGGTCGACCACGTCCTGCATCCACTTCTCGCGGCTGAGTAACTTGTAATTCCGCGCGAGGTATCCGGTGGCGCGCAGGGCACCAAGATCCCCGGGCGAGTCCTCGTCGGCCGCGAGCATCGCCACGACCATGCGGTCGTACGGCAGGTCGCGGTTGAGCGACTCGACGATCCAGTCGCGCCAGTGCCAGATATGCGGCTGGCTGTCGCGCACCTGCTGGCCCCAGCCGGCCCAGTCGCTGTACCGCCAGACGTCCATCCAGTGCCGGCCCCAGCGCTCGCCATACCGCGGGCTGGCGAGCAGGCGGTCGACGACCTTTTCATAAGCGCCGGGGCTGTCGTCCTCGAGGAAGGCGTGCAGCTCGTCGGGCGTGGGCGGGAGCCCTGTGAGGTCGAGCGTCAGCCGTCGCAGCAGGGTCGGCCGATCCGCCTCGGGCCGGGGCGAGAGGCCCCTCGCGACGAGCTCGGCGGCGACGAAGGCATCGATCGGGTTGTGGATCGCGCCCGACGCCGCCCGCACAACCGGCACCGCCGGGCGCGAGACCCGCTCGAACGGGTTCCACGGGTAGTCGCCCCGAGGCCGCTCGAGCGCCGCAACCAGGGCGCGGCCGCGAGCCAGCTCGGACTCGCCCGGTCGATCGCTCGCCTCGCCGGGGAAGTGGCCGGTGACCAGTTCGAGCAGGTTCGACACGCCGTCGCCGTCGCTGTCCTCACCGCCGACCGCCTGGACCCTCGCGACGATGCCCGAGGGCTTGCCGGCGCGCTTCAGCTCGCCCCGCACGGCCTTGAGCCGCCGGCCGAACGCGTTGTGCGGCCGGTCTTCCGGGTCGTCGGCGCCCGGCTCGGGCGCAACGTGGCAGACCCGGCAGTCGTTGAGCTTCCGCGCCATCCCCGAGCCGATGTAGTCCGCCAGCGCCTTCCGGTGCGGCGGCCGGGCCATCGCGGCCGGGACGAGCAGGGCCGCGATCGCCAGCGCCAGCGCCCTCGCCGACGTGATCCTCCATCCTTGCCGTCGATCGCTCATGGCCATGGCCCTCGCGGGTCGAATCCGGTCCGGTCCAATCAGACGCCGGGCCGCGAATGAGAGTCTGCGCCGGGAACAGCGGTCGCGGTCGAGTAGGGTGGGTGAAACCCACCATTGGCCAGGGCTTGACCTCTCGGTGGGTTTCACCCACCCTACAACCGCCGCACCGGCGATCCGGGGAGGTTTATCGAAAGTTTAACCTCTTCCTGAGATGAAAGCGACGGGCGACGGCCGGCAATCTTGCGAGGGTTCCTCCGGCGGTTGGAACGCCATTCGCGTGCTTGCCGGCCCGTCCACGACGGCGTAGGCTAGGTCGCGTCCCAGTTGAGATGGTTCACCGGGCTGACGCGGGATGCCCCTCATCCGCCCTTCGGGCACCTTCTCCCCGCGCGGCGGGAAGAAGGAGACGGATCGCGTCGACGCGGTGCCTGAGACATGTGGCGCTCGGAACTGGCCTGATCCCCCGGGAGTCTCCCGCCCGATGCCCCGATCGCGACGACGGCCGAGCTCTCCCCGGCCAGCGGCACACGGCTCGCCCCGGCGGCCGACCTGGCGGCAGCGGCTCGTCACGGCGGTCGCGAGCTGGAACCGCTACCAGGTCGGCCGCGTGATCGAGGGCGTGATCCTCACCTGGATCGCCGGCGCGGTGGTTCTCTACCTGGCCGAGCGCCGCGCCGAGAACTCGGGGTCGGGGTACTCCAGCTTCGTCGAGTCGCTCTGGAGCGTCTGGGCGCTCCTCTTCAGCGGCCTGGACAACGACTACACCCCCCATACAACGATCGGCCGGGTCGTCGCCATGTTCCTCCTGGTCGCCGGGGTCGGCCTGGCCGGCCTGTTCACGGCGAGCGTGGCGTCGCTATTGGTCGAGCGCTACCTCCGGAGGAGCGACGTGTCCCACTTCGAGATGGAAGGCCACCTGGTGCTCTGCAACTGGGCACCGCGCGGGCTGGAGTGGATCCGCGAGGTCCACAGCAAGATCATCACCGAGCCCCGGCCGATCGTCATCATCCACGACACCCCCGACGAGATCGACCTGCCCGACAAGCAGGACGAGCCGGCGTTCAACGACGTGTACATCGTCAAGGGGGACCCGACCAGCGAGATCATCCTCCACCGCGCCACCGTGAGCAAGGCGTATTCCGTGGTCATCCTCGCCGACCCCCGCGAGGGGAAGCACGCCGGCGGCAAGTCGATCCTCATCTGCATCTCGGTGCGGAACATCTGCAAGGGCGAGAATCAGCCCAACATCGTCGCCGAGTGCCACAACCCCTCCAACCGGTTCCACCTACTCAAGGCCGGGGCCAGCGAGGTGGTCTCCTCCGACGCACTCGGCCTGCGGCTGCTGGCCCGCTCGGCGATCTTCCACGGCATGTCGGAGTTCTACTGGGAGCTGCTGACCGTTCGCCGCAACGCCAACGAGGTCTACCTGATTCCCGCGCCCGAGGACCTGATCGGCCTGGGCTTCATCGAGCTCAGCGAGCGGTTCCTCCGCTACCGCGAGGACCGCCGCGCCTGCCTGCTCATCGGCATCGAGCGCGGGGACGAGATGATCCTCAACCCGATCGGCGACGAGGCCGGCCCGCTCCAGCCCGGCGACCAGCTCATCGTCTTCAGCCGGTCATATCCCTCCGGCGCCCAGCCGTTGCCGGTCAACCCGGCCCTCCCAACGCCGAAGAGCGAGAAGGGAGGCAAATGAGCCAGCCCGTCCCCGTCCCCCGCGTCGTGGCCGACACCCCGCTCGACGCGACCATCGAGGGCCTGCTCCGCGGCCGGGTCGAGGTCGTGGCGCTGGACTCGGTCCGGCCGGAGGGCTCCGCGCCGGTCGAGGCCGACGGCCTCTACACCTACGGCCACCCGACGATCGACGGCGCGCTCCTCGACCGGATCAAGGGGGTGAAGGTCATCAGCAACTACGGCGTCGGCGTGGACCACATCCGCCTGGCCGACGCTGAGGCCCGGGGGATCCCGGTCGGCAACACGCCCGGCGTGCTCGAATCGACCACGGCCGACCTGGGCCTTGCGCTCCTGCTCGCCTCGGCGCGGCGGATTGTCGAGGGGGACCGCTACGCCCGATCCCCCGAGTTCGTCCGCTATGACCCCGGCTACATGCTCGGCCGCGAGGTGCACGGCAAGACGCTCGGGATCATCGGCATGGGCCAGATCGGGGCCCGGGTCGCGCGCCGGGCCATCGCGTTCGAGATGACCGTGCTCTACCACAACCGCCATCGCCGCAAGGAGGTCGAGGCGGCACTGGCCCCGTCAATCGCCCATGCCGGCCTCGACGACCTGCTCGCCCGGTCGGACTACGTGATGCTCTGCACGCCCCTGACCGACGAGACCCGCGGCCTGATCGGCGAGCAGACGCTCGCCCTGATGAAGCCCTCGGCGACGTTGATCAACATCGCGCGGGGCGCGGTGGTCGACACCGAAGCTTTGGCCCGCGCCCTGCTCGACGGCCGGATCGCCGCCGCCGCGCTGGATGTCACCGACCCCGAGCCGCTGCCGCGCGACCACCCGCTGCTGACTCTGCCGCAGGTCGTCATCACCCCGCACCTGGGCAGCGCCACGGCCGAGACCCGCCGCCGGATGGCCGAGGTCTCAGTCGAGAACCTCATGGCGGGCCTCCGCGGCGAGCCGCTGGTGCATCCCGTCACCCGCTGAGCCGGCGACACCCGACCGCGGATGTCGGGAAAGCCGACATTTCTCGCCGAACATCACCCGACTCGGCCCCGGCCCGTACCCGCGGGTCCTCGCCCCGGTCAACCCGGTCGCAGGGTGCGCCGGGCGCGTCAGGCGGGCGAGCGAGAGTCCGTCGATCACGTACAAGGCGACCGAGTCGCCCGGGGGGAACGACGCGCCGCCCCAGATCGCCGAACTGTGGCAGAATGCGCCCCCAAACTCACCGTGTCGTGGCAGTTTTGCCCCCCGAATCGCCGAATTTTGGCAGTCATTCGGGTCCTGATGGCAGTTCTTCGCCCCAGATCGGCTCCTGACGCCCAGTTTTCGACCCAAAAATCGGCCCTGGAGGGCCGTTTTGGCAGGTTTTGGCAGCTGGTGGCAGGTTTTCGGGACCACGAGCGCCAATCGCCCAGATTCTCGCTCCTTTACTTCCTCGGCTTTCTCCTCCTATATACAGGATGTACCAGGTTTGCAAATTCTGTACGGCCCCCTCCGGAAAAGGACGCCGAAAATCGCCGCAACATCCTGTCAGACATGCCTTAAAAAAATTCCCATTTTTTACAAGATTTTCGTCAGTCGGCAATGTCGCTACAATCGGCAAGAACGGCTCTGTTCGCCCAGCGCCACCTGGTTGGCGCTCGGCATGGGCGGCGATTGACGTTGCACATGCTCGCGAGACCACCCGGCGACTCGTGTCGCGGTGTCCAGCGAGACGTCTCGGAAGGGGAGCCATTCCGATGCGACCGGTCCTCCGCGTGGCGACGGTCAACCTGCTGAATGACCGGTCGCGGTGGATCGAGCGGCGGAGGCTGTTGCTCGCCGAGCTGAGAGAGCACGAGCTGGACCTGGTCGCGCTCCAGGAGGTGACCAACCCGCTGGGAGACAGCTCCGCGCACTGGCTGGCCGGCGAGCTGGGTGGATATTCGGTGCACGTCTGCCCCAAGGCAGGCTGGAGCCGCTCGCGCGAGGGGATCGCGCTCCTGTCGCGCCTGCCGGTCGAGGGGCACGAGACGATCGCGCTGGGCTCGCAGGAGCGGACGGCCCAACTGATCCGCGTGCGCGTGGCTGCCCGCTCCGATTCCGGCGGCCGGCCGGTGATCGTGGCCAACACCCATTTGATCTGGCCGGCGTTCCTGCACGGCACGCGGGTGCGGCAGGTCGAGCGGTTGATCGCCTGGGTGGAATCCGTCCGGGCCCGGGAGGGAGAGAACGCGGCGGTCGTGATCGGCGGGGATTTCAACGCCACGCCGGGCTCGCCGACGATCGAGTGGATGCGGCGGTCGTATCGCTCGGCCCACGAGGCGGTCCACGGCCGGGAGCCCGAGTTCACCTGCCCGACGCCGCTGGTCGTCGGCGGGCGGATCCGGCGGACCGCCGACCGCGCCGTGCTGCGGCTGATGACAAATCGGCCCGGCACGACCTGGCGCAATACGCTGGACTACCTCTTCGTCAGCCCGGATGTCCGGGTCGTCGATTGCGGGGTCTTCCTCGACCGGCCGGACCCGGACGATCCGACGCTTTTTGCCTCGGATCATCTCGGGGTGGTGGCGACGCTGGATGTCTCCGCGAGGCCGGGTGCCGGTTCCGCGGCCCCGGACGGGCCGCCGGCGTAGGTCAGGCTTTCCAGCCTGACTCCGGACCGAACCGGGCCGAAGTAGGTCAGGCTTTCCAGCCTGACTCCGGTCCGAACCGGTTCCCGCGCTGTCAGGCTGGAAAGCCTGACCTACGTCTTTGATCGGACCGGTTCCCGCGCTGTCGCGCTGGAAAGCCTGACCTACGAGATGAGATTCTCGAAAATCGGGAATAGGTCGGCTCCTGCGCCGGACTATGAAGCGGTTCCTTCAAGTGAAGTGGAGACCGGACCGAATGGCGGCCAGATCGGCGGGCGGGACCCTCCAGGGGCACCTGAACATCCTGGCAATGGTCGGGGTGGTCGGCGACCTGACCGACGGGCAACTGCTGCGCGCTTGCCGGGGCGGCCGCCTCGGAGACGGCCAGGGCCAGGAGCGGGCCCAGGCCGCCTTCACGGCGATGGTGCAGCGACACGGACCGATGGTGCTGAAGGTCTGCCGCCAGGTGCTGGGCGATCCGCACGACGCGGATGACGCCTTTCAGGCCACGTTCCTGGTGCTGTTGCGCAGGGCCGGGTCGGTCCGCAACGTCGACTCGGTGGCGAGCTGGCTGCACGGCGTTGCTTACCGGGTCAGCCGCCGGGCCCGGATCGCCGCCGTCGAGCGGAGGACCCGCGAACGGCGGGCGGCCGAGATGAATACGCTTCGACACGATTGCGGGGCGGATGATGGCGAATCCTGGGACGAGCTGCACGAGGAGATCGCCCGATTGCCGTCGCGCTATCGCGAGCCGATTGTCCTCTGTTACCTCGAGGGCCTGACCACAGGCACCGCGGCCGGTCGGCTCCGCTGCGCCCAGGGAACTGTCCTCTCGCGGCTATCCCGCGGCCGCGAGCGCTTGCGCGCCCGCCTGATCCGCCGCGGGCTGGCGCCGGACGACAGCCTCATCGCCCGAGGAATCGCTCCCGAGCCCGAGGCAACACACCTGCCCGGTTCGCTGCTCGCCGCCACAGTGGAACTCGGGACGCGGTTCCTCTCACAAACGGGGTCAGTGGCATCCGCGGTGCCGGCCTCGGTGGCCTCTCTGACGGAAGGAGTCTTGCAAGCCATGTTCTGGACGAAGCTGAGGATCGCCGCGCTCGCGGGGTTGGCCGTCGCCACGCTGGCCGTCGGAACGGCGGGTGCGATAGCACGGGCCTATTCCGAATCAAAGACAGGCCGGGTCAACCGACCGCGGCGGGTGGTGCAGGAGCCGGCCACGTCAAAAGCGAAACCCGCCGATCCGGCGGCCGCGGCGTATCTCCCGCTGCCCGCTCGCGACGAGCTGCACCGATTGCTCCGCCGCGCGGCGGGCGAGGCGATTGCGGCGGCGAAGGCGAAGCCGATGCCGGAGTCGTATTCTCTGGCGGCGATTGCCGAGGCCCAGGCCAGGGCCGGCGATCTCGATGGGGCGCGCGCCACGCTCGCCGGGGCCACGAAGGAAGCCGACGGGCAATTCGGCGGCGCATCCAGCGCGTGGGGACTCTGGATTGTGGGCCGTTCGCAGGCCAGGTGCGGCCTGAAGGACGAGGCCCGCGCGTCCCTTCGGGCGGCGGTGAAGGCCGTGCCCGGCGTGGTCGGCGATTATAACAAGGATAGCCGGACGGTCCGCACGCTGGCAACGATTGCCGAGGAGCAGGCAACCCTTGGCGATCGGGACGAGGCCCGACGGACGGCCGACCGGCTGCTCGAGTTCTCGCGGAAGTTCTTCGAGTCGACCAGGATCGGCAATGCCCGCTCGGTGGAGGCGCCGCAGATCGCCCGGGCGCTGGCGGCTGCCGGTGATTTCGACGCCGCGTTCGGCTGGTCCGAGGGGATTTTCAATGACGGCAACGTCCTGGGCGAGATCGCCGCGACGGCGGCGAAGGCCCTCGGCCGGGACGAGGCCCGGCGGTTCGTCCGCGAGGCGGAGAAGCGGATCGCGAAGTTGAAGCTGGTCGAGGCGACCTATTTCGGCCTGAGCGACCTGGCCGAGGCCCAGGCCCGGCTCGGCGACATCGAGGCGGCCCGGCGCTCGGCTGGGGCGATCGGGCAGGGACCCTCGCGCGTCGATTATGACATGACCGACGGGCAGCCGTACGCCTTTATCCGAGTAGCGTCCGTGCAACACGAGGCCGGCGACCTCGCCGGGGCGAGGGAGACCCTCCGCCTGGCGTTCCGCTCGGTGAATGACAACCCGAAGATGCGAAGACGCGACGGGCGATATCTCCAGGTCGCGATGGGGCAGATCGCCAACGACGACCTCGAGGGCGCGTCGAGGTCGATCGAGGCGATGGAGAAGGATCGGGGCGAGATGCTTGCGGACCTGGCGCGGGGATATGCCGCGCGCGGCGACGACGCGGCCGCCAGGAAGACGTTCGCCCGGGCCCTCATCGACGCCCGGCACACGGCCCAGAATCCGCCGAGCCCGGACCCGGTGCTCGCGGAGTTCAAGTTGCCCGGGGCCTCCCAGAACATGCCGGCGATCGCTCGCATGAAGCTGGCGGGGGTCCAGTCCATGGCCGGGGACGTCGCCGGTGCGCTCAGGATGATGCGCTCGATCGAGGACACGAACTACCGGCGATTGGCGCTGAATAAGATCGTCGAGGCCCGGGCGACGGCCGGGGATATCGCGGGTGCGCTGCGGCTCTGCGTCGAGGAATCGAAGACGCCCGAGGAGCGCCGTTCGGCCCTGGAGGAGCTGGGCCGCGGCGTCGAGACGCGGCTGTTGCTCGACGCGGCGGGGCCTCGCAGCAAGTGATTCGGATGACGGAAAGCGGATCGGGCATTGCCGACGGGCTTCACGTAGGTCGGGCATTCCTGCCCGACGCGGGCGGACGGACGGGCCGGGCCGGGCCGCGTCAGGCAGTTATGCCCGACCTACTTCGGGCGGGCGGGCGAACGGCCGGACCGTGTCGGGCAGGAATGCCCGACCTACTTCGGCCGGCCGGACCGGACCGCGTCAGCCTGAGAGGCTGACGGACTCCGGGCGGATCGGCGCGGCGATCTCTCCACCACGAATGGCCCGAATTCCATGGATCGGGGCCGGCGTCGGCTCATCCGAATCCGTGCCCTCCGTGCCATCCGTGGTCAGAATCCGGACCCCGACCGGCGACCCGGACGGACGCTCGGTGGCGAGTCACCGACCGGACCGAGACGCCGCGATTCCGTCGGACGGTCCCAGGCTCCGACCGGGCCGATCCGTCCGTCACTTGCCACTCGCCACTCGCCGCACGTCGGCCGCTTGCCGGAGCCGGCTCCGTCCGTCGGTTCCGGACGAACTCGTTGTGGTATCGTGGCGTGAGGAATCCGACCGATCCTGAGGGCACCCCATGATCCTCACCCGCCCCGTCGCCGCTGCGATGATCTCAATCTCGATCTGGCTGGTCACGCCATCCATCGCCCAGGACCCAGGGCCGCGCCCACCGGGGACCGCCGGCAAGATCCCGCGGTCGCTGAAGGTGGCCGCCGTCCAGTTCCGCTCGGGCCGCGACCTGGATAAAAACGTCGACGGGATCACGGCCCGGATCCGCCGGCTCGCCCGGGAGGGCGTCCGGGTCGCCGTGTTTCCCGAGTGCGCCCTGACCGGCTACTTCGACGACGTGGCGCGAGCGACGACCGCCGAGGAGCTGGCCAGGGGCGAGCGCCGGATCGCCGACGCCTGCCGGGAGTCCGGCATCTACGCCGTGATCGGCACGCCCTATCGAGAGGGCCAGAAGCTGTTCAACTCGGCCACGGTCATCGACCCCTCGGGCCGGGTCATCGAGCGCTATCACAAGGTCCAGCTTGCCGAGTCCTGGCCCGAGCCCGGCGACCACCTGTCGGTCTTCCGGGTCGACGGCGTGCCCTGCTCGATCATCATCTGCCACGACGAACGCTACCCCGAATTGGTCCGGCTGCCGGTCCTGGCCGGGGCGCGGGTCGTCTTCTATCTCTCGCACGAGTCGGGCGTCCGCCAGGAGCACAAGCTCGGCCCCTACCGGGCGCAGATCCAGGCCCGGGCGGTCGAGAACAGCGTGTACGTCGTGCAGGCGAACGCTCCGGCCAACGACGACCTGAGCGGCTCGCACGGGCAGAGCCGGGTCATTGCGCCGGATGGGACCATCGTCCATGAGGCGTCGATGTTCGCCCAGGAGGTCGTGACGGCGGATCTCGACCTGCGAAAGGCCACGGCGGAGAACGCCCGGCGAAGCCTGGAACGCGGGCCGCTGGCGGACTGGTGGAAGGAAGGAGTCAGGCGGGTGCGGATGGTGGAGTAGGCGGCCCCACGCCCCGCTTCGGATGGAGATGAGCCCACGCATTCCCGACGCGTGCAACGTTCGCCCCTCGTCCTGACCCGATGAGGATCATTCCAGCCGAAATCTACCATGCCGGCGACGGCCGGAGCCGCCTCGCTGCGCGCCGAGGATCCGGCCCGAATGCGGGCGCAAGATTGCAATGCCTGCTCACTCATCATACCATTTGTTTGCCGATCGGAGGGCCGGTCGGCTCACGCTGGTGGGCCGGTCGGCGAAAAAGTCGAGGAAGTCGCGAGGCCGCGACGACGATACGGGGTCTACTCCCGGTAGGAGAGCTGATGACGGAGACGTCCCTGCTCCCGTTGGAGCGCTACCGTGAATACCTGCGCCTGCTGGCTCGAGTCCAGCTCGATCCTCGGCTGCAAGCGAAGCTCGATGCGTCGGACGTGGTGCAGGAGACCTTGCTGCGCGCCCATCGCGCCCGCGACCAGTTCCGCGGCCAGACCGAGGCCGAGCGGGTCGCCTGGCTGCGCACGATCCTGGCAGGCGAGCTGGCCCGCGCGCTGCGCGACCTGGGGCGCGACCGGCGGGACGTCGACCGCGAGCAATCGCTGCACCAGGCGCTCGAGCGATCCTCGCGGCGCCTGGAGGGCTGGCTGGCGGCCGGGGATTCGTCGCCCGGCGAGCGGGCCGAGCGCAACGAGGAACTGGCCGACCTGGCCGACGCCCTGGCCGCGCTGCCGGACGACCAGCGGCAGGCGATGGAGCTGCACTACCTGCACGGCTGGCCTCTGGCCGAGATCGCGACGCATCTCGGGCGGACCGGCAAGTCGGTCAGCGGCCTGCTCTACCGCGCGCTCCGCACCCTGCGCGAGGAGATGCGGGCGGGGAGGTGATCCATGCCGCCCCTGACCGGCGGACCGCCCGTCGACGACCCGCTCGAGGAGGTGGTCACCGCCTACTTCGAGGCCAGGCAACGCGAATCCGAGCCCGATCGCCAGTCGCTGCTGAACGCCCATCCGGCGCTGGCCGGCGAGCTCGCGCGGTTCCTCGACGACCACGACGCGATGGAACGCCTGACGCGCCCACTGCGCGAGGTCGCCCGCGCCGCCCGCATCAACGGGGCGCACGAACCCGGCGATGGACCCGACCGTCGCCTGCCGTTCCCGGTCGAGTTCGGCGATTACGTCCTGCTCGAATCCCTGGGCGCCGGCGGCATGGGGATCGTCTATCGCGCCCACCACCGCGCCCTGGGCCGGGACGTGGCCCTCAAGCAGATCATCGGCGGGCCGGCGGCCGGCGAGGCCGACCTGCGCCGGTTCCGCAACGAGGCCGAGGCCGCCGCGCGGCTGCGGCACCCGAACATCGTGGCCATCCACGACGTCAGCGAGCACCAGGGGCGCCGCTATCTGACGATGGATCTGATCGAGGCGGGCAGCCTGGCCGGAAAGATCGACTCGTTCCGCCAGGATCCTCGGGCGTCGGCGCGACTGGTGGCCGTCGTCGCCAGGGCCGTGCAGCACGCCCACGAGCGCGGCATCCTGCACCGCGATTTGAAGCCGTCGAACATCCTGCTCGACGGCGAGGGCCGGCCGCACGTGACCGACTTCGGCCTGTCGCGGCAGATCGGCGCGGACAGCTCGCTTACGGCCTCGGGCGCGATCGTCGGCACCCCGTCGTACATGGCCCCCGAGCAGACCGGCGGGCGCAACCGCGAGATCACGACGAGGACCGACGTCTACGGCCTGGGGGCAATCCTCTACTCCCTGCTCGCCGGCCGGCCGCCGTTCCGGGGCGAATCGCCGCTGGAAACCATGGAGCAGGTCCGGTCGGGCGCGCCGGCCTCTCTGCGACGCCACAATCCCCGGGTCGACCGCGACATCGAGACGATCTGCCTGAAATGCCTGGAAAAGGAGCCGGCGAGCCGGTATCACTCCGCCGAGGCCGTGGCGGACGACCTCGACCGCTGGCTGACCGGCCGGCCGATCCGGGCCCGGCGGACCGGTTCGATGCGCCGGATCGCCCTGTGGACCCGGCGCCGGCCTTACGCCACAACCCTGATCGCCGGCCTGGTGGTGGCCTTCGCGCTCGGCTCGACGATTGTGCTGTGGCAGTGGCGCGCGGCCGTGGCGGCACGGAGGGAGATGGAGATCGCGCTGTATGAGAGCCGGATCGCACTGGCCGATCGCGAGTTCTCCGCGGGCGAGCCCAGCCACGCCCAGGAGCTGCTCGACGATTGTCCGCCGAGCCTTCGAGGCTGGGAATGGTTTCACCTTCAGAATCGCCGGCGGTTCCATGAGTACCGGCCTGCTCACCAGCAGAACAAGCTGGTGTCGGTGGCCTATCATCCGGCCGGAACCCTTCTCGCCACCGGCTACGAGATGAAGACCATCACCATCTGGGAGGCGGGCGAGGGCGGTCTCCGGCCTCTTCGTAAACTCGACGCTCACGAACGCCTGGTGAGCTCGCTGGCATTCAGCCGCGATGGCCGGCGCCTGGTCTCAACGAGTTTCGATGGTTTCGTCAAAGTCTGGAACACGGAGACCTGGGAACAGGTTTCCGCGCTCGAGGCCAGGCGCCTGGACGGCATCCTGTGGGCGTCCATTCATCCCGGAAGCCGCTGGATCGCCCTGGCGGGCCTGAACAGGACCGTCGGACTCTGGGACGTCGAGACCGGCGAACTCCGCACGCTGGCTGGCCACGAGGACCGGGTCACGGGCCTGGCCTTCCATCCGGACGGCCGGCTTCTGGCTTCCTCGAGCGATGACGCGACCGTACGGCTCTGGGATATCGGGACCGGGAGAACAATCCGAACGCACGAGGACCCGGGAAAGTTCCGCTTCTCCTGCGTCGCATTCTCGCCGGACGGTCGTTACCTGGCGGCGGGCAACGACGGCGGGGCGCTCTTGCTCTGGGAAACCGCCACGGGTCGCCAGGTGTTTCATCGAGCCCACCGAACCGCGAACCTCAGGCGCCTGGCGTTCAGCCCCGACGGCCGTCGGATTGCCACGATCGGATTGACCGACCGGGCCGTGATCATCTGGGACGCCGCGACGGGCCGCGACCTTCTTTCCCTGCACGGCCACCCCGGCGAGGTCTGGGACCTGGCCTTCCGTGCGGATGGAGAGGCGCTGGCCACGGTCGGAAACGGCGGAATTCACGTATGGCAGGCGCCCCGCCGCGAGCGCTCGGCCGAGCCGGGCCAGCTCATCCTCCGCGGTCACACGGACCGCGTGGATGCCCTGGCCTTTAGCGCCGACAGCCATCGCATTGCGACGGCTTCCTGGGATCGGACGGTGCGCGTCTGGGATCCCTCGACAGGCGGGTTGATCCGCACGCTGCAAGGCGCCAACGGTGCGCTCACCGGCCTCGCAATCGCTCCCGACGGCCGGGTGGTCGCGTCGGGCCGCGACAGGATCCTGACGATCTGGGATGCCTCCGGAAACGCGATCCAGCGGCTCGCAGCCCACGAACGAAACGTCACCAGCCTGGCGATCAGCCACGATGGTCGCTGGCTGGTTTCGGGGGGAGAGGACGGTGCGGCCATCATCCGGGACGCGGCGACCAACCAGCCCGCGGGGACAGGCCTGCGATCGAATGCCTTCGTGTACTCCCTGGCGTTCAGCCCCAACGATGCCCAGTTCGCGGCCAGCTTTGGCGCGGGTGCGATTGTCCTCCAGGACATCGCGTCGCAGAGAGTGGAGCGGATCCTGAGATTGCCCGGGTCCACCGAACGCATCAATGGCGTGGCTTACAGCCCCGACGGGCGATCTCTGGCCGCTGGCACCGAATTTCAGGGAGTCCAGGTCTGGAATCGCGAGACGGGCCAGCGAATCCGCGAGCTAAAAGCCCACGACGGTGAAGTCCTCGCGGTGGCCTACAGTCCCGACGGCCGCCGTCTCGCTTCCGGCGGGATGGACCGCAAGGTCCGGATCTGGGACGCCGCGACCGGCTCGATGGTCCACGTCCTCGGCGACGGCGCGGGTCCGATTCGCGCACTGGCCTTCAGCCCGGACGGACGCTACCTCGCCGCGACCAATGGCGACCGGACCGTGAGGATCTGGGACCTGGCCCGATACCCGCTCGCATCCGCCCGGCCGCCGGACGGCTGAGCTTTCCATGCGGCGCTCGGTAACTGTAGCGGCGCCGAGTGTCTCTCGATGACTCGAACCCACCGGGCTGACCGCCCCGCGCACCACACCAGAGGAACGACAACGATGCGTCCGCGAGAGAATCGCAATCGGTTCGGTTGGAACGCTCCATCCTCTCCTCGCCGAATACCGGGCCGCCTGCGGCGGAAGACCAGGCCGGAGGTGCTGTGCCTGGAGACGCGTCGCCTGCTATCGACCTACATCGTCAACGACCCCGGCGACGCCCCGCTCGACTCGCACGTTGGACCGGGTGAGACGGCCGATAGAACCATCACGCTCCGCTCGGCGATCGAACAGATCAACATCGATGGGAGCGGATTGATCGGCTTCGCCTCGGCGATGACGATCTCGGTGGAATCGCAACTCGATCCGATCAGCGCGCCGGGCGTGACGATCGACGGGGGCACGCTCGGCTCGGTCGTCATCCACGGCGGGTCCGGGTACAACGGACTCCAGATCGAGGGTGGCGGCGCCAGGATCGAGAACCTGGTTATCGATGGCTTCTACGATCCGGAAATCACCAACGCGAACTATGTGGGAATCCTCCTCCAGTCCAGTAACAATCTGATCCAGGACGACTACCTGGGCACGAACGCCTCGGGATCGTCGGCCGACGCCAACGGCTTCGGCATCTACGACACGGCGGGCCACAACACGATTCAAGGCAACGTCGCTTCCGGCAACTACTTCAGCGGGATCCTCCTCAAGAACGCACCGAGCGACCAGGTCTCCGGCAATCGGGTCGGCACCGACTCGTCGGGGACGACCGCGCTGGGCAACTCCGGGGCCGGTATCTCCGTCTGGAATTCCAGCGGGGATACCATCGGCGGCACCACCGCAGCGGCGAGGAACATTATCTCGGCCAACAGATCCAGCTCCGGGGGTTACGACGGCCTCGATATCGACAACTCTTCGAACATCCTGGTCGAGGGCAATTACATCGGCACGGACATCGCCGGTTCCGCGGCGATGGGGAATGCCGGCTCCGGCATCGCCCTCTACGACGGATCGTCCTCGGATACCATCGGAGGGACCGCCTCCGGAGCGGGGAACCTGATCTCAGGAAACGCCGGCGACGGCATCTACGCCGACTCATCGAACAACGACCTCATCGCGGGGAACCTCATCGGCACCGACACCTCCGGGAGTAAGCCCCTGGCGAACGCCTTGTGGGGCGTCTTCCTGGGCGACTCCGCGAACGACACCGTCGGCGGCACCGGCAGGTCCGCAGGCAACGTGATCTCGGGCAATACCCAGGGCGGCCTGGCCATCATCGGCACCCAGTCCACCGGCGACCTCGTCGAGGGCAACGACATCGGCACGGATGCGAGCGGCACGAGTCCGCTGGGCAACGGGTATAGCGGAATCTACGTCGGCACCAGCAGCGGCTTCTACACGTCCGTGGTGGGATCGGCCTCGCAGGCGACGATCGGCGGGACCGCCGCCGGCGCTGGCAACGTCATCGCCGCCAATGGGAACTGGGGGTTGTGGATCGACGGCTCGGGGGCGACAGGCGTCCTGGTCCAGGGCAACTTCATCGGCACCGATCCCTCGGGTACCATCGCGATGGGCAACAGCTTCAGCGGCGTCGCGATCCGCGATGGGGCCTCATCGGATACGGTCGGCGGCACCATCTCCGGCGCGGGTAACACCATCGCGTTCAACGCGTCGGGTGGAGTCACCGTCGGCCGGGACGCGACCGACGCGGCCACCGGCGACCCCATCCTGGAGAACGCGATCTACTCGAACACCGGGCTGGGCATCGACCTGGGCAATGATGGCGTGACCCTCAACGACTCGAGCGGTCATTCCGGCCCAAATCTCTTCCAGGATTTCCCGGTCCTGTCGTCGGTTCTTACTGCGAACGGCACCACGACGATCAATGGCACCCTCTCCGGATCGGCGAACACGACCTACCAGGTCGAGTTCTTCAGCAACCCTGCCAGGGATCCCTCCGGCTACGGCCAGGGGCAGACCTTCCTGATGACCTCTGACGTGACCACCGACTCCAACGGCCAGGCCTCCTTCTCGGTCCAGACACCCAATGCCCTCGCGTCCGGCGTGTTCGTCAGCGCGACCGCCACCGATCCGGGCGGGAACACTTCCGAGTTCTCCGCCGATGCCGCCGTTGGAGTCCCCACGACAACCATCTTGACCTCAAGCACCACGAACCTGGCCTACGGCGAAACGGTGAGCCTCCTGGCCACGATCGTTCCCGGTGCGACCGGGCTCCCCGTCCCGACGGGGACCGTTACCTTCATGGACGGCAAGCAATCCCTGGGGAAAGTCAACGTCAAGGCGGGGACGGCCCTGTTCACCACCAAGAAGCTCGCGGTTGGGACCCAGGTCATCACGGCGGTCTACAGCGGCGACTCGACGTTCGCCACGAGCACCTCCAAGCCGACCTATGAGTTCGTGCGAAGGGATGGGACTGCCACGGTCGTCACATCCTCGTCCAGCGCCACGGTCGCCGGGGAGACGGTGACGTTCACGGCGAAGGTGAAGGCGTCGGCGCCCGGCAGCGGTACGCCCACCGGGTCGGTCATCTTCTACGACGGAACTGCGGGCATCGGCACGGGCAGCCTCAACGGCTCGGGGGTGGCCACGTTCACGACGTCGAGCCTCTCGGTGGGCGCCCATGCGATCACGGCGGTCTACACCGGCGATAACAACTTCGCGCTAAGCACCTCGGCGGCGGTCGACCAAAGGATCGACCAGGCGAGCACCAGGGCGACTCTGACCTCGTCATCCAACCCCTCGACCTGGTACCAGTCGGTCACCTTCACGGCGACCATCTCCGTCGAGGCGCCGGGGAGCGGGACGCCGATGGGGAGCGTGACCTTCGATGACGGCACCACAGCGCTCGGGACGGCGACGCTCAACGGCGGGACGGCTAGCTTTACAACCGCGACGCTCTCCGCAGGTACGCACGCGATCACGGCGGTCTATGGCGGAGGTGGCGACTTCACGGCCGCGACCTCGGCGGCCCTCGAGCAGGTCGTCAACACCGCGACCGCCGGAGGGCCGACCGTCTACATGGTGGACTCGACAGGGAATAGCGCGTCGGGCACTGGCAACTCGGGTACGCTGCCTTACGTGATCTCGCAGGCCAACGCCAATACGAACGCCGACGGCAGCGAGATCAAGTTCGATTCGTCGGTCTTTTCCACGCCGCGGATGATCACGCTCGCCGCGACGCTGGTGCTCTCCGAGACGTACGGCCCCGAGGTCATCGATGGGCCGGGGGCCAATTTCGCGACGGTCAGCGGCGGGGGAAAAGTCGAGGTATTCGACATCGAGAGCGGGGTCACGGCCTCGCTCTCAGGCCTGACAATCAACGGGGGCTCAGCTAACATTGGCGGCGGCCTGTACAACGGCGGCACAGTGACCCTCTCCGGCTGCTCGGTCAGTGGGAATTCCGCCTCGCGTTCCGGCGGCGGTCTGGTCAACGGCGGCACAGCGACACTCTTCAACTGCACGATCAGCGCCAATTCCGCCGGCTATTACACCAGCTTTGATGGTGGAGGCGTCGCTCAGGGCTATGGCGGCGGTCTGCTCAACAGCGGCACGGCGACACTCTCCGACTGCGCGATCAGCGGGAATTCTGCCGGCGTGGGAGGCGGCGGCCTAGAGAAC
Organism: Planctomycetales bacterium; assembly: GCA_027452145.1. GTDB lineage: Bacteria > Planctomycetota > Planctomycetia > Isosphaerales > Isosphaeraceae > JAKAUH01. Next base: position 26,707 of record DAIDHB010000556.1, read on the forward strand.
TTCAGCTACGGCGCGGCAACCGTCTCCAATTGCACGATCAGCGGAAACCTGGCTGACGACGGCGGCGGCGTGGACAACGGCTACGGCACCGCAACCCTCATCAACTGCACGATCAGCGGCAATTCCGCTCGTTCCTTCGGCGGTGGCCTAAACGATGGCGGCTTGCACAGTGCAACCCTCTCACTCTACGACTGCACGGTCAGCGGGAATTCTGCCCGCTCCGCCGGTGGCGGCCTGGAGAACTACAGCGCGACGACGCTCTCCGACTGCACGATCAGCGGGAATTCTGCCGCAGACGGCGCCGGTCTGTGGAGCGGAGGGGGTCTGGGCAGCCATGGCGGCACGGCGAAACTCATCGCCTGCACGATCAGCGGGAATCTGGCCGGCCTGGGAGGCGGCGGATTGTACATCGTATATAGCACAGCAACCCTGACCGATACGATCGTGGCCGGCAATACCGACGGCAACGGCACCGCCGACAATATCGACCTCGCGAACAACGGAAACGTCAACGGCACATATAACCTGATCGGCACTGGTGGCTCGGGCGGGATCGTGGGCGGCTCCAACGGCAACATCGTCGGCGTCGCCGATCCCCTCCTGGCCCTGCTGGGGAATTACGGCGGGCCGACCCAGACCATCGCCCTGCTACCCGGGAGCCCGGCCATGGGCGCGGGGACGACGGTCAGCGGCATCACCGCCGACCAGCGTGGCGTCTCTCTTCCGGCTTCCGGCGTCGACATCGGCGCCTTCCAGAGCCAGGGCTTCACGCTGAGCATCGCCGGCGGCTCGCCACAGTCGGCCGCGGTCAACACCGAATTCGCCGACTCGCTGGTGGTCACCGTCACGGCCAACGACCCGCTCGAGCCGGTGGCCGGCGGTGTCGTCACCTTCGGCGTCCCTTCCAGTGGTGCGTCAGCCATCCTTTCCGCCGCCACGGCCACGATCGGGAACGACGGCATGGCCTCGGTCACAGCCTCGGCGAACGGCACGACCGGCACCTACGCCATCGCGGCCCTGGCCGCAGGCGCCGCCTCGGCCGTGGACTTCGAGCTCACCAACGACCCTTCCAACCTGATCGACGGCCTGAGCGTCAAGTACGGCGGCTTCGTGTATAACCGCGCGAAGCGGCAGTTCACCCAGACGCTGACGATCACGAACATCAGCGGCGCGGCGATCATGGGCCCGATCAACCTGGTCCTCCTGAACCTCGAGAACGCCACGCTCGCCAACGAGACCGGCACCGACCAGGGGAACCCCTACATCGCGATCCTGAGCAGCGGCTCGCTGGGGGCCGGCCAGAGCCTGACGGTCACCCTGACGTTCGTGGACCCGACGCTCGCACCCATCAGCTTCACCCCCGAGTTCCTGGCGGGGCCGATCCCGTCCGGCAGCAGCAATTGACGTCCAGATCTCGCCCGCCCCGCGATCAGCCCCCTCGGAGAGAAACCCGCGATGAAGACGATCCCCCGCCTGCTTCCCACCGGCCCCTTGGCCTGGCTCCTGCTCCTACTTCTGGCCGGTACGTCGGCCCGCGCCGATATCTGGAACGTGAGCCTCGACACGTCCCAGCTCGGGTCCAGTTTCACCGGGCCGTTCGGGATCGACTTCGAGCTGGTCGGCAGTAACGGCAGCACGATCACGCTCAGCAACTTCTCATTCGGCACCGGCGGCTCGGCGGGCCCGGGATCGCCGTACCTCACCGGCGGAGCCAGCGGCGACCTGACGAGTGGCGTCGGCCTGGCGGACGCCAGCAACTTCTTCAGCGACTTCAACCAGCAGTTTACTCCGGGAAGTCTGCTCAGCTTCACCGTGAACGCTTCGATCGTCGCGCCGCCGGCGGGCGGAAGCCCCGACGACTTCACGATGGTGATCTTTTACGGCTATGACCCCACGATGGGCTACAACCCGGCCGGCACCGGCGCCGTGCCGCCGACAGTGCCCACCGGAGACCCCTCCGGCGCCGACACGCTGCTGGACATCAGCCTGGGCGGCCCGGGCGCCACGACGGCCACCGGGTATTCGGGCACCGGCGGCACCCTGCCGGTCACCATCACCCCGCTGAGCGTCCCCGAGCCGTCCAGCGCCGTGCTGCTGGGCCTCGGCCTGGCGGGCCTACTTGCCGCCCGCTGCCGGTCGGTCTCGGTCCGGTCGCACTCTCGCGGCCGGGCGGTCTCAGCTCGGCGCTCGATAGTCTCTGAACCTGTGTTGCCTTCGACTCGCGAACGCTGACAAGGAAGGAGTCAGGCGGGTGCGGGCCGTGGAGTAGGCGACTCGGACCGCCGGCCGGAGCCTGCCCCGGAAAGCGGCCGACGAGTGGCGAGCAGGGGACCGGCCCGCCCGCCCGACCCGTCCCGGCCGCTTGTGCCGCGCCGGGAGCGGCCGGTAAGATCGGGGCGCCGGGTTCCATTCCATATCCGGAAGGAGCGGGCGCGCCCGGCCTCGCGTTCGGGCGCGCCGGGGTTCGTGCCACGCAAGGGAGGACTGATCCGTCATGGCCACCGCGACAAAGTCCCGCAAGTCCGCCGGCGACGGCGCCGTCAAGACGTTCCAGACCAAGATGCTCATCGACGGCAAGTGGGTCGATAGCGCCAGCGGCAAGACGTTCGCCACGATCAACCCGGCCACCGAGGAGGTCATCGCCCAGGTCGCCGAGGGCGATGCCGCCGACGTCGACCGCGCCGTCCAGGCCGCACGCCGGGCTTTTGACTCAGGCCCCTGGCGCAAGGCCGATGCCCGCGACCGCGGGCGGATGCTGAACAGGCTCGCCGACCTGATCGAGGCCAATATCGACGAGCTGGCCGAGCTCGAGACCCTGGACAACGGCAAGCCGATCAGCGAGAGCCGCCACGGCGATTTGCCGCTGGTGGTCGACTGCCTGCGCTACTACGCCGGCTGGGCCGACAAGATCCACGGCCAGACGATCCCGGTGCGCGGCCGGTACTTTTGCTACACCCGCCGCGAGCCGGTGGGCGTCGCCGGGCAGATCATCCCGTGGAACTTCCCCATGCTGATGGTCGCCTGGAAGTGGGGCCCCGCGCTGGCCGCCGGGTGCACCATCGTCCTCAAGCCGGCCGAGCAGACCCCGCTGTCGGCCCTGCGCATGGGCGAGCTGGCCCTCGAGGCCGGGTTCCCCGCCGGCGTCATCAACATCGTCCCCGGCTTCGGCGAGACCGCCGGCGCCGCCATCGTCGCGCACAAGGGAGTCGACAAGGTCGCGTTCACCGGCTCGACCGAGGTCGGCAAGATCATCATGCGCGACGCCGCGAAGACCCTGAAGCGCGTCACGCTCGAGCTCGGCGGCAAGAGCCCCAATATCGTGTTCGCCGACGCCGACCTCGATTCGGCCGTCGACGGCGCGATGCTGGGACTGTTCCTCAACCAGGGCCAGTGCTGCTGCGCCGGCAGCCGGCTGCTCGTCGAGGATAAGGTGTACGACCAGATGGTCGAGCGCCTGGCCGCCGCGACCACGAAGCGCAAGCTCGGCGATCCGTTCGATCCCGAGACCCAGCAGGGCCCGCAGGTCGATAAGACCCAGTTCGACAAGGTCATGGGCTACATCGACTCGGGCAAGCAGCAGGGGGCACGCTGCGTTGCCGGCGGCGAGCGGTTCGGCTCGAAGGGGTATTTCATCAGGCCCACCGTCTTTGCCGACGTCAAGGACGAGATGACCATCGCCACCGAGGAGATCTTTGGGCCCGTCATGCAGGTCCTGAGGTTCAAGTCGATCGATGAGGTCGTTCAGCGCGCCAATACCACCGACTACGGCCTCGCCGCGGCCGTGTGGACCCAGGACATCAAGAAGGCCCACACGATCGCCGAGCAGATCCGCGCCGGCACCGTCTGGCTCAACTGCTACGACGTGTTCGACGCCGCCGCCCCCTTCGGCGGCTTCAAGGCCAGCGGCCTCGGCCGCGAGCTGGGCGAGAAGGCCCTCGACAATTACACCGAGCTCAAGACGGTGACGGTGGCTCTGTCTTGAGTTTTCAGTGGTCAGTGGTCAGTGTCTGTCCCGGAGGGCTCCGAGCCCCCGTGAGGGGGCGATCGGACGTAGCCGGGGGGCGTCAGCCCCCCGGACTCGGACCGCCGCGTCACACACCGATTCCTCGCGACGGACCCTCCCGGCCGCGACCCCGCGTGGCGGGGTCGCGGCCGGAAGGGAAACACGATGACGGGGAGATGAGGGTTCGTCTGGCGTTCCGGGGGGCTGACGCCCCCCGGCTACGTCCTGACGCCCACTTCGTGGGCTCCCGGGACAGACACTGACCACTGACCAATGACCACTACCGACCAGGCACCTGCTCGGCCGTCAGCTCGCCGATGTGCAGGTCGGCGTAGACGGCCCTGTACTTCTCCTGGCCCTCGGGCCTGTACCAGAAGATGATGGTGCCCGCGTCGCCGAGCCTGGCGCCCTCGGGCTTGTAGGCGTACTTATCCTTGTACTTCTGGCAGTTCACGGCCAGGATGGCTCCGGCGATGCCGGACTCGAGGGCTTCGGGCTCGAGGGCCGCCTTCACATCCTTGCCCTGGGCCTTGAGGGCCTCGGCCTTCTTCTTCGTCTCGGCGGAGACCACCTTGACGTAGTCATTCAGGTCATCGAGGCGGGCCGGGAAGCGGCCGCCGGAAGCTTTGGTGTACCTGCGGAGGTGGTGCACGACGGCTTCCTCGAAGGTCATGTTCATCCGGACGTTGGCCTTGCGGAGAGTGTAGCCCTCGGGCGGATCGAGGCGGAACAGGGCGTCGTCGAGGGCCGGGTCGAGGCGGATGTCGGAGAAGCTGCCCTTGTAATCGATGCCGCCCGTGCGGCCGGTGAACTCGACGAGCACGGGGAGCTTCTTCTGGGGGTCGACCCAGACCGTCAGGTCCGCGCCCATCTCCTTGACGCGGAAGCCGCGGGCGTGAATATCGCCGACAACCTTCTCGCCCACGGGTTCGGCGTCCTTGCCGGCCAGGCGGCGCAGGTCCTCGATCATCATGGTCGCGCCGTCGCGTTTCTCGGCCGGGGCACCGCCGGGCTGTTCCATCAGCATCGCCGACTTATCCGCCGAGTTGAGGATCAGGATCCTGTGGTGGAGCGAATCCATGATCGACACCGTCCCGCCGGCGATCTCGGGCTCGATGCGGACGAGTCCGGGGACCTTGTAGAGCATCCGGCTGCTCATCGTCTCGGTCTTGCCGGCGAGCGTCAGGGTCTGCGTATGGCGCAATGTCAGGGTTTGCGCGTCGCGCAGCCTGGCCGCGGTCTCGGCGAACTCGGATCGCGCCGAGGTCGGGGGAAACACGGCGAAATACGTCGCGGCGGCCGCGGCGACGAGGATCGCGGCGGCCGATTTGAACAGAGTGAACATGAGGGTCCTCCTGGTTCGGATGCGGGGGATGGCGGCCGGCAAATCGTCGGCCGCCTTCAGGGCGGCGAGCGTCCGGGCGACGGTCTCGGGCGGGGGGCCGTCGGGCACGGGCAGGCGCCGGAGGGCGTCCGTCGCGCGGGCGACGGGGTCGTCCTCGGATGGCGGCGGATTCGGGGGAATCGGCGGGCTCGTGCTCATCGGGGTTCCTCGATGCGATCGGCCGGACCGGCGACGGGTGCCGGCCCGCGTCCCGCCACGCGCGGGATCTCTTGTGACGTTTCCAGGATCTGCCGCAGCCGAATGCGTGCCCGGTGCAGCAGCACCCCGACGGAGACGATCGAGATCCCCAGGTCCCGGGCGATCTCGCGGTAGGCGCGGTCTTCCAGGTGATGCAGGCAGAAGACCTCGGCCTGACGGGGCGGCAGTTCGGCCAGCGCGGCGCGGAGCGCCTCGGAAATCTCGGCGTCCTCGGCCGCGCGGGACGGGATCGGCCCGGCGCCGGGGAGCGCATCGAAATCGAAGTCGACCGGAGTTGGCCCGATCCTCTGACGGTATCGATGGCGGAGCCGATCGACGGCCCGCGACGAGGCCAGGTGGCGGAGCAGGGCCCCCCAGTCCCGCACCGGCTGGCGGCGCGCGACCTCCAGCGCGGCCAGGAACGCCTCCTGAAAGCACTCGTCCGCGTCGGCGCGGTTGCCGAGGAGCCGGTAGGCCGTCCGCCACACCGCCGCCCCGTTCCGCTCGATGATCTCCGCCCAGTCGGGCATGGGTCTCTCCGGCTGCCTCGTCGATCCAGAGAACCAGTCGTTCGAGCCGGCCGGTTTCTTACAGGGCAACTCGAACTTGATGCCGGCCGCGCGGGATGTCAGCATGGCATGAGAAGAACGAGAAGACTGCCGCGGCCCGCACGATCGATCGCCCGGCCCGAGTCGAGGACCACCGCCGATGGATGCGACGAGCAAGACCCCCGAATCCCCCGCCGATGAGCCCGCGACCGGGGTCGTCGTGGCCCGCGACCTGTGGTTCACGTCGAAGGTGACGGGGACGGCCGCCGAGCTGGGCTACCGGATGAAGACGGCGCTCGACGCGTCGATGGCTCGCCGATTGATCGAGCAATCCCGGCCGCGTCTGATCCTGCTCGACCTGACGGCGGCCGACCTGACCTCGCCCGAGTTGCTGGCCGAGTACCACCGCCTCGCCGGCCCGTCGGCCTGGCTGGTCGCGGTCGGCCCGCACGTCGACGCCGAGCGCCTGGCCGCCGCCCGCGCGGCCGGATGCCGCCTGGCCATCCCGCGCAGCAAGTTCGCCGCCGATTTGCCGGGGCTGATTACGCGATGCTTCGACCGGCCGGCCGACGCGGACGACCCCGGCGCCTGAACCAACCTCGGACGACTCACGCGCGGACAACCCGTTCTCGCGCGAGATCGGCGTCGACGCCCCGGGTGGCGTTGCGGGTGTCGACCACCAGGCTCGATTGGCCGACGATCCAGTCCCAGGCATAGGCCGAATGATCGGTGACGATCAGCACGCAATCCATCGAGCCGAGCAGCTCGGCCGTCAGCTCGAGGCTCTGCCTGTGCAGGCCCGGGTAATGCCGCATCGGGGGCAGGACGGGGATGTGCGGGTCGTTGTACTCGACGAGGGCACCTTTTCCGAGCAGACGCTCCATCAGCTCGAAGCCGGGCGATTCGCGGGGGTCGTCGACGTCCTTCTTGTAGGCCATGCCCAGCAGCAGGATGCGGCTCCCCTTGACGGGCTTGCCGCGGTCGTTGAGGGCGTCGGCCAGCCGGCCCACGACATACGAGGGCATGGACGTGTTGATCTCGCCGGCCAGCTCGATGAAGCGGGTGGACATGCCGTATTCGCGCGCGATCCACGAGAGGTAGAACGGGTCGACCGGGATGCAGTGCCCCCCCAGCCCCGGCCCGGGGTAGAACGCCTGGAAGCCGAAGGGCTTGGTGCGGGCGGCCTCGATGACCTCCCAGACGTCGATCCCCATCCGGTCGTACAGGACCTTCAGCTCGTTCACCAGCGCGATGTTGACGGCGCGATAGGTGTTTTCCAGGATCTTGCAGGCCTCGGCGACCTCGAGGCTCGAGACGGGCACGACGCGCACGACCACGCGAGAATACAGCGCGGCGGCCAGCTCGAGGCTCCTGGGCTCGAGCCCGCCGACGACCTTGGGGATCGTGGGGGCCGAGAACCGGGGATTCCCGGGGTCCTCGCGCTCGGGGCTGAAGGCCAGGAAGAAGTCGCGGCCGGCCGCGAGTCCCGAGGTTTCGAGCAGCGGCAGGACGACCCTGCGGGTGGTGGTCGGATACGTGGTGCTCTCGAGCACGACGAGCTGGCCGGGCCGGAGCCGCCCGGCGATCGAGCGGGCCGACGCGGCGACATAGGCGAGGTCGGGGTCGCGGGCCGAGGTCAGCGGCGTGGGCACGCAGATGAGGATGGCGTCGGGCTCGTCCAGCCGGCGGAAGTCGGCCGTCGCCTCGAACATCCCGGCCGCCGCGCGGATCGCCTCGGCCGGGATGTGGCCGATGTAGCTCTCGCCGCGGGTCAGCCGCTCGACCTTGGCCGGGTCGGTGTCGAATCCCAGCACGCGCAGGCCCCGCGCGGCGAAGGCCAGGGCCAGCGGCAGCCCCACGTAGCCCAGCCCGATGATGCCGACGACGGCGCGATCGGTCCGGATTTTTTCCCCGATCACCTCGAAAGGGTCTCGATCCATAGCGTGGGGCTCACTCACAGGGCGAGGGACCCGGCAACGCCGCCGGGAGACAGGCCGGACTGAAGCGAAGGCCGATGCCTCGAGCCGGTGGGCGATGCCCACCCTACGAAGCGGACGACGAGCGGGGCCGCCGAGAAGACAGGGAAACGATCGGTCGAAGGCCGCCGGATGGACGGCGTTACGTCGACTCGCCCGGGCGCGATCGCCCACGGCGGGCCGGCGGGGCCTCGCGCGCCGGGACATACGGCGTGCCGTCGCCCGGGCCCGGCGGCGGGATGATCGGCAGGAGCCGGAACGACTCCTCGACGATCCGCGCGATCCCTTCGGCCATCGGCGAGGCGAGGAGGATTCGGAACTTCTCCATCAGCTCCGCCGCGCGGTCGGACGGCGGCCGCATCGTCACCGGCACCTGAGCCGGGGCCGACATCGACACCGGGGCCGGTGCCGGGGCCGGGGCGACGAAGGTCGGCGCGGGCCCGGCGGACATCGCCGGCACGCCGGGCAGTTCGGGGCCCCCATCCTCGTGCGCCAGGGGCGTCCGGTCGAGCAGGCTCTCCAGCGGCACACCGAGGGCCCGCGAGATCCGCCGCAACGTCCCGGCCTGGGGCTTGCTGGTGTTCCCCCGCTCGATCTGGTAAAGCGCCGTGCGCGAGATCTTGGCCCGGCTGGCCAGCTCGTCGGGCCCCCATCCCTTCGCATAGCGCAGGTCCCGGATCCGCTTCGACAAATCCACGGCCCACCCTCGCTTTCACCGGAACCAGTGCGATGTGATCCGATCCGATCCGATCCGCCCACCCGCCCGGCGAGACGGGACTCCCTTCACGCGTTCCCGAAGGCCCCCGGGGCATCCCCGGATCACGCCGGTCCTCTTCGCCCCCGCGCGGCCGGATCGCAGCACCCGACATCGGCCGCGCGGCCCCGCCACTCTATCGGAAAGCGTCGGTATACGCCTAAAACTATCAGATAGTTTTACTTCAAAACGTTCCTGATTAGCTGGATTGATTGTCCATTTTAACAAAGACGCTTTCGGTGTCAACTCCAATGAAGCGAAGATCGCGTGCGATGTTCGCATGTTCCCATTTAGGACATCGGAGTGGGGCTCGGGAGCGGGCCCTGAGCGGCCTGAAAGTCGACGGGACCTTCCCGACGAGGCCTGAGCGTCGGGCAGGAATGCGGACCTCCTTCAGGCAGGGCGCGACGGGGACCGGCCGGGGAGGTCATGGACGAACAGGCGGCCGTCGGCCACGCGCTCGCGGGCGATTGCGGCGACGTGGTCGTGGTGGGTGAACAATATGACCTGGGTCCGGTCGGAGAGCTCGGCGAGCGCCTCGAGCGCGGCGGCGGTCCGGGCGTCGTCGAACTGGACGAGCAGGTCGTCGGCGACGAGCGGGACGGGCCCGCGGGCGGCGACGGCCGCCTCGAGGCTGGCGATCCGCAGCGCCAGGTAAAGCTGGTCGGCCGTGCCGAGGCTCAGCCCGCGCACGCCGACGGCCTCCGCGCCGCCGGGGCGCACGGCCTGGAGCACGGGCCGTTCCTGGTCGTCGCCGTCGAAGTCGACCCGCAGCCCCTCGAACGAGCCGAGCGTCAGCGCGGCGAACAGGGCGCCGGCGCGGTCGAGCACGGGCCCTTGCGACTTCTTGCGGTAGCGCTCGATGGCCTCGCGCAGCACGACGGAGGCCAGGCGGAGCCGCGCGTATTCCTCGACCTCGTGCGTCAGCCGCGACTTGAGGCTCTCGACCCGCTCGTTGGCCTCGGCGGCCTTGCCCTCGCCGTCCATCCGGGCCAGTTCGGAACGGCGGCGGCCCAGCTCCTGGTTGAGGCGGGATCGATCGGCGTCGAGGCCCTCGGCCTCGCCGGCCAGCGCGGCGATCCGATCGGGCAGGCGGTCGACGTCGACGGCCATCGCGGCGCGGGCGAACTCGGCCGGGTCCTCGTGACCGCGGAGCCGGCCGAGCTCCTGGTCGAGCTGATCGATCCGGTCGCGGAGCTGACGGGCGGCGCGCGAGGCGCGCTCGGCGGCCGGCAGGTCCTCGGGCGAGCCGGCGCCGGCCTCGCGGACCAGGCCGGCCAGGCGGAGCTCGGCGTCCTCGCGCTCGCGGCGGGCCGCGCGGGCGGCGGCGTGCTCCTGCTCGCGGCGGCCGCCCAGCGCCTCGCGGCGCCCGGCCGCCTGGCGCGCGGCGGCCAGGCGGCGGATCAGCCCCTGCGCGGCCGCGACGACCGCCGAGGGATCCGCCTCGAGATCCCCGGCCGGCGCCGGTTCCCCGGCCCCATCCGCCTCGGGCCGGAGCCGCCGGCAGAGCTCGGCCACGTCGGCGGCGAACCGCGTGGTCTCGCGCTCGAGCGAGGCGATCCGCGTGCGGAGCTGCCGCGCCTCCTTGACCCGCGCGGCCAGCTCCGCACGCTGCTCGAGCACGGCCTCCACCTGGTCGGGCGGCGCCTCGCCCGGCAGGCCGAGCGGGGCGATCGCGCGGGCCCACGCCTCGCGGGCGTCGCGCAGCCGGTCCGCGGCGGTCCGGGCCTGCGCGCGGGCCGCCTCGAGCTGACGGCCCAGTCCCGCGATCGAGGCGGTCAGCTCGTCGCGGCGCGCGGCGGCCTTCGCGATCCGGCCCGCGATCGCCTCGGCGCGGTCGCGCAATGGGCCGAGTGGCGATTCGAGAGATCCGACCGGCTCCATTGCCGGGACCTCGGCGTCTGGGCGCGGACCCTCCACCGCGGCCGTCGCCTTCAGCAGTGCCGCGCGGTGCAATTCGACCCGCGACCGCAGCGCGTCGAGCTCGGCCCGGCGCGACCGGACCTCGGCCACGGCCTGCACGATGGCCTGCCTCGCCTGGAGCCAGCCGCGCATCTCGCGCGGCGAGAGGGGCTCGACGCCGGTCGAGGCCCACAGCGCCCGCCATCGCGATTGTGCCTCGGCCGCCTCTTCGGCGGCGCGCGACGCCTGGTCGTCGAGCCCCTCGAGCCGCCGCCGCGCCCGGTCGAGGGCCGAGCGAGCCGCCGCCTGCGCGGCGACGCGGTCGGCCTCGCGCCGCAGCCGGTCGGCGCAGAGGTCGGCGCGCTCCACCGTCCGCTCGTAGGCCGTCGCCAGCTCGGCCGGGGCGATCGCGGCCGCGTCGGGGGTCGCCGGGGTCGGATCAGGTCGGGCCTCGTCGCAGGCCGCGCGGACCTCCGCGATGGTGGGCGGTGCCTGGCCGGGCTCGAGCGTGCGGCGGACCAGCCGCCAGGCGCGGTCGCGGCCGTCGCGGGCACGGGCCAGGTCGTCCTCGGTCGGCAGCACGCCGGCCGATTCCCGCAGCACGGCCAGCCGCGCGTCGGCCTCGTCGGCCTCGGCCTGGGCCTCGGCGCGGGCCGCGCGGATGCGCCCCAGCTCCGACTCGCAACAGGCCAGCTCGGACTCGCACCGGTCGACGCTCTCGACCGCCGGCACGGGCCGCGCGGCCACCTCGTCCGCCTCGCGCGGGCCGGTCCAGAGGGGCAACTGCGCCACCGCCTGCGCCGCGACTCCCTCCGCCCGCTCCAGCCGCGCGCGGGCCTGGTCGACCTGGGCGTCGATGTCGCCCAGCTCGCGTGCCGGCCGCAGCGCGGCCGCCAATGGCTCGAGATCGCCGGGCTGGGCCAGGCGGTCGAGCTCGGCGCGCTCCGACTCCAGCCGATCGGCCAGCTCGCCGACCCTCGCGTCGGCCTGCTCGCGCTCGGCCGTCAGCCGCGCCAGCTCGCCCGCCAGCCGCGCGGTCGTCGCCCGCAGCGAACGCGCCGGCGTGGTCCGGGCCTCGATCGACGGGAGGGATGGGGCGATGTCCGGGGCCGATGCGGCGTCCTCCGCACTCTCCGCGCCGGCCGGGCCTGCCCCCAGCTCGGCGAGGATGTCGCGCGCCTCGTCCTCGATGAGGCGGAGCTGCCCCTGCGCGTCGGGCAGGGCGGCGAGCGACTTGCGATATCCGGCCAGGCCGTCGCGGACCCGCTCGATGGCCTCGGCCTCGGCGAGCAGGTCGTCGGGGACGACCAGGGCGTCGATCTGGGCGTCAAGCTCGGCGATCGCCCGCAGCGCGGCGGCCTCGGCGGCGCGGGCCGATTCGACCGCGGCAGCCGCGCGATGGCGACGGTCGCCGAAGTCATCCGGCAGCAGCACGACCGGGCCCATCGCCTCGAGCTCCTCGCGCGCCTGCCGTCGCCTCGCCAGCACCGGCAGCGCGTCGTGGATCCGCTCGAGCCGCCGGCGCTCGGCGCGCGTTGTCTCCAGCCGGGCCTCGACCCGCTCGAGCTCGGCCGCGGCCGTGCGCAGCGCCGCGTCGTGCTCGAGCCATTCGCTGCTCGGCAGGCTCCCCGCGCGCACCGTGGCCTTCGCGTCCTTCAGCTCGGCGAGCGCGGCGTTGATCCGCGGCTTGTTCGCGTTCGGCTTGAAGAGGGCGTCGAGCTCGCGGTCGAGCCGGCGCTGGACCTCGAACAGGTCCTTCAGTCCGCCGCCCGCCTGGAAGAGCAACTGGCCCAGCTCGCCGGCCCCCTCGAGGATGGCCTTGCCGCCGGCGACCAGCTCGTCGTGATCGAGCGCGAACCGCCGGGTGAACTCGGCCTCGGACATCCCCTCGAGTATCCGCCCGAGCGAATCGTCGGGCAGGGGGGTTGCGCCGTCCTCGGCCAGCAGGGTGTTCTTGTTCCCCTTGCGGCGGACGAATGCCAGCTCGCGCCCCTCGCGATCGCGCAGCCGCATCCCCACGCGGAAATTCTTGTAGCTGTGCAGGAAGTCGTCGGGCGACTGCGCGGGAAAATCGTAGAGCGCCTGGCGGACCGCGCGCAAGGCCGAGGACTTGCCCGCCTCGTTCGGCCCGAGGACGATGTGCAGGCCCTCGCGCCCCCCCGAGAAATCCAGGGTGACGTCGGTAAACGGCCCGAACGCTTGCAGCCGGAGCTCCAGGATCTTCATGGTCGTCGGTCGGCCACTGGCGAGGATCGCGAATCGAATGGGTCCGCCACGCCGCCTACCCGGACCGCGGCTCCTGTGAACGATCATACATCAAGACGACCGCGAATGAACCCCGATTTGCGCGCGGGGCCCGACCGCTCGCCCCTTCGACCGGCAAGTCCGGCAATCGATCCCGGGGTGTGTCTGCGGCGACGGACCGCCCGGCCCGGCCCGGCTCGGCTCGGCTCGCTCCAATATTCCGGCTACCTCGTCGAATACCCTCCGCCTCTCGGTGCTCGAAGCCGTACCATGCCTCGCGGGGACCGATCGAGCCGTCGTCGCCTCGCCTCGCCTCGCCTCGTCCCATATCCTGAGGTCCGCTCGACATGGAACCGAACAACATGGCGAATCTGATGTTCCTGGTCTTCGGAGGGGCCGTCCTGATCGCGCTGGTGGCGATCGTCGGCGGCTTTCTGCACACCCGCCGCGAGCGAATGCTCACCCACCAGGAGCGGATGAAGGCCCTGGAACTGGGCCGCGAGATGCCCGACGACGCGGCGGCCGCCCAGATCAGGGCGGCCTTCGGGGTTGCGTCGGGCGGCGGTGAACGCGGAGACGGCGAGGGGTCGCTGGCGGGGAAGTGCTTCTCGACGACGGTCTGGGTCGCGTTCTGGGGGTTCCTGGCGGCCAGCGGGGCGGTGGGACACGTCACCAGGTCGGAAGGCGCGGGGACCCAGATCGTGGCCATCGCCATCGCCGCGGCGGTCGGGGCCATCGGCGTGGCCGGCATGATCTGCGGCACCATCCTGGCCCTGCGCGCGCCCGCGTCGAAGAGCGCATCCGCCATGAGAGCCAAGGGGGCTCCGGTCGACCCCGACGGGCCGTGACGGATTCCGGTAAGGCGATCGATGCGAGAGGACTCACCCGTCGACCCTACACATCGGGTCCGGGATCTGCCGCCGGCCGCCTGATGGCGCGATGGCCCCGGAATCAGGCCGAGGGCCCGACCTGCGAGGCGGCTTCACGACGCGTTCCGGGCCGACTCGCTCCGCTCGGCTCAGCGAGGAGGCGCGGCCGGCGTCGGCGGTGGGAGGGAGGGCCTCGCGCCGCGGGGCGCGGGGACGGGAGCCGGTATCACCCCGGCGGACGGCCCGGCGGGCCGCGAGCCGGCCGCGGGGCGGACCGCGGCGTCCTTCGTCCCGGTCGCGGGGACCTGGGCCTGGGCCGGCGGGGTCGTCAGTGCGGTGAGGGTCGCCTTCAGCCGCGGCATGCTCGGGGCGGCGGCCAGGCGTCGGATCCTCGCCTCGTCGGCCCGGGTGTGGCGAGCTGCTCTGGGGTCGAGTTGGCGTTCGGCGGGCTTCGTGGTCGCGGTTACGGGTGGGGCGGCAGCCGTCGCCTTCGCGCCGTTTGCGGCGGTCGATGCGGTCGTGGCTGCCGGTTTCGACTCCGGTTCCGGCTCCGCCCTGAAGGCCGGGCTCCTCTTCGTCTCGGCGCTTACTCCGGCCCCGACATCAAAGCCGTGGCGTCGACCATAGACGCGATAATCTTTCCCGTCCGTTGACGCATGGTGGTGGAATCTGCGGCCGTGTCCGGCCAGGCCAGCCCCCATGTAGATCGTGAGCCTGTTGGGGTTCTTGCCGTATTCCTCGATCGCCTTCCTGGTTTGAAAGAGGACCACCAGGTCGGTGACCTGGTGACCGGCCTCGGCGCCGACGCTGAGGCCCGAGACGTCCACGGGCTCGGGATGGCCCCACTCGCCCTTCTCATCTCGCGTCAGGAGGATCCCGTGGCCGCTCTTGCGCCCCAGGCCGACCCGAAGCTCGACGATTCGGGGGATGATCAGGATCCCCACCGCTTGCCGCAGCTCGTCCTGCGGGATGCCCGGCTTCGGGTCGGACGAGATCTCCTCGAGCAGTCGCGCCGCGCGCCAGACGGCCAGGTCGTCGTCCGACGCCCGTGCTGATGTCATGGTCGTCGACATCGAGACGCCCGCAAGGCCGACGAACAGGACACGCAGAAACCACCGCCGCCTGGCGTTCATGGCGATCGACTCCCTTCCCTCGCAATGGCCGGCACATCTCTCCCTCGGACCGCCCGCTGGCTCCTCCCGCGCCCGGATCATAGCCGTTCGGGCGAAACGGGGAAGATCAAAAACGCAAGAGCCAGAAAAGCATCCTAGAGATGAGTGAATACCGGAAACAGCATTCGTACGTGGGCGGGCGCCTCGCCGAACGCCGCGATCCTGCGCCCGGCTCCGGCGATCGCGACCCGCTCGCCGCTCGCCAGGTTCGTGCCGCCGCCGACTCGATGGTCCTCGCATTCCGAAGGCGCAAGAGCATTGGCCTGGAGGCCGCCGCCTGTTCGGGGTACGTTGAACCCGGCCATCGGGTGCTTGGCGGCGTTGCCAGTATAATGGGTGGCAAGCACACGCCTTTGAATTGAAGGACATCAGCACGATGCGACATCGATTCGCTATTCTGCTCGCCGGGTCGCTGTTCACGATGGTGTTCGTCGCCGCGCGGGCGGCGATGGCGGACGACGCGAAGGACCTGCAAGGCACCTGGCGGATCGTCAGCCTCGAGGCGAACGGGGAGAGCAAGGCGCCCGGGGAATTCGAGGGCTGGAAGTTCGTCTTCGAGGGCGATCAGGCGTGGCACATCAAGCCCGAGGAGACGGGGCCGAAGCTCAGGTTCAAGCTGGATGCCGCGAGGAAGCCGAAGACGATCGACCTGATCGTCCAGGAGGGCGACGACAAGGGGAAGGTGGCCCCGGGGATCTACGAGCTGGACCGCGACAGGCTGCGCCTGTGCATCAACATCTTCGGCGACCCGTCCTATCGCCCCGCCGAATTCAAGACGCAGGACAGGGACGGCGCGGGCTTCGCGGTCCTCGAGCGGGTCAAGGGCAAGTAACGCCGGGCGGGATGAGGCGGCAGGAGAGGTCCTCACGCAGGTCAGGCTTTCCAGCCTCACGGTTTCGCCCTGTCAGGCTGGAAAGCCTGACCGACTTCATGCCGGCGACAATAAAACCTCGGCGGGAACGAACCGGTGATAGGATCGCGCCTGGCGAGAGTCCCCACCCTCCCCATGGGGAATGCCCGGGCCCTTATCATCGGCCCCGCGCGCCGCGACCGAAGTCGGTCCGGCCGAACCTGTTATCGAGGTGGTGTTATGTCCGTCGAAGGCGAGACGCTCGTCCCGACGATGCTCGATTCGGAGCTGATCCCCGCCGAGACGGCGGCTCCCCGGCCGGAGCCGGTGGCGGCGAACGAGCGCGTCGCGGCGGTGGACGTGTTGCGGGGATTCGCGCTTCTGGGCATCCTCGCCATGAATATCGTCGGGTTCGCCTGGCCCATGCAGGCGTACGGAAACCCGACGCTCGGCGGGGGCTTCGGCGGGCTCGATCGGGTCATCTGGGTCTTCAATCATCTCTTCTTCGAGATGAAGATGATGACCCTGTTCTCGATGCTCTTCGGCGCGGGGCTGGTCCTCATGGGCGAGCGATCCGACCAGCGCGGGGCCTCGCTACGGGGCGTCTACTACCGGCGCTGTCTGTGGCTGCTGGTGATCGGGCTGATCCATTCCTACCTGATCTGGTCCGGCGACATCCTGGTCATGTACGCCGAGTGCGGCCTGATCATCTACCTGTTCCGGCGCTGGCGGCCCCGGACGCTGATCCCCCTGGGCGTCGTCTTCCTTTGCGTGCTGGTGCCGATCCTGGTGGCCGTCGCGGTGGCGTTCGACTTCCTCGAGGATACCGCGAAGAAGGCCGAGGCCGCCGAGAAGGCCCAGAAGCCGCCGACGCGATTCCAGGCGTGGATCTACCACGACGTGTGGAAGCCCAAGATCCTCCCGTCCCTCGATCCGAACTCGCCGAAGAACAAGGAGGCGTTCGAGAAGGCGATCAAGATTCACCAGGGCGGGTACGCCGGGATCGTGAAGGACCGCGCGAAGCAACTGGTCGTCGTGCAGACCCTGGGATTCCTCCTGGGCGGCTTCTGGATGGCCGGCGGCCGGATGCTGATCGGGATGGGCCTGATGAAGCTTAACGTCTTCTCCGGCCGGCGGTCGAGGCGGTTCTATCTCGGGTTGCTGCTCCTGGGATACGGCATCGGCCTGCCCCTGGTGGCCTACGACGCGTATCAGTTGATCCGCACGGATTTCTCCTACCGCTACGAGCTCCACGGCGGCATGTTCCTCAACTTCTTCGGCAGCGTGCTGGTGGCGCTCGGGCACGTCGGCGCGCTGATGCTGATCTACAAGGCCGGGCTGCTGACGTGGCTGACAGACCGGCTGGCCGCGGTGGGCCGCATGGCGCTGTCGAACTACCTGACGCATTCGATCGTCTGCACCACGTTGTTCTACGGCTACGGCCTGGGCTACTTCGGGCAGGTCAACCGGACCGGGCTGGCGGGGATCGTCCTGGTCATCTGGATCGCCCAGTTGCTGATCAGCCCGATCTGGCTGGCGAGGTTCCGCTTCGGGCCCGCGGAGTGGCTCTGGCGGTCGCTCACGTACTGGAGGTTGCAGCCGATATTGCGCAGGGACGAGCCGGTGGCGGCGTGATGACCGGACGGCCGGACGGACACAGGCGGGCGGCGAAGGAAGGAATCGCCGCATCGCATCCTCGCCCTGGAGGCGGTCGGTCGGTAGGCGAATCCGCTGGGTCCGGGTCGGCTCAGAGTCTGTCCCGGAAGCCCACGAAGTGGGCGCCAGGACGTAGCCGGGGGGCGTCAGCCCCCCGGACTGGGGCCGCCACGCGACCCCTCATCTCCCCACCATCGGGTCATCCTCGCGGCCGCGACCCCGCCACGCGGGGTCACGGCCGGGAGGGTGACACAGATATCGGGGAGATGTGGGTTCGCCTGGCGTTCCGGGGGGCTGACGCCCCCCGGCTACGTCCTGGCGCCCACTTCGTGGGCTTTCGAGGCAGACTCTCGATCGATCCGCAGGACCCGGCACGTCGCCTCGTAGCTGGTCTCCAGGTCGAGGAGCGGCATACGGGCCTCCTCGGCGGATTCTACCCCGGCCCGCGGCCCGATCCAAGGTCGCTACCGGGAGAACGGGCCTCGTCAGGCCCCGGGGCCGATCAGGCCACTGCGGCCGGTCGCCCGGTCGGTGAACCTTGCAAGTCGCCCATGCCGCTCCAGGACCACCAACGCGCGAAGCGGGTCGTGGAAGCTGTCCCTGAAGAGGGCGGCGACTCCTTCCAACCCCGGGGTCGTCTTGACGAACCTGGCGAAGAAGAACGGATCGAGCACGCCGAACTCGCCCGGAAATCCCAGGATCACGTCGACGTCCCGGCCCGTAAGACGGTCCCTGAATCCGCACTCGTACCCGTGGAACCCGTACCTCCAGCGGGAGTCCAGTCGGCCCCTCCACCGGTCCCGGAACCAGCCCCGGCCCAGCAACGGCCGGTATTCCAGGGCGTGGAATGCCTCCAGCGGGATGTCGAGCTTCCTCGACACCCGGTCCATCAAGCCCTCCGCCACGCGCCGGAACTCTGCGGCGGCGCCGACGATTGCGTCCGCCGCGGCCAGCACGACCTCGTCCGCAATGACCTTCTTGATGGTCACCCCGCCACCGCTGTCGAACATGGTATAACCGGGCAGTTGGGGGGCAAGACGCTCGATGACGAGGCACTCGTCGAAGTCCGGTCCGCCGGGCGGTGGATCAATGCGGAGCACCAGGTGATGCTCATCGTCCACCAGATGCCCGATCGCCGGAAGCGGCGGCAGGTCCGCGATGCCACGGCACACCCTGCGGATCGGTATGGTCATGGCCGGCCTCCCGGGAGCGAGGGTCGCATGCGGCAGGACCCGAGGACTCCCCGAGGCCGCGGCCGACGTCGATCCCAGCACCGACGCCCCGGCCTCCATCCTGCCTGACCGCCAGCCCACTTCAACGCGACGAGCAGAACACCTCGATCATAGCCGCCCGCCGTGCAGCACGCCGAAATGCCGCGCCAGCATCAAGGCCATCAGCAGCATCGCGATCCCCGCCGCCGCCACGTGCCTCGTCCGCCGCAGGTCGAACCGCCCCACCCGGACCAGCAGCAGGTACGCCACCACCAGGTTGAACATCCCCCACAGCACGTTCACCGTCGACGACGACAATCCCTCACCCGGCGGCGTCGCGAACGGACTCTGAAACGGGCTCCCCGAGATCCCCTGCACCAGGTGCGGGATCGCGTTCGCCAGAAACGCCCCGCCCCAGAAATACGCCACGTCGTGGTACCAGCGCGTCTCGCCTTGCATGAAAACACTCCCAGGAACCCAGGAATCCGTCGCGGTGAGCTGACATCCGCCCCCGAACCCGCTATGCTATTTGAGGACCGACTCAAGTAGCAGGAATAATTGACGATGGCCTCAAACAAGTCAAGCCGGACTGCCGCGCGGGGCGCCCTCGAGCCGCGCCGGCGCCCCGGCCGCGAGCGGGTCGCCGCGCTGCTGGAGGCGGCCGCCTCGGTGATCGCCGAGAGGGGCTATGAGGCGGCCACGATGGCCGAGATCGCCGCGCGGGCCGGGGCCCTGGTCGGCTCGCTTTACCACTTCTTCCCCAGCAAGGAGGCGCTGGCCGAGGCACTGATTGAGCGCTATCGGGGGATCGTCGACGCGGCCTTCGCGCGGATCGACGAGCGTGCGGCGTCGATGCCGATCGAGGAGCTGGCCGACGCGTTCCTCGACCTGATGGTCGAGGTCCAGGGCGAGTCGAGGGCGATGGTCGCGCTGCTCGATGCGCGGGCGGAATGGTCGCACAGGCGCCAGGAGTTCCGCGACGCCACCGTGGAGCGGATCGCCCGGACGTTGTTGCTCCGCTCGCCGCGGCTCGCCGTCGATCGAGCGCGCGCGATGGCCGTGTTGCTGCTGCACGGCATGAAGACGATGAAGGCCCTGGTCGCCGCCGGTGCCGAGGGGCCCGTGGCCGAGCTCCGGCACATGACCCGGCTCTACCTGATGAGCCGGCTCGGCGATCGGGCGTGAATCGGCCCGCGGCAGAGCGACCGCGCAACGATTCGGTGCCCGGAATGGGAGGGCGAGGCCTCCCGCCAAGCCGGGATGGCGAGGCCTCCCGCCAAGCCGGGAGGGCGCGTCGCCTCCTCCCTGTCCTGGCTCGCCGGGAGGCTCGCCCTCCCGATCAGGACCCCTTCGGCACTGACCGTCAGCGCACCTCGACCTCGATCGGCAGCACGTGACTGATCGCCGCGTCCCGGAGATCGGGGTCGCGCTCGGACGCCTGCGACCGGCCGGCATCGTCCGTCGCGCGGGCCATCAGCACCCGTCCGCCGGGCTGAACCGGCACATCCCACTCGCATTCCCACAGCCGCCAGGCGTACCGCACCGGCTCGCCGAGCAGCCGGGCCGACGTCCAGGATGCACCGCCGTCGCCGCTGAACTCGACCCGCTCCACCAGCGCCTCGCCGGCCCACGCCGCGCCGAACACTCGATACGTCGTCCCCCTCGGCACGATCTCGTGAGGCGCCGGGCGTGCAATCTGCGCCTTGACCTGAGCCTCGGAAACGGGCTCGAGAGTCGCCAGCCCGTCCCGACGCTCCCACACGGCGTATTCCATCGTCTGGAAGAATCCGTGGAATGGCCGATCCACGACCACGATCCGCCGCAGCCACTTCACCGACGCCATCCCGTACCAGCCGGGGACGATCGCGCGCACCGGTCGGCCGTGCGGGGCCGGAAGATCCTCGCCGTTCATCCTGAACGCCAGGATCACCTCGGGGCTCATCGCCCGGGCCAGCGGCAGGCTGCGCGCGTACGCGATCCGCCCGGGCGTCTCGTGCTGCGGCGGCCCGTGTTCTCCCGCGTCGGCCCCTTCGAGGATCACCTCGACGGCCCCCGGCCTCACGCCCGCGCGGTTCAAGAGGTCGGCCAGCGGCACCCCGGTCCACTCGGCGTTGCCCACGCCTCCGAGCCCCCAGCGTATCCCCACCTGCGTCGTCTCGAGGTAGATCCGCCCGTTGCCCGAGCATTCCAGCAGGGCCGCCTGCGTACGCGCCGGCATCCGCCGCAGCTCGTCCAGCCCGATTTCGAACGGCCGCTCGACCGTTCCCTCGACCGACAGCCGCCAGGCGTCCGGGTCGATCCGCGGGACCTCGAAATGGCTCCGCACGAAGAACCGGTCGACGGGCGTAATGAACCCATCAAGGGCCGAGAACGGCGGCTCCAGATTGTCCGGCGCGCGCTGAAGCATCGCCGGAATCGCGTGGCCGCCACGTTCACCCGGCGCCGCGTCGTCCCGGCCCGGTTCCGCCGACCGGCCATCCATCGCTCTGCCTCCCGACCCTCAACGCCGGACCGCGTGAAGCACCCGCTCGACGCTCGCCCGATCGCCGCGGCCCCGGCCCCGGCCCGCCTCACCAACCTCCTGGAAATCGCCGCGGAGTACCTTGAGGGCATACCGCTCCTCGTCGATCTCCGAGGCGGTGCGGAACCCCAGCCGGCGGAACACCGGCACGGGCGGGCACCATCCCTGAATCGCGTGCTGGAGCAAGAACCCCGCGACCGCCGCCGGCAGCAGGAAGAACCGTCGATCCACAAGCGCCCCCAGCCCCAGGCCGACCAGCGCGACGGTCGCCGCGTTGGCCTCGAGCGTGCGCTCGATGTCCCACTCGCGATCGAGCTCCTCCAGCCGGCGGCCGATCGCCCCGGGCCCGGCGTCCGCATACCGGGCGATCTGGTCCTCGATCCCGCGACAGATGCGGGCATTCACATGCTCGGCGGTGTGCTCGGGCACTCGGTCCACGGTGGAAGGGATCATGGGTGAATCTCCCGGAGGTTGGATCGGCGTCGACCGACCGGCGTGCAACATCCGTGCCCACGTCCGCCGTCCGATTGGAGGCGGCTCCGTTCCGGCGCAATCGCCGTTCCGGCCCCTACCCTGACTCGCCGGCCCGCCTCAGCGCCGCGGCAATGACGTCGTCGCTCACGCGCAGACCCGCCCGCCGGAGTTCCAGGATCAGGGGCCGAGCCTCGGAGATCCGGCCGATCCGCCGGGCGAGGATCACGATACCCAGGGTCCCGATGAGAGCGAGGCCGTGCGCCTCGGCACACATTCGCGCCGCCCGATCGTCGATGATGACCTCGCAACCCGGGCTCCTCAACGCAAGCGACAGCACGGCCTCTTCGCCGGCATCGAGCCTCCATCGGCTCACCGACTCCGGGACCGGGTCCGCAGGCGCCGCGATCTCCCACCCGGCGCCGCGGATCGCCCGCACCGCCGGGTCGTCGTGTCCTCGGCGCGAAACCTCGTCCAGGACAGTCGCCGGGATCAACACAGCGACGCCCTCTGTCTGGAGGAGGTCAATCCGTCCGATCTTGCTCAGCAGGATAAGCGGCGACGCGTTCACAATGCGCCTGGTAGGCACGCTCGACCTCCTGCTCCAGCTCGTCCGATGTCACCTGGCAGGCCGGCACCCCGGCGCGGCCCAGGGCTTCCAGAAAATCCCATCGGTCCAGGCCGGCAATCTCGGCCCCCGTGCCCTGGGTGATCAGGCCGCGGCTGTAGAGGTGGATCGCCATGGCCAGCCGGGCTTCGCGCCCGATCTCCTCCGGGCTCTCATCGAGCCCCCGCAACAGGACATCGGGGACATGCACCGTGATCGTCATCATTTGCTCCCACTCGCCCCGCGCCGCAACGTCCGGAGGCAGCGGCGGCCGAACTCCCCGCCTATCGACAAGTATACTCCGGAGTCCGATCCCCGGTCTGCATGAGAACCGCACCCGATCGCCGCCCATGTCGCGAATCCGCCCGCCGCAACCGGTCCCCGGAAATGCCACGGACCCGGCCGATCGGAGATATGACGCGGGCATGAAAGTCGGTCGGGCCGTCTTGCCCGACGGGGCCGGAGCGTCGGGCAGGACTACCCGACCGACTTGAGGATCTTTCCTGCCGAGGTAATAGCTCCGATCCCGGGTCCGAGCTTTCGAGCAATAGTGACGAGACGACGAAAGCCCTCGTCATCCCTCCGGCTTCGGCGCGGGGACATCCCCCAGATTTACCGTCTCGCCCGGCCTCGGGGTAAACTCACGCCCGTGGAACCGATACCGCCCGCCCGGGATCAGGTTGATCATCGTCACACGACCATCCGGCCCACTTTTCAGGTTGCGGTCGCTGGCCGGGTCGATGTCCTCCTGGTACGTGAAATCTCCGGGGATCGCGTCGAAGTTGCTCTTCAGCTCGCCGAAGTCCGGCCCGGGCGTGATGACGAGCCGCAGGTCGGTCGGCCAGTCGGCATCCCGACCCGCGATCGGCCGGCCGTCGGCGTCCTTGATCGCGAAGCGAGCGGTCGCCGTCGGCTGGAGTTTCACCGTGACGGGCCCGTCCGCCGCCGACTTGCCCGAGAGCTCGACCGTCGCGCCCAGCCGGTCCTTCGCGTCGATGAAGTGGAACGTCCCCGGGTTCTCCGGGTCGCAGCCGGGGATCGCGAACCGGCCGTCCTTCACCTCGACCCGCGGCGGCGGCCCGTTGAAGGCGCCGAACGGGAACGCCCCCTCGCGATAGGGCGCGTAACCCCTGCCGAACACCCACCCCTCAGCCACCGCCCGGCCGTCGGGACCGATCACGCGGCCCGTGATCGTCACCCCGCGCCGCAGGCGGATCTCGACCGGATGCCTCGCCTCGCCGGGCGGGATATCGAGCACCGTGTGGGCGTGCGGATACAGGTGGAAGCTCGGCCGAAGGCCGATCCCCATCGCGGTCGAGCTGGTCTCGACGTGCAGATACTCCTCGCCCGGCCCCTCGATGAGCAGGTGCCCCGGCCCGGCGGGCACGACCAGGCGGAACGACCCGTCGGGGCCGCTCACCGCCTCGACCGACAGCAGGTCGACCCGCCGCGGGTTATCCCGGGCGGTCTGATAATAGGTCATCCACGCGCCAGCAATCGGCTTGCTCGTTCCCTCCGAGTTCTCGACCACGCGACCGCTCACGACCGTCCCGCGCCGCAGGCGGAACTCGTGCGTGATCCGCACGGCCGCCGTCGGCCAGTCGAGGTCGTCCCAGACGTGGAAATACGGCTCGCCCTCGGCCGGATCGATCCGGACCCGATACGCCGAGGCCGGCCAGCCGACGACCCGCGCTCGACCCTGGTCGTCGGTCCGGGCGTAGGCGATGTCATTCGTCGGCATGGCATCCCGAAGGGCCTGGACCGCGACCAGTGCGCCGGCCGCCGGCTTGCCGTCGTCGGCGTGTACCACGCGCACCTCGACCGCCTGCGCCGGCCGCAGCGTGATCGTCGAGCCCGATCCCGAGGATGAACCGGAGCCTCCGCCCGACACAGTGAACGACTGGTGCGCATGTCGAGTGTCCTCGACCTCGAAGGTCGCCGCCGCCCCGGCGCCAGCGCCCAGGCCCAGGATGCGGAACCGCCCGTCGGCGCCGGTCGTCGCGGCCGACGGCCAGAGGATCGGCTGCCCCTTGCCGTCGTAGCGCACCAGCGGAGGATTCCCGTCGATCTTCGCCACGCGGACGACCACACCGGATGCCGGCTGACCCTGGATATCCACCAGCCGACCCTCGACGGGCCGCTCGGGCTCGAGCGTGACCGTCGCCTCATGCAGCACGTCGCCGGGCTTCAGCGCGGCCGCCGTCAGGGCCCGTCCCGGTGCCGAGGCGAGCAGGGTGAGCCGCTCCAGCCGCTCGCCGGGCAGTCCGTCGACATCGAGCGAGAACCGGCCGTTCGCGTCGACCGCAGCCGTGCCGACGAGGATGTTGCGATGGCGGCCGTCGCGGTCGCCGGCGCGGGCCCGCCGGTCGGCCAGCACCGCGACCCGAGCCTGCGCCACGGGCCGGCCCTGGGGATCGATCACGCGCCCGTCGACCAGCAACCGGGCCGGGCTGACATCGGCGGGCGCCTTGAAATCGACCCGCGGCCCCTTCGATGACGACTGTCCTTTCATCCGCGGCTCGTCCCCCATCACGTGCGGACGGGCAAGCCACCCCGCGCCGGCGGCGCCGACAGCCAGGAACAGCAGCGAGAGGGCCGCGGCCCTCAGTTTGTGGATCAGCATGGTACGAAGGACCTCCTGGGCGGTGGCCGCGGCCGGCCCGGCGAGTGCGGGTGCAACCGCTTCGCCGGTGCCCGCGCCGCGGCGGGCCGCGAACGCGATCGCGGCCCGGGTGGTGGAATCGCACAGGAGGGATGAGGCGGACGATGAGAGCGGGCGCGGGAACGCGAACGGGAACGGGAACGGACGGTGCGAAATCGACCCACCGAGGACGCCGGCCGTCGGCGCGAACCCGCGCCGGACCAGCCCGCGCCGGAGCTTCTCCCGCGGCCGGGCCAGCCGGCTGCGCAAGGTCCCCACGGGCCAGCTCAGCCGCCGCGCCGCCTCGTCGAGCGTCAGGCCCTCGAAGTAGCACAGCACCACCGGCAGCCGGAACGGCCCCGGCAGCCGGTCGATCTCGCGGTGCAACGCCTCGGCCTGCTCGCCGTCAAGGAATGATCGATCCACCGCGCCGAATGAGCCCGGTCCCGACGACGAACCCGATCCCGACCCAGACTCCGCCCCGGCGGCCTCCTCCTCGACCCGTCGACGCCGGGCGAGCCGGGCGCGGGCCGTCCGGGCGGTGCGCAGCGCGACGCCGTACAGCCAGTTGCCCAGCAGCTCCGGCTCGCGCAGCGACCCCGCCTTGCGGGCCAGCACCAGGAACACCGCCTGAAACGCGTCCTCGGCATGCTGATGGTCGCCCAGGTGCCGCCGGCAGATGCCCAGCACGGTCGGACCGTGCCGCGCCACGAGTGCGGCAAACGCCGCCTCGTCGCGCGCCTCGGCGAACCGCTCGAGCAACTGCCGGTCGGAGAGCCCGACCGCCGAGCCGCCCGAGTAGAGCGCCCCAATCTGCCGGGCCAGTAATGTCGACGTCCCGTTTGACATCGCCGATCGCCCCCACCAGCAACGGACCATCCATAACGGACGATGGACGACCGACCGGCCGACCACGGTTACGGTCCGTCCGCTCATCCCTCCGGCCCAGTGCTGTCCGCCCGCCGTCCATGTTATCCCGCCTCGCGGCAGAATTCCGGCGGAATCCCCCGAAACCGGCGGAGACAAAGGAGATGCGGCCCATCGCGTCGCCCGGTGGCTCGCGGTTGCCCCACGGCAAATCGGAACCACGAACGACACCAGGGGCACGAACCCAGACCCGGAACGGGCCGCAGCCCGTCCGTGCCTTCAGAATCCCGGAATTAACCGCGAAAAACGCGAAAAACGAAGAGATGGTCCAGCCCACGGCCGGTGACATCCTCATCCCATTTCATTTTCGCGTTGTTTCGCGTTTTTCGCGGTTGATTCCGAGACCCTTCTCCCGTTCGTGTCCTTCGGACAATTCGTGGTTCCGAGACTCTCACCCCCCCACGTTCAGGAACCCGGCGTGATAGAGGTTTGACAGGAAATACGACCGATATTCGTACTCCCCGATCTGCTGCACATAAACCCTCGTCCCGTCCGGCTGCACCACGATCGTCTGACCCAGCGGGTCGTTCCCCGGCGAGAAGCCCCCGGACGTGAACGCCAGATCGCCGTTGGCCAGCAGCTCCGAGCTCCCCAGGAACGACGAGTAGTTCCCCATGTCGGCGTTCACCGCCAGCGTCGCCGTCCTGTTCTGCTCGTTGAGGATCCACTCCTGCCCTCGGCTGTGTGCACCCCGGTTGAACTCGTGCCGGGTGTTCCCGTCGTCGAAGACCAGCACCGTGTCGGCGCTGATCATCCGCAGGTCGTGCTGGTGGCTGAACCACGGCCAGCCGACGCCCGGGGCGATCGCCTTGAAGCCGCCCCCCTTGCCCAGCTTCCAGATAACGTGGCCGTTCCCCGTCCCGTTGGCGTAGTCGATCTTCACGCCCCAGTCCTGCGTGCGCAGCGACACCACCAGGTTGTTGTCGCCGGGCGACCAGCTCACCGCGTTGGCGTGCAGCCAGTCGGTCGGGATCGGGTGGCCGGTGCCCAGGCGATTCGTGTTGAGCCACCGGAACGAGTTCCACACCCACGACACCTGGAAGTTCTGGTCGAGAACGAGGACCATGTCGCCGATGAACTTGGTGGGCGTCCCCTGGTAGTTGACGACCTGCGCCGTGCTGGCGATCACGGCCGTATCCCCGTTGGGCAACAGCCTCGCCTCGTGGTCGAAGTCGAGGATGCTCGGCTGGTGGAGCGCCGCCAGCTCGGCGTTGACCGCCTGGATGTTCGTCTCGCGCAGCGTGTTGCCGGCCAGGTCCACCTGGCGCAGCGTGTCGTAACCCGCCGCGACCCCCGTGGCCTTGCCGCCCAGCATCATCACCGTCCCGCCCGGCTCGATGTTCTGGGCATATCCATAATAGTTGTTCGCCTGTGAATCATAGTACCAGATAATGTGTCCCTTCAGATTGGTCGCGAACGTGTTGACGTCGTTCTTCGCCGCCCCGATGCTCAGGCCCATGTGGAAGATCACCTTCTGCCGGCTCAGATCGGTGCCCGGCGACGCCGGCTGCACCACGTCGACCGCGGGGAACGTCTCGTTCGACGGCAGGCTGCCGGTGGTGAAGGACAAGGGTGCCGAGATCGCCCCGGCGCTCGTGACGTACCGCATCAGGTAGGTCGTATCCGGCAGCATGCCGGCCACGATGAAGTTGGTGCTCTCGCCCGGCACGATCGGCCGCGGCGAGGTGTCCTGCCACGTCGGGTTGGCATCCTGCCGGGCGAACTGGACGTACATCGACGTCCCCGGCGAGGGCGGCGCGCTGAACAGCGCGACGAGCGGATTCGCCGTGGGGCTGACCACCGCGGTATCCCCGGTCACCCGCGACTGCGCCGCGTACGTGGCGACCATGGTCTCGCTCGGCCTGGCCTCGTATCCCTTCTTGACGACCACCCGGATCTCGTGAATTCCCTGCCGCATCGGGCTCCAGGTGAAGGTGCCGATCGGGCTGAAGTCCTTCACCACCTGGAAGGTGCCCCCGCCGCCCGGCGACGCGACGCTGAACTGATAAACCGGCCGCTTGCCGAATCCGCTGGAGCCGGCGTTCCACACCACCGGCGACCCCACGAGGGGCACGGCCGGCGGGACGTCGGCCAGCGTGACCGACAGCAGCCGGCGATCCTCGAGACTCGCGCACTCCGGCCGATGCCGGCGGATGCCGCGGACGGGGGACGACACGGGACGCCGGGCCTCGGCCCGCCGCTTGCTGGACGACTTCGCGCGTTGCCACATCGAGAGGACTCCTCATCGCGGGAGGGATGACGGCAGCTCGGGCGCGGCGTCCAGCGCGCCGGCTGCCGGAATTCGAGTTGCGCCGGCTTCCTGGAGGCGCAGTCAGTCAGGGACTGCCCGGCCGATCCGGGACCGCGCCTCGCTGCCGCAGGTCACGGCGTGGTGCGGTGCGGTCCGGTGGATGGCAGCGGGCAGGTGGACGGCGCCGATGTCTGTCCGCGGCGCCGGGCAGGGGTGGGTTGGCAGGCTGGTACGCTCCGCCCGCCTCGGTTCGGTTCGGTTCGCCCGGGCGGTTCCCTCCGTGGTGCTGTTCCGGGAACGGCGAGTCTTTCCGTCACCGGGAAGGCCGGGCCTTGCTCCGGTCGATCAATCTCCTTTCCTCGTCGGGCGACGGCACTCCGGGACCGCTCGTCGCCTTCTGCCGCGTCACGCCGATCACGGACGGTCCGACGTTGTATTAGAACGCGCCATGACACGATCGCAAGAAACAATACGAGAAAATGAGGGTGCAAGCAACAGTGTCACAGTGTCATCGGCGCGCCCGCCGGGCTGGTCGCGGATCGAGAACCGACACGA
This sequence comes from Planctomycetales bacterium, assembly GCA_027452145.1. GTDB lineage: Bacteria > Planctomycetota > Planctomycetia > Isosphaerales > Isosphaeraceae > JAKAUH01. Next base: position 55,447 of record DAIDHB010000556.1, read on the forward strand.
TGTTCGTCGTCGCCGTTCGTGCCCACCTTGTCCCATCGCCGGGCCGGCGCGGGATCGGCTTCCTGCCCGCGAGACGTGATCGGCACAATTGACCACCCCGACGGCCACGGCTCTGTCGCCACACCGGACCCCGGCCGGTCGTGAAGGCCGGCGGCCGACGACACCCGCCGCTCGCGGTTCTCGACGCCAGGCACGAAGGAGATCCGCTCATGAGCAAGAATGAAGACGGCCCCGGCGAAGTCCGCCGGCCCGACCTTCGAGGACCTCGTCCGTTCGATCCACGAGGTCGATCAGGATCTCGCCGCCCAGGCCAGGCGCGCGGTCCACGGGAACACGACGCTCCGGAACTGGGCGATCGGGTGCAACATCGTCGAGTATGAACAGCGCGGCGAGGACCGGGCCAGCTACGGCGAAAGGCTCCTGGCGACGCTCTCGGACCGGCCGGTCCAGGACGGCGTCAGCCGGTCCGAGGAGCGCGAGCTTCGACGCTACCGGCCGTTCTATCAGACCTACCCCCAGATTCGGGAGACGCTGGCTCCCGAATTACGCAAGTCCTTGGAATTTATAGCGTTAGGCACGCCCGTCTCAATTCGGGAGCCAGCGGCTCCCGAATTCGGATTCTCGGGCAAGAAATTGATCACGCGACTTTCGTTCACCCACTTCGTCGAGCTGCTCGCGGTCGACGACCCGCTCAAACGATCCTTCTACGAGGCCGAATGCATCCGGGGCAACTGGGGCGTGCGGCAACTGATTCACGAACCCGCTGATGCTTTCCGATCGCGTCGGGAGGGCGAGGCTCCGGCCGAGCCGCGGGGGAAGGCTCGGCAGGAGCCTCGCCCTCCCGAAACCAGACAGGATCAGCGGGTCCGTGTATGAGACGGCAGATCGCCTCGCTCTACTTCGAGCGGTCCGCCCTGTCGCGCGACAGGGAGAAGCTGGCCCGGCTCACCCACGCCGGGGCCGGCACCGGCGCCGATGCGGCGGAGCCGCAATTCACCATTCGCGACCCCTACGTCTTCGAGTTCCTCGGATTGAAGTCTCGCGAGGTCATGAGCGAGTCCCACCTCGAGGACCAGCTTCTGGACAGGTTGCAGGACTTTCTGCTGGAGCTCGGCCACGGTTTCTGCTTCGAGGCCCGGCAGAAGCGGATTCTGATCGGCGACTCGCACTTCTTCATCGACCTGGTCTTCTACCACCGAATTCTCAAATGCCACGTGTTGATCGAGCTGAAGCTGGAGGAGTTCAATCACGAGAACATCGGCCAGTTGAATACCTATGTGAGCTGGTATGCGAAAAACATGCGGGCCGATGGCGACAACCCGCCGATCGGCATCCTCCTCTGCACGCAAAAGGAACACGCGCTGGTCGAATATGCCCTGGCCGGAATGGACAACCAGCTCTTCGTCTCGAAGTACCAGCTCCACCTGCCCCGGCCCGAGGACCTGCAACGGCAACTGGAGCGGACGCTCCGGGAGGAAGGGTGAATCGGCCGAAGGCAGCCGGCCAACCCGGCTGCCCTGCCGGCCTCGCCGTCGCACGCTCGAACATCCAGTCCCAGGTCGCCAATCCACAATCCAAACGCGGTCACTCGCGCTCGAACCCGTGGCTGGAAAACCTCAGCGTCCGGCTGTTCTCGGTGACGGTGCGGACCAGGTGATCCGACGCTCCCGACGGGAGATCGGCCTCGATCTCCAGGGTCACCGTCACCGACGCGCCGACGACCCCCGTGAGGTGCGCGATCACCTCCTCGGCCACCCGGCCGGCGTCGCGGCCGACCCGGGCGGCATCGAGCGTCACCGTGCCATGGAACCGCTTCAAGAGCGCGGCGGCTGCGGGCTGGGGCGGGGTGACGGACGAGGTGCCCGCTGGGGCCACCGTCTTCCGATCAACGCGGCCGCCCTCGTCGAGTCCTCCGTCTCCTCCCGGCACACCGGCTCGATCGGCGTCGAGCTGCGCGCGGGCGACGCTCCCCTTCACCAGCAGGCCGGGCGAGTCCGCATCGACCAGGGAGACGAGCTGCCCGCCCCGCAATCCCCGGTAGCGGCCCGTCAGCTCGTCGAAGCCGTCGGCAAAGCCGAAACTCTCCTCCTCCCACGTCAACAAGCCGGCACCATCACGGACGGCGCCGACCAGCACCGAGGGATCCTTGAGGCGTGGGAGGTAGACGTAGCGCGCGAAATCCTCGGCGAGCTGCTTCACCGCGACGTGGTTGCCGCGCCAGAGCGGGATCCGATCGAGCGACATCTTGAGGATCGTGCCCGCGAGGCTGGTGAGCAGCAATTCGTCGTTCCGGAGCTTCTTGCTCGCGCGCACGGCGAGCGCATCGTGCCCCGAGGGGAGCCGGAACGCCTGCCACTCGACGGCCTCCTGGGGCGTTTTCTGCACGGGGACCAGCAGCCAGTGATAAACCTCCGGGATGCGGGCCGTGACGGCGCCGTCCGCGGCCACCCGCTGCGTCTCCGCCTGCTTCACCTGCTGCGGCGTGAGGTTCAGCACGACCTTCTCGTCCAGGATCGATTCCCATGCGAGATACTTCCGCGCCGCCTCGTCCAGGTCCTGGAGGCGGGTCCTGTCCGCCGCGAGGAAGACGAGCGCATTGCGATAGAGGCGGGGCGTGTTCCCGCGCGACTCGAGGATCGCCCGGGCCGCCGCCTCGGCGGCGCTCCCCGGCTCCTTGCTGTAGGGATGGTCGGTCCGCAACACGACCAGGCGGGCGTCGAGGTCGTCGGGCACGTCCTGACCCGACTGGGGCAAGGCATGGACGCGGCTGAAGTCGCCGGCGTTGCGCAGATCGGCCCGGATGCGACGGTCCAGCTCCTGGATGACCTTGTCGGGCTCTCGCTTGAGTTGCTCGGCGCGGTCGTCCGCCAGCTTGGTGACCGTGGGCTGGGTCGAGTACCAGTAGCGCGGTCCGTCCTGGTAGAGGTAGGTCGCCGCCCCGGCCAGGCGCCGCAGGGCATCGCCGAAGATCGCCGGCGACTCGCCCGGCAGCACGCACCCCAGCTTGACCCGCCGGTCCTCCAGCCCGAGGTGGGCCGCCGTCGTCGTGGGCGCCGAGCCCAGGTAGATCGTCCGCGCCACCCGACGGCACGCCGAGAACTTCCCCAGGTTGGGGACCTCGCCGTCCAGCCGGAGGGGGAGCGAGCTGGGGCCGTCGACGTCCTTCTCGATCGTCGGCACCCAGTTGTCCGAGAGGTATCGGGTCAGCTCGAACTGCACGCGCGGGTCGTCGATCGGGATGTTCGCCGGCAGGATGAGCGGGGTTTTGTCCCCCTTCTCCCACAGGCTGTGGATCACCGCCGCCATCAATCGCAGGACGCCCCGGGTGCGCTGGAACTTGATCAGCGTGGACCAGTCGGTGTAGAGGCGATCGAAGATCTCCGGGTGGATCGGATACGCGGCCTTGATGCGGGCTTCGTAGTCGGAATCCCGGCACTCGGGCGGGAACTCCTGGTGCTGCGTCCGGTACAGGTCGGCAAACCCCCGCGCCACCACGTCGCGGTCCTTGAACTGCCTGGGGTCGGCCATCGGCTCGAACAGCCGGCGCCGGACGATCTCGAAGCCCTCCTCGGCGCTCGCGGGCCGCCACGACGATTCGACCCGGCCCACGACGTTGCGCAGCCGGTCGAGCGCCTCGCGGCCGCGCTGGCCGCCGACCTCGACATCGTTGACCAGGGTGTGGGGCGAGCCCGAGGTGTCCGAGGCCGGGAGGCTGATCACGAGCAGGCAGTTCCTCGCCAGCTTCGCCGACTCGGTGAGCACCTGGGCGAACGTGAACTGCGTCTCGAAGCCGCCGGCCGGCAGGTCGCCCTGGTCGTGGAGCTGGCGCGCGTAGGCCACCCGCTCGTCGATCAGGATCAAGGTCGGCCCGTACTCGTTGAACAGCTCGCGGAGCACGTCGCCGGGGCTGGTCGCCTTCTCGTCGTCGGCCTGGATGCGGGCGAACGCCTTCTTGCCGCCGAGTTGCCAGGCCAGCTCGCCCCAGAGCGTGCGCACCACGGTCCCATCAGGCTTGGTGGTGGGATTGCCGGGCGAGATCTTGTTGCCCACCAGCACCACGCGCCGGGCGGCCGGCAGCGTCCTGGCGCCCGCCTCCTCCATGACCCGGTCGATCCCCACCAGCTCCGTGGGTGCGATGCCCGAGAACAGGTGGTAGAGCGCCAGCATCGAGTGCGTCTTGCCGCCGCCGAAGTTGGTCTGGAGCTGCACGACCGGGTCGCCGCCCTGGCCGGCCAGGCGACGCACCGCGCCCACCAGCATCCCCTTGAGGCTCTCGGTGAGATAGGTGCGGCGGTAGAACTCGACCGGGTTCTTGTACTCATCGGTCCCCTCGCCGAGGTGCACCTGCCAGAGGTCGGCGGCGAACTCGGCCTGCTGGTATCGGCCGCTGGCGACGTCCCTGTGCGGCGTCACGACCTCGCGCCACGGCTTGAGCCCGCCCGCCGCCTCGCCCTCGATCGCGGTGCCGGCGCTCTTGCGCTTCTCGCTCCGCGCCTGTTCGTCGAACCGGATGCGCAGGAGTTCCGTCTTCATCTTCTCGATGTCGTCGGCCTGCGGCGCCGAGACGGCGGTCAGGAGGCGGCCGGCCGAATCGAGCGCGCGATAGGCGTCGTCGCCGCTGAAGGCTTCCTGGTGCGCCCACTTGTTGCGATGGTCGCGCAGCTCGCTGATCAGGCTGCGCTCGGCGGGACCCAGCGTCAGGCGAAAGACGTCGTTCCACGATTCCCACATCACCTTGAGCAACGCCGCCGCGTCCAGCGCGAGGATGGGTTTGCGGGCGTTCAGGCGGTCGTCACCCAGCAGCCGGGCGGTCTCGACCGAGGTCCGATCCTGATACTTGCTGCGGAATTCGCGCTCGACGTACGGCCCCAGCCCGGCCTTGAGCAGCTCCATCGCCTTGCCGACGCGATCGTGGTTGGTGATGGCCATGATGATAGCTTCCTTTGAGAATCTCTCGTAAAGCGGGACAGCGCATCCCGTGAAGGCGAGCCTCCCGGCGAGCCGGGCCTGATCGGGAGGGCGAGCCTCCCGGCGAGCCGGATCGGATCGGTTCGGGAGGGCGAGCCTCCCGGCGAGCCGGCATGAGGGGGAACCCTCGCGACATCCCGGCTCGGCAGGAGCCTCGCCCTCCCATTCCCGGGCCTGATCGGGAGGGCGAGCCTCCCGGCGAGCCGGGTCGGATCGGGAGGGCGAGCCTCCCGGCGAGCCGGGATGTGACCCTCCGGCCCTGCATGCCTCATGACCACAACAATCGGTTCAACTCCCCCTGATAGGGCCAAAGAGCCGCATCATCCACGAGGCCGCCGCGCACAGGGTTCTCGCGGACGTAGAGCCACTTCGCCTCGTAGCTCTCGTCCGAACGGAGTCGGGTGTCCCAGTGATCGGTTTGCCATTGGTAGGCGGGTAGGCGTCGCGTACGGGTGAAACGGGATTTCCAGTAGCGAATCCAGTTGTCGAGTGGGATCTCCAATCGGCCGGGTGCGGCGAACAGGTGCAGGTGATCCGGCATCAGGACGTAGCGTCCGACCGCCCACGCCGTGGCCTCCTGCCAGATGCTCCGCAGCGCGTCATGATTCTCAGGAGTGGCCAGCCATGGTCGGCGCTCCTTCGTACACACGGTGACGAAAACGATCGTCGGATGCGATGAATCGATCCGCACGCCGTGTGTCGGCTTTCTTCGCGAAGTCATGGACGATCTCGATGTGCTGCCTCAACAAGGTGATTTCCCGTCCCGGGAGGGCGAGCCTCCCGGCGAGCCGGTCCCTCCACCGCGCCGTCGCACCCCGCGAGGGCGAGCCTCCCGGCGAGCCGATCCCCACACGCGGCTCGGCAGGAGCCTCGCCCTCCCAGGGCACCCCCGTTCCGAGAAGGCTCTCACTCATCGCCTTCCTCCTCCGCGAAGAGGCCCGCCTGTTGTGTCCGCGGCGCGCCGCCCTCGCGGGCGAGGCGGGTGATCTCGGGCCAGCTCAGCACCAGGCTGTTGTACGCCAGCGCCTCGGCCGCCCGCTTCTTCCGCTCGCAGATCGTGTAGAGCCGGTAACACAGCTCGCGAGCCGTCTCGGCCCGATCGCCGAGCTTCGCGACCAGTGCAGCGGCGGCGCCTTCCCCGCCGGCTTCGAGGGTGCGGATCAGGTGATGGACCGTCTCCCAGGCCGTGAGCCTCGGGTCGGTGGTGGGGTCCCAGTGGGATGCCAGCTCGCCCGCCTTGAGTAAACGCACCTTGCCGCGGCTGGAGGCCACGATGCCGGCATCGACCAGGCCGGCGATGCTGGTGTTCTTCGCCTTGGAGAGCGTCTCGGCAACTCCGTACTCGCCTTCGGCGAATCCCACATGCTCGAACCACGCCAACGCCCATCGGCTATCGGCGTCGAAGTCGCCCTCCTGCTCGGCCAGTGATTCGTCGAGAGTCTGATTGATGAGCGCCAGGGCCTCGCGTACTGAGAGCGGTTTGCCCTCGGCGTCGAGCACCTTAGCGTAGCGAGTGTAGACCGCCATGCCCGGTCCGATGGACGCCTGAGCCAGGTCCACCGGGGCGATATTGCCGCGTTGGAGGTTGGCGAGTGCCACAGGCAGTTCGTACTTGAGCGCCGTGACAAACTCGCGGCGCGTGGCTGTGGGAGCGTCGCTCGCTCGCGGGCGGCAGACGAGGACGATGCAGGATGCGAGAGCATTGGCGCCGCGACCCCTGTTGCGAGTGGCGAGTTCAGACCGCATTGGCCATGTGCCACTGACAGCAAAGCCAGCCTGTATTACAGCGTCAAGGAAAGTCTCCCAGCCTGTACTTGCCGTTCCGTCGGTACCGTCGCTCTCCGACTGCTTGAATGCGTAGTAGATAGTGACCGGAATCGCCGGGTGCGCCAGTTTGGCGAGGCAACGCATCGCCTGAGTCATTCCATTGAGGAAGAACGCCTCTGCTTTCTCTTTGCCTCCGTGGCGATAAGGCGTGGCTACCAGTTCCTCAGCCTTGGGCACGGCAAGCGTAGAGAATAGCTCGGGGAAGAGAGGCTTCAGCGAATGGCGAAGCCACACATAAAAGAAGTCTGACAGGTCGGCGTATCCAATGTTGTCGTAGTAGGGTGGATCGCTCGAGAACACGCGGGGGCGTTCGAGATCAAGGACCTGTGCATCTAGCTGCTGCGCGGCCCCAAGCCCAGCTAGCCCGCCCTTGTCAAGAACCTCGGCTAGCGATTGTACACACCTACCAAAATCACCTGCCGCGTCACCGAAGATATTAGCCTCCGCATAGTCCCACACCATCGGAAGGGCTTGTCGGCCGAAGGTCGCTCGTAATCGCGGCGGATCAACCTGCCAGCTACAAAGGCACGTGTTAGTATCCGTCATCTTATCAACGCAAAACGCTAGGTACACGCTCACTGCATCAGCATAGGCTGCTGCGCCGGCGCCGCCGTCGCGAAGCGAGTGCCCGTCGTCGGGAAGGCCGGCGGCAATGCCTTCACGCCTTGCATGCTTGCGTGCTTCTTGTATCAGGTTGGAGAATGTTGTCAACGCCACAAGCTGACGGGCAGTGAAAAGGTCGCTCCATTTGGTCATACCGTAGTTGCCAACGCGGAATCCGAGAGCGTGCTGGAAGAATTCGACGTCCGGCTTCCAATCTGGCTTCGCCTCGAACGCGACGGCGTTCATCACCTCGGTCGGTGGCAGATACACTCGCCCGCGCTCTCCCTCGGCGACGATGGCCATCAGACGCGCCCCTATGCGCCCGGCCTTAGCCTCTCCCTTGATGTAGTCGCCCGAGATCGGGGCGCCGGACATGAGACAGAGAAAATTAGCACGCGCCAGCTTAGTGCCACTCTTCGCCGCTACCGAATCTTTCGGCTTACCCACTTTCACCGCGAATCGATAGCCTCCGCCTTCGATCACGGGCTCGACGTATGCCTCTTTGCCCAATTTGGTCGAGAGCATGAACGTTGAGGCGAGCGGCACATCTACATCCGCGAAAGCCGGGTTCGGACTCTTCACCGCGCGAGCCCAGAGCCACGCTATCACGGTGAGCTTCTGGCCCACCAGAGGCTTCAGGTCGGGCCGCTCCTTCGCCATCTCGGCCGTGACCTCGACCTTCGGATAGAGGTGGCCGATGCGCTTCTCGGCCTCGTCTCGCATCCACTTCCCGTAATAGCGCACATCCTCGGCCAGCCCCTGCGCGCCCTTCCACTCCTTCTTGAAAAGCTGCGCATCGCGTCGCGACTCGGGGTTCACCGGCGGCTTGCCCGCGAACCTGGGCGGGATCTCGATCATCGCCTTGTTGATCAGCACGGCCACCGGGTTCAGGTCGCTGGCGTAGCTCTCCAGCCCGAGCCGCTGCGCCTCCAGCGGGATCGATCCGCCACCGGCAAAGGGATCATGAAAGGCGGGCAGCTTGTGGCGGTCGAACAGCTCCTTGGCGTGAGGGTGGTCGGCGTTCGCGGCGCAGGTGTAGCGCCAGCTCTGCCAGATCTCGTCGCGGGCCGCTTGCAGGACCTTCTCGTTGGTGGTGTTCTCCCACTGCACGAGATCCTCGATGATGCGGAACAGCCGCTGACGCTCCTTCTCCTGGGCCTTCTCGGTCGGGAACAGGTCCGGATGCGCCGAGGGGTCGTCCACCATCTGGGCGAAGATCACCGCCCGCGCCGCCGCCAGCGGCCGCCGCGCCCACCAGAGGTGCAGCGTGCTCGGATGCCCGTGGCGGATCGACTTCTCCCGCGCGCTGGCCTTGTTGATCGCATCCAGAGGCAGCGCCACTTCGATCAGCTTCTTGCCCATTTCGGATTCTCGATTTTGGATTCTGGATTCTCGCTCGCGGGCTGCGGTCCTCGGGGCCTTTCGGCCTCAATGGACGACCCCTTCATAACGCTCGGCGCAGCCGTGACAGACATCTCCGTGGCGATGCTCGGGCGGGACCGATCGTTGGCAATACTGGCAAGGCACGAACTCGGCACGCCGCGTTTCCCGCGCCTCCTCGATCAGCTTCCGCAGTCGTCTGTCGGTCAACGACGCGAACCGAACGCGCTTCCACAGCCGGCTGGCCGATACGGGGCTATAGGGGGTGGCCCACTCGACCGTCGGGAGGCGCAACTCGATGGCCTCCGCCGTGATGAGCACCGTGATCCTGGTTTCGTCGCCGTCGTCGATCTGGATCGCGTCGCGGGTCCGCGTGAGAACGCGGAGTGGCACGAAGCGGAGCACTCTCAGGGCATTCTCCTCGACCTGACGGAATCCCGACGCCGGGTAGTGATTCAGCGGGTCGATTCGTATCCGATCGTCGGTCATCGAGGGTTCTCCGCGTGCGTCAGCCGTTCGGCCGGGCCTTCACTTACGGTCATGACGTCTTGCGAGCCTTACGCTTCTTCGAGGTGGCGAGTCTCCCGCCCGAGGGACGAGCCCCGCGAGGCTGACCCACAACCCCGGGAGGGCGAGGCTCCCGCCGAGCCTGCCCCCGCGGCTCGGCAGGAGCCTCGCCCTCCCGGGCCGACTGCCCCCGCGGCTCGGCAGGAGCCTCGCCCTCCCGGGCCGACTGCCCCCGCGGCTCGGCGGGAGCCTCGCCCTTCCGGGCAGCGGACTGCATCGGCGGTTCGGCGGATGGCGGCGGCGACGGATCGCCGGCCCAGGCGTCCGCCTCGGCCTGCGATGACGCCAGGGCGTAGAACTCGTGCAGCTTGGCCTGGAGCAGCTTCCGGTCCGGCAGTCGGGTCTGGTACTCGGCGACGAGCGCGGGCGACATGGACCGGCTCAGGGCGTACTCGACGACCTCGTTGTTCTTCGTGGCGCAGAGGAGCACGCCGATCGACGGGCGCTCATGCGGCTTCTTCACGTCGCGGTCGAGCGCCTCCAGGTAAAACTGGAGCTTGCCCAGGTGCTCGGGCTCGAACTCCACCACCTTGAGCTCGAAGGCGACCAGGGCGTTGAGGGCCCGGTTGAAGAAGAGCAGGTCGATCAGGAAATCCCGCCCGCCGACCTGGACCGGGTACTCGGCGCCGATGAAGCAGAAGTCGCGGCCCAGCTCGAGCAGGAACCGCCTGAGTTGCTCGACCAGGGCCCGCTGCAAGTCGGCCTCGGAGTGGATGGACGGAAGGTCAAGGAACTCAACGAGATACGAATCTCGGAAGATCGCCGCGGCATCCGGGTGCAATTCTGTCACCGGTGGTGACAGTTTTACCGGCGACAGGACCACGCGCTCGAAGAGGGCGCCGTCGAGCTGCCGCTGGAGTTCGCGCTTTCCCCATCTCTCCCGGATGCACATCCGGAGGTAGAACTCGCGTTCTTCCTCGCGCTTGCTGCGGCTCATGATGAGCAGGTTGTGGGTCCAGGACAATTCTCGCACCAGGGGTGCGAGTTTTGGCTGGCCGCGGTAGGTCTCGTAGAACTGCATCATCCGCCAGAGGTTACGGGCGGAGAAGCCACTGATCGTGGGATATCGCCGCCGGATGGCCTCGGCCAGGGCTTCGACGGTCCCCTGGCCCCAGCCCTCCTCGGCGATCTTCCGGCTGATGTGCTGACCGATGCTCCAGTAGAGGTCGATCAGGGTCGTGTTCACCGCGGCGAAGGCCCGCGCCTTCGCGGCGTCGATGAGGGCCAGCACCTCGCCGAACTCGGCCTGCGACGGCGCCGCGTTTTCGACTCGCCGGATCTCCGTCTTGCGCGAGGGCTTCCTGGGTGCCTTGCTCATGAGGGCTCCTCGGACTGGGCGAGCAACAGGGCCAGGTCGTAATTCACGCTCGTCACTCCGAAATCCGGCTCGCGCTGGAACGGCCTGCGGATGTAGCGGACGCGGTGTGAGGGCCTGTTCCCCGGGCGGGAGGGCGAGGCTCCGTCCGAGCCGCGCATCCCGGCGAAGGCCGGTTCGGACGGAGCCTCGCCCTCCCGGGGCCCCTCTTCCGGAGCCGACTCGGATTCGTCATCGAGGAATTCTACAACGGCGAGGATGAAGTCGTCCGGCTTGTTGAAGGAATAGAGGATCTCGTTGCGGGTCACGGTGATCGTATCGGCGCCGGCGACGCGGCCCTTGACCTCGATGAAGCGGAGCTTGCCGGTCCCGGGGACGCGGCTCTCGATGTCGTAGCCGAGCCGCTCGAATTCGCGGTCGGTCGGCTCGAAGCCGAGGCCGCGCTCGACCCCCATGACGATCGCCCGCGCCCGCGCCGCGACGGCCTGGGTGTCGACAAGGCCCGTCGAGCGTCCGGAATCCAGGGTCGCCGATCCAGAATCCGAAATCGCCAATCCAAAATCCAAAATGAGCCCCAGGGGCACGACCAGCGTCCCGCCGAGCACCACCGGCGGCAGCGGCGAGATCTGCGCCTCGAGCTTCAGTTCCTCCAGCCGCTTCTGGAGCCGGCCTTGCAGGTTGTCGGCTCGTTTGCGGGCCTCGGCCGAGTTGAGCTTCGCGTTGGGCTTGCCGGCCTGTTCCTGCAGCTTGAGCTGCTCGGCCCGGTGGTCCCAGTAGGTGATCTCCTTGGTGAGCCGGTCCTTCACCGCGACCTCGGTCTTCGCGATGAGCTGGAGCTTGGCGTCCCGCACCTCCTTGAGATGTTCCGGCACGACATGGACCACGGCATAGCCCTCGGCCTTCCGCTCGATCTCGCGGCCGATCCAGGCGCACTCGGGCCGCCCGAGGATCGCGTCAACGCCGGGTTCGCCTGCGGCCAGGGGCCGGTAGTCGAGGTAGGGCGCGTAGTGGACGTGGTGGGTCGTCCCTTCGCCATCCAGCTCGACGTAGAGCATGCGTTTCGAGACCACCCGACGTTCCCCCGAGCGGGTGAGGCTCGCGTCCTGGATCGCGTGCTCGATGTAGAACAGCACGCGGGGCCGGGTCCCCGGGTCGCGATCGTCCACCAGGACGGTGCCGCGCCTGAGCAGGTCGCGATGGCGCTCGAGGGTGAGGTCGATGACCGAGTCGAGCAGCGGGTGGCCCGGGCAGACGAAGGCGGCGAGCGGCTGGCCGTGAGGCGCCACCAGGTCCTTCTCGAAGGCGATGCGCTCGTAGCGGGGCAGCACCGGCTCGCCGATGCCGATCAGGCGGTCGCGGTTGCGCACCGGGGCCGGGACGTGGGTGACCTCGTAACGGCGCGGTTCCCGCTGCTTGGCCGATCCGCCCAGGAGGCGGAAAGCCTCGAGGAAGAAGGATTCGATGTAGAACGGCTGGAGGCGGCGGGCCTCGGCGCGTTCCATCTCCTCGCGGATGCGGTGGACCCGGCTGGCGTCCATGGCGTCGCGGGCGAGTGCCCGCTCTTCCAGCAGGTCCCGAAGCTGGCCACGGTCGAGCGCGTTCTCGAGAACGGTCTTCAGCCTGGCCCGAACCTCGGGCTGGTCGCCGTAGCGGATCGCCTCGATGAGCAGCTCGCGCAGCGATCGCCCCGCGAACTGGAGCTTGCCGAGCACGTCGAACACCTGGCCGCCCAGCGCCTTGCGCGACTCCTCGAGCTTGTCCAGCAGCTTGTGGTACACGTCGCCTTCGCGTGTCTCTTCCGCGACCAGGTTCCAGAGGTGGCAGACCTCGGTCTGGCCGATGCGGTGGATGCGGCCGAACCGCTGCTCGAGTCGGTTGGGGTTCCAGGGCAGGTCGAAGTTGACCATCAGGTGGGCGCGCTGGAGGTTGATGCCCTCGCCCGCGGCATCGGTCGCGAGAAGCACCCGCACCTCGGGGTCGTGCTTGAACGACTCCTGGGCCTTCACCCGATCCTCGCGCCCCATGCCGCCGTGGATCATGACCACGGCCTCCTCGCGGCCCAGCAAGGTCGTGATGCGGGCCGCGAGGTAGTTCAGCGTGTCGCGGTGCTCGGTGAAGATCACGAGCTTCTGGTGGGGCGAGGAGATCTCTCTCGGGATTCTCGGTTTCCGATTTTGCATCTTGGATTCGGATTCACGAGCCCCCTGATGCTTTCTGCTCGGTCCGGGAGGGCGAGGCTCCTGCCGAGCCGCGGGGGAAGGCTCGGACGGAGCCTCGCCCTCCCGCGGCCGCACCCCGGCTGAGGCCGGCTCGGACGGAGCCTCGCCCTCCCGGAAACCAGACCGCATCAGCGTGTCGGTGTTTGAGAGGGCCGACGCCGGACCGCCGTCGGCGCCGGGGACGGCGAAGATCGCACCGATGAGGCTCGCCAGCTCGCGCCACTTGGTGTCGGTGCCGCCGTGCCGGACGGCCAGGGCGAGCGCCTCCAGACCTTTCAAGGTCTCGATCTCGATCTTCAGCTCGTTGATGGATCGCGCGGCGGTCGCCTGATCGAGGATCTCCTCCTCGGCCGCCTCGACTTCATTATCCGGGGCCTCTTCGAGGTCCTCGACATCGTCGGCGTCGAGCGCGGGGATGGCCGACGAGAGCACCGGCGCAACCTGGCCCCCGCGCTGGAGCACCTCCAGCTCGCGGAGCCGGCTCTCGAGTCGCTCGCGGCGGCGGCGCAAGGACTGGTAGATCGCCTCGGGCGAGGAGGCGAGCCGGCGCTGCAGGATGGTGAGCGCGAAGCCGACGGTGCCGGCCCGCTTGTCGTTCTCCAGCGCCTCGGCGCGGTTGAATTCCTCGCGGACGTATTCGGTGACCGCCTTGTAGAGGCGGGCCTCGGGCTCCGAGAGCTGGTAAGGGACGGTGTAGGCGATCCGCTCGGGGAACAGCGGCGTGCCGTCGAACTTGAGCAGGTTCTCCTTGACCATGCGGCGCATCAGGTCCGAGACGTCGGCGACGTGGACGCCGTCGCGGAAGCGGCCCTCGAACCGGTCGCCGTCGAGCAGCGCCATGAAGAGCTGGAAGTCGGCCTCCTTGCCGTTGTGCGGCGTCGCCGTCATCAGCAGGAAGTGCCGCGTCAGGGTCGAGAGGAGCTGCCCGAGCCGGTAGCGCTTGGTGTACTTGATCTCGCCGCCGAAGACCGTGGCCGACATCTTGTGGGCCTCGTCGCAGACGACGAGGTCCCATCGGCCGTCGGGGGCCTGGAGCTTCTCCTGGACGCTCTCGTTGCGCGAGAGCTTGTCGAGGCGGGCAATGATCAGGTTGGTCTCCTGGAACCAGTTGCCGGTGCGGGCGGCCTCGAGCTTGTCGTTGGTGAGGATCTCGAACGGCAGGTGGAAGCGGCGGTAGAGTTCGTCCTGCCACTGCTCGGCCAGGCTGCCCGGGCAGACGATCAGGCACCGCTGCAGGTCGCCTCGGGCGATCAACTCCTTGATGAGGAGCCCTGCCATGATCGTCTTGCCGGAGCCCGGGTCGTCGGCGAGCAGGAACCGCAACGGCTGGCGCGGCAGCATGGACTCGTAGACGGCCGTGATCTGGTGCGGCAACGGCTCGACGACCGAGGTGTGGACCGCCAGCACCGGGTCGAAGAAGTGAGCGAGCCGGATGCGCTGGGCCTCGGAGACGAGACGGAATAGCGCGCCGTCGCCGTCGAAGCCCCAGGGTCGGCCCTGCTCGACCAGGTCGAGTCGGTGTTCGTCGTGGCGATAGAGCAGCTCGTTCGCCACCCTGCCGGTGGACGTCTTGTAGGTGAGCTCGAGCGCCTCGGAGCCGAACCACTGGACGCTGACGACCGTGACGATGGCGTCGGGGAGGATGCCGCGCACCGCGGCACCCGGCTGGATGTCGTCAAGCTTGATCATCCGGCGAGCCTCATCGCGTGGCCGTCTTTTCCTATTGACACAACCCTCACCGTAAATGATTCCATCGATCGATGCCAGGGCTCATCGTCGGCTGACGCCGATTTCCTGAACGCCCCAGGGGGTGAGATTCGCGCCGGCGGATGGGACCTGCGGCCGAGGGAACTCCGTGCTCGTCGTGCCGTCGCACCTCCGCAACAGGTTCTGACCCGGCAACCGAGAACCGGCAATCAACCCCTCGTCGGTCCGACGCCCCGGATCCACCGCTCGCCCCGCCGCCGGAGTCCACCCGAAGGCCGGACGGTCCCCCAGGACATTGCGGCGACCACCATCCTGGAACTCTCATGTGTCCCAAAGCACCGAAACTTCTCATCCCTTCTTCATCCGGATCGAGCTTCATCTGGATTATTTTTGAAACATGCCTTGCCTGATGTTGCCGTTCGGCTACAATATCAGGTTGGCTCATGCCAGACAGTCGGATCTTTGGCAATTCGATTTCGGTGAATCATGGGATGACCCGGCCCGGGACCGCATCTCCTGCGAAGGATGGCAGGCGATCGGCTCGCAATCCGGCGTGCGACTCAACGTGATGCGCCCAATCCTCGGCTCCTCCTTCGCCCTTGCATGACGCGATGATGAGTGCCGAGCAACAGGGACCACGACCAGGAGCACGCTCGCATGCATGAACAATGATGATCCCGGGCCGGGGTCGGAGGTCAGGAGGGGAGTCAACGGACGCGAAATCGCGCGAACGAACCCAACTGCCAGAATGGCAGGCGACTGACCAGGGGGATCGCTCAGCCCGGAAAGGCAGCGAGTCGCCCCTCGAAATCGCGCGAACGAACCCAACTGCCAGAATGGCAGGTATCGGGAGGGGTTGTTGGGGTCGAAATGCGACGAACGAACCCAATCGGCCGGACTTCCGATCGACTTCAGGATTCTGCGACGGACCCTGGCGCGGAAAAACGACGAACGAACCCAACCGGGGCGGTCCTTCGTCACGAAGAGGCGACGGGATAGGGCCGAGGGGAGGGGAAGACGGACCGGCACACGGGCAGCGGGCGGCGGACCCAACCGGACTGGACCGGACCGGACCGGACTGTCCGGCCACTCGTCCCTGGCCCCTCGCTCCTCCGCGCGATGCGAGTACAATGGCGGTCATCGCGCCGGTCCGAAAGGAGATCGGCTTTCCCGCCCGACGCGGGCGGGCGGACCGCCAGAGCCGACCGAGCGACTTCGGAAGCCCGGGCCCGGCCTTGAGGGGTGTTCGCGCCGCCCGGTACAATTCGAGGATCGACCGAGGAGGGCGGCCGGTCGACCGCCCGGCCCCGACTCGATGGGGCGGCGCAGCGACTCGACTGCGCCGTATGGAACGGAACCGCACTAAACTGGCAGGTTGGCGGCTGTGACGGAGGTGACCCTTGAGCGGCGGCACTTGGACCGGGACCGACGCGACGCTGTGCGCCCACCGCGACCGGCTGGTGGAGACCTTGCGCGGATACGGCCGGGTGGCGGTGGCCTACTCGGGCGGGGTCGATAGCACGGTGGTGGCCCAGGCCGCCCACGAGGCGCTGGGCGACGCGACGATCGCCGTGACGGCGGTGTCCGACAGCCTGGCCGCCGGCGAGCTCGAGGAGGCCGAGGACCTGGCCCGTCGGATCGGCATCCGCCATCGCATCATCCGCACCGAGGAGTTCGCGGACCCGAACTACCTGCGCAACCAGCCGGATCGCTGTTATTTCTGCAAGAGCGAGCTCTACGGCCGGCTCTCGGGGCTGCTGGGCGAGCTGGGGGTGGATGTGATCGCCTCCGGGGCGAATACGGACGACCTGGGCGACCACCGGCCTGGCATGCGGGCGGCCGCCGAGAACGGCGTGCGGCACCCGCTTCAGGAGTGCGGCCTGGGCAAGCCCGAGGTCCGGGCCCTCGCCCTGGCCTGGGGCCTGCCCACCTGGGACAAGCCGGCGACGCCATGTCTCTCCAGCCGGATCGCCTACGGCGAGGAAGTCAGCCCCGAGCGCGTCCGGATGATCGACCAGGCCGAGCAGTGGCTCCGGCAAAGGGGCCTGAGGATCCTGCGCGTCCGCTACCACAAGGGCGACCTGGCCCGCATCGAGGTCCCCCTCGACGACCTGCCGCGGCTGGCCGACCTCCAGCTCCGCGGCGAGCTCATCACGGCCTTCCGCGCCCTGGGCTTCAAGTTCGTCACCCTCGACCTCGAAGGCTTCCGCTCGGGGAGCTTCAATACGACCTTGCCCAACGTTGTTCCGCTCGAGAGTCTGCGAGTTGTTGGTCATTAGTCATTAGTCATTGGTCATTGGTCATTGGTCATTGGTCATTGGTTCGCTGACGCGGACCTCCAGAGTCTACCCGGTATGACCAGGTCATGGCCCACCGACGAAAAGTGCAACGGGAGGACGAGCGACTGCAAACGGACAACTGACCAATGACCAATAACCAATAACCAATGACCAATAACCAATAACAGATGTCTCAAGTCACCTGCCGCTGCGGCGAAGTCATCAACGTGTCATCCGGGGCCGGTCCCGAGCGGATCGACTGCCCGAGTTGTGGCTCGCGCATCCGGCTGCGTCGGCGGAGCGCGTCGGCGGCGCCGCTGGCCGCGGTGAGCGGCGATTCGGACGACGACGGCTACATCCGGTTCCACTGCCCGTGCGGCCGCCGGCTGAAGGTCCGGGCGGACTCGGGCCAGGAGGAAGGAAAGTGTCCCGACTGCGACCGGGTCGTGCCGGTGCCCGAATCCTCGACGACGCGGCAGAAGTCGCGACCGCGCAGCGGGCCGCTGGCGGATCCCGACGCGAAGACGGATGAGCTCGACCCCGAGGAGATCACCCGGCTGGAGGAGTGGACCCAGCGCCACACCGGCCGCGCGCCCGGCTTGCCCGGCGGGGCGGACGCCACGCCGGCGGCCATGCCCGCCATCCGCGTCGGGTCGGCCCCGCCGCCGGGAGCCGGCCCGATCCCGTCGATGACCACGTTCGAGGCCGGGCTGCGCGTCTGCCCGCGCTGCGGCAAGCCCGTGCACCTGGGCGCCAGCAACTGCCGCGAATGCGGCGCGGCCGTCCCGCGGCGGTGAGCCGACCGACGAACGGTGGGTTAGGCCAGGAGCGAACGCGATGAGCACCGTCGAGCCGCGGGCCTCATCGAGGGGGACGACGACGACCGACGCGATCCTCGCCGACGGCCAGCGGATGAATAGCGCCGAGTTCATCCGCCGATATGAACGGACGCCCCCCGGCTTCACGGCCGAGCTGATCGGAGGAGTCGTTCACGTGGCCAGTCCGCTGAGCAGCCCGCACGGGCGAGGTTCCTTCCGCATCTCCACGTGGCTCGGGCTGTATTGCGCCCGTACCCCGGGGACCGATGGTCTCGACAACGCGACCACATTGATGGACGACCTCGGCGTCCCCCAGCCGGATTCCCAGTTGCGCATCCTGCCCGAGTGCGGCGGGCAGGGCCACGATGAGGGGGAATACGTCGCCGGGGCGCCGGAGCTGGTGGCCGAGACCGCTCGATCCAGCCGGAAAGTCGACCTCGGCGGCAAGCGCGACGACTACGAGCGAGCCGGCGTCAAGGAAAACATCGTCGTGGCCATCGACGACAGAGAGGTCCACTGGCACGTCCGCCGCGGAGACAGGCTGGTCCGCATCCCGCCCGATGCCGACGGAATCCACCGCTCCGAGATCTTCCCGGGACTCTGGCTCGACGCCGCGGCCCTGTTGAGGAAGGACTTCGCGGGCGTCATCGATGTCCTCGAGCGCGGCTTGGCCTCGCCCGAACACGCCGACTTCGTCGCCCGGCTCGCCGCGAACGCCGCGGCAGCAGCCCGCAATGCCGGCACGGCCGCGAATCCAGCTCCGGGTAATGCGACCTGATCCTCGTCAGACGCACCGGATCAACCCGAGTCGCCTCCCCTCGACCCGACCCGACCCGACCCGACCCGGAGAATCACCCCGATGCCGCCCGTCGCGAAGGTGAACCTGCACGACCAGCTCGGCCGGATCCATCGGGTCAAATCGGGTCGGATCATTCCGTCGTCCCACACGCCGGGACCGGGCGCGGAGCAATCGGGTCGGGCTCGGGCGACCATTGCGAGGCCATCGCCTCGGCCTCGGGCTCGACCCGGGCGGGCGGCTTCCGCACTGCTGGGCGGAGGCGGAGGCCGCGTCTCATGATCGCCGCAACATACAACGCGGCGGCGATGCCATCCACGGCCCCGATGAGCATCTGCACGGGCCCGACTTCAGGGTGTGGCATATGGGCCGCGCGGAAGGCGATCTGGGCAGCCGCCATGTAACCGTAATAGACGCCCAGAAACGCGGCGTCGGGCAGCCCGATCGCCAGCGCCGCGACGAGGGTGCAGCGCACCGCCAGCCCGGCATTGCCGCGAGGATCCGCCTCGACGCCCGCGGCCTCGGCCGTGCGGCGAGCCAGGGCCTCGACATAGCGACGTCGAGCAAGGTACCAGGTGCAGCCGGCGAACACGCACAGGCTGACCGCGGGCGCCGCGTCCACCCGGGTCATCGCCAGGCCCAGGGCCACCAGCCCGATGAGTCCCATCATCCGGCCCAGCGTCAGGCGGCGCTTATGCATCTCGATGACCCTCCCCCTGCTCTCTTCTCTCCTTGCCGGTGCGCGGTCGACCGTGCGAGCCTCTCATTCATGGTAACCCCGGCCCCCGATCCCGGCCAATGCTCCGGAGACGTTGCCATTCGCGTGCCGCGTCCTGGTAGGATCGCAGGAGAGGAGACTTGCAATGACCGAGCAATCAGAAAGTCGCGTCGCACTGGTCACGGGCGCGAGCCGCGGCATCGGCGCGGCCATCGCGGTGCGGCTGGCGCGCGACGGGATGGCCATCGTGCTCACCTATCAGAAGTCGGCCGAGGCCGCCGCGGATGTCGCAGACCAGGCCGTCGCGCTGGGCGTCGAGGCGCCGGCCCTGCGGATCGACGCCGCCGATCCGAAGGAGCCGGCGACCGCCGTGGATCGCGCACTCGAGCGATTCGGCCGGCTCGACGTCGTCGTCAACAACGCCGGGATCTACGAGACGGCCTCGCTCGCGGACTCGACCGACGAGCACTTCGAGCGGGCGTTCGCCACCAACGTGCGCTCGGCCTTCCTGACGGCCCGCGCCGCGGCGCGGGTGCTGCCCGCCGGGGGCCGGATCATCAACGTCGGCAGCATCCTGGGCGAGCGCGTGGCGCTGCCGAACGTGGGCATCTACAGCGCGACCAAGTTCGCCCTCCAGGGCTTCACCCGGGCGTGGGCGCGCGACCTCGGCCCGCGAGGCATCACCGTGAATGCCGTCCAGCCCGGCCCGATCGACACGGACATGAACCCCGCCGCCGGCCGATTTGCCGAGCACCAGCGCGGCCTGACCAGCCTGCGCCGCTTCGGCCGCGCCGACGAGGTCGCCGAGGTCGTCGCCTTCCTCGCCTCGCCCACGTCCAGCTACGTCACCGGCGCCATTCTCGACGTCGACGGCGGGGCGAATGCCTGAGCTGCGGCGCGGCGGAGGATCGAGGGATTCGCCGCGAGACCGTCCTCCAGGGTGGGCATCGCCCATCAGTTCGAGGCCTCGACCGGCGGGCAATGCGTACCCACCTCACCTCAGCAAACGGCACGGCCCAGACACACTCTCAGAACCCCACCCCGGTCTCGAGGCGGATCGGCACGGTGATCTCGCGGGCCTTGTCGTAATAAATGACCTTGAGATGCACTCTCTCCGCCGCGGGAATGGTGAACCACACACTGCCGCCCCGCGCGCCGTTGAAGCTGCTGCCGTCCACGGTCGTGGCGGCCCGGCCGTCCGGGCCGAGCAGCACGAGCGATCGGATCGCCTTCTCGACCGGCTGGTAGTCAAAAGCGATCGTCGGGGCCGGGACGATGCCGGGCCCCTTGAATCCATGGGGCGGTACCGGCATGTCCTTCGGATCCCGGAACTTGAGCTGCACCGGCCCGATCGTCGCACTCGTCCCCGGCTTCGGCTCGAGATCGCGCACCTCGGCCGTCTGCTCGTCCGAGCCGGCGAGGAAGACCAGGTCCGCGTGAACCTTGATCCGCGTCGCGCCCGGCTTCGGGACACCCGGCACCCGCAGGATCACCTCGGCCTCGTCGAGGCGCGGGCCCGGCTTCACGAGGATCGGCTTGTTGTCGGGGAAGAAGGTGTTGATCGGCTCGCCGTCGCGCGGCCTCGTCAGGTCGCCGCCCCGGTCGTCGGCGAACCGGAGGAGCCGGCTAGAACCCTCGACGAACCGGGCGGCGTTGCGATCCAGCGTGATCCTCAGGTCAACGGCCGTCCCGGCGTTGGCCAGCCAGAACGCGACATTCTCATTCGTGCCCGGCTTGATCCCCTGGCCGAACTGGTTGCGCGGCAGCTTGCTCACCTGGAGCGACAGGACATCCACCCGGACCGGCTTGACCGTCGTCGCGTCCGCCGCCTCTTGCTTCCTGGGTTTGTCGGTCTTCGCTTCCTGGTCCCGCGCGGGCGCGGGCTCGGCCGCGCACCACGCCAGGCCCAGCAGCAGGAACGCGCACCTCGCCGTCGTCGCTTGTCCCATGGGAACATCTCCTCAAGTGGATCAATGAGCCGCCGGCCGCCGGATGCGCCCGGCGTTCTCCTCGAGCGACTTGCGGATCCGGTCGAGCTGGCCGGCGTCGATATGCCGCGCCTGGCCCTTTAGCATCGCGAGGAAGTGGTCGATCTCCTCGGGCGCGGCCGGATAGCCGATGTTGCCCTTCGGCCCGTCGGAGGTCACGAGCGCCTTGCCCTTCGCGTCGAGGATCGCGAACCACGGGATGCCGCCGCTCTCATCCGGCCGATAGGTCTTCATGACGTCCTTGCCGCCGGTCATGCGGTCGATGTCGACCTGGGCAATGACGAACTCGCGATCCAGGATCGCGGCGATCTCGGGCTGTGTCATCCAGTCGTGCAGCCGATGGCACCAGCCGCACCACGGGGCGCTGAACGTCAGCAGCACGCGTTTGTCCTCGGACGACGCGCGGGCCATCGCATCGTCGACCACTCGCCGCGCATCGCGGGCCGCGACCTTCCACTGATCCAGGAACGCGGCGACCTTCTTCGGGTCGTGGTGATCGCCGACCTCCAGCGGATCCGTCCGCTGCGCCGTCACGACCTTGCCGTCCCGGTCGAGCACCGCCAGGAACGGATAGCCCACGCCCTTCTTCAGCTCCTCAGCGCTGAGCGCCGCCTTGCAGGTTTCGAGCAGCTCCTCGGCATGGGGCGCCTCGGTATCCACCGTTACGAGCACATATTCATACGACAGGAGGAGCGCAACCTCGCGGTCCGACTTGAACAGCCCATGCAGCTTGTGGCACCAGCCGCACCAGTCGCCGCCGAACATGAGCAGAATGCGCTTGTCATCGCGCCTGGCCTTCTCGACGGCCTTCGCGACCTGAACCTTCGCATCCGCCGTTTTGTCGTAGATCGAGGCCCGTCCGGCGGCGGCCTTCTTGCCCGGGGCCGCCGGCTTCGCCTCCTGGGCCCCGGCGGGCCGGCTGCCGAGCAAAAGGCCACCGACGAGGACCGCGACCCAGGCCCAGCCGATCCACTTCCCCGGGGCAGCAGCGAGCGTAACGCTCATGGTGTCTCTCCTTGTTGCGAGTGCAGCCGGACCTGGCCCAAAACGTCTCCACGATATGAGTCGACGGCCTATACGTTACCGACTCCCCGAACATGGCACAACGCCCGGCCGGCCGGCGCGGTTCGGCATCCCGGGCAGCCCCTTGATCGGCCGCGCGAGTCGCCGCAAACTGGGGCCTCACGACGCGGTGTCTCGAATCGATTCGCTTCGCTTACCATATGTGCGAGGGTTATCCCAATGTCACGGGCGTTCCAACTCGCCGTCATGGCCGCGGTGCTGGCCGGGCGAGGCTTTACCTGGGCGGATGAGGGCCCCGCATCGCGACGGCCGGTGTGCGACCGCGTGCCCGGTGCGCGATTCGCGCTCGACGGCCCGGTCCGCACGTATCTGGGCAACGCCACGCGGCACTGGCTACTCTCGGCGCCCGAGGCGAACCCGGCCATGATTGCGATGTTCCACGACCGCGACCGGCGGCCGTATCGCGACCTGCTCCCCTGGTCGGGCGAGTTCGCCGGCAAGCACCTCACCGGGGCCGTCGGCGTGCTGCGGCTCACCGGCGACGAAGAGCTGAGGCGGTCCCTCGATCGTTTCGTCGGCGACCTCGTCGCGTGCCAGGACGTCGACGGCTACCTCGGTCCGTTCCCCCGCTCGTCGCGACTGACCGGCCAGGCGCCCAGCGTCGGCGAGAAGGGCGGGCCCACGTGGGACGCCTGGGGCCATTACCACGTCATGCTTGGCCTGTTGCTCTGGGACCAGGAAGTCGGCGACCCTCGCGCGTTGGCCGCCGCCGCGCGGATTGGCGACCTGCTCTGCGACCGCTTCCTGGGCGACAAGCGGCCGCGGCTGGTCGACACCGGCTCGACCGAGATGAACCTGGCCCCGGCGCACGGCCTGTGCCTCCTCTACCGGCGGACGGGAAAGAAGCCGTATCTCGACCTGGCGCGCCAGCTCGTCGGCGAGTTCGCGGCGACCGGGGCCGACGGCAGGCCCCTCGCCGGCGACTACCTGCGCCGAGGGGTCGCCGGCGAGCCGTTCTACAGGACCCCGAAGCCCCGGTGGGAGAGCCTGCACCCGATCCTCGCGCTGGCCGAGCTCGGCCGGATCACGGACAACGCCGACGACCGCAAGGCGTTCGCGAACCTGTGGTGGAGCATCGTCGAGCTCGACCGGCACAACAACGGCGGCTTCTCGTCGGGCGAGCAGGCGCAGGGCAACCCCTATCACCAGGGCGCGATTGAGACCTGCTGCACGATCGCCTGGATGGCGATGACCGTCGAGATGCTGGCGATGACGGGCGACTCGATCGCCGCCGACGAGCTGGAGCTCTCGGCGTTGAACTCGGCGCTCGGAATGTGGTCGCCGACCGGCCGATGGAGCACGTATAACACGCCGATGGACGGTGTGCGCAAGGCGAACTTCCACGAGATCGGCTTCCAGTGCCGCCCCGGCTCGCCCGAGCTGAACTGTTGCAGCGTGAACGCCGCGCGCGGGCTCGCCTTGATCGGCGAATGGGCCGTCATGCGCGACGCCCGCGGCCTGTTGCTCAACTGGTACGGACCCGGCACGATCGCCGCGCCGCTCGAATCGGGCGGCGTGGTGAAGCTGGTGCAGGAGACGGCCTACCCGCGCTCGGGCTCGGTGCGGATCCGCGTCGAGCCGGAGAGGCCCGGCCCGTTCGAGCTGCGGCTGCGGATCCCCCACTGGTCGACCCGGACAACCGCCCGGCTCAACGGCGAGCCGATCGCCGGGGTCACTCCCGGCCGATACCTGGCCCTCTCGCGGTCGTGGCAACCCGGCGACACGATCGAGCTCCAGCTCGACATGACCCCGCGAATCTGGGCCGGCGAGCGCGAGAGCGCCGGCCTGACGTCGATCTACCGCGGCCCGCTCCTGCTGGCCTACGACCGCCGGTTCAACGCGATCGACGCCGACAACCTGCCGCCGCTGGACGCGTCGAGCCTGGCGGAAGTGACCCCTCCACAGACCGCCAGCCCGATGACGCCCATCCTCCTGGTCGAGACCCGCTCGCCCGACGGCCGGCCGATCCGCCTCTGCGACTTCGCCAGTGCCGGAGCGGATGGCTCGGTCTATCGCACGTGGCTCAAGGTCAATGCTGCCACCCCCACTCCATTCCGCCGGGATAACCCACGCCGGAGCGTGCCGGCCGCCCGCGCGAAGTAAGGGGTGACGAGTCGCGACAGCTCGCCTGCTCGACCCGTCAAGCTGAAGAAGCCCCAGGGCAGCCCTGCCTCTCCCTGCCAGAAGATCGAACCCCAGACGCCCAATGAGAGCGGGGACAACCTCCTGCGAATCCTGCGGCATCGCACCCGCCGACCAGTTGCCGCCGACCCCAGTTCGCTCCGATGTCGATGATGTCGGCCGTTTCAGAGACTGAGACGCCGGAGCCTGATTCTCATCTCCTCAGCCTGCTTCGGATCAAGGCCCTGCAGAACCGAGTTCAGTTCACGCCGTCGGCCCCGTCGCTGCAGCGTTGCCAGATAGTTGAGCAGTACCCCTTTGGTATGCATATGATCCGGACCATGACCCTTCTTCAGGATTGTCCAGGCTTGATGGAAGAGCGGCTCGGCATCTTCGGCCTTCCCCTGGTCCCGAAACAGGGACGCCAGATTGTTGAGGCTGGTCGCTGTCCTGGGGTGGTCGCGCCCCCAGGGCTTCCTCGTATATCTCCAGGGCGCGGCGATGGAGCGGCTCGGCCCCCGACAGATCCCCCTTCGCCTGTAAAGGATTCGCCAGGTTGTTGAGGGTACTCGCGGTGTCAGAGTGCGCGGGACCCAATCGGGCCCCACGAACCGAGAGCGATCTGCGGTACAATTCCTCGGCACGGTCGAATTCAGTCCGATGCTCCAGCAGTATCCCCTTGTTGTTGAGTGTCCTGGCCGTGTCAGGATGATCGGAGCCGAGCGCTGCTTCGGTGATGGAAAGCGCCCGGTCAAGCATGTGGAGCGACTCGTCGAATCGCGCGAGGAAGTAGAGCTGACAACCTGTTTTGTCGAGCAATCGTCCGGCCTCGGGGAGGTCGAGCCCGTAATGCTTGATCCAACGTGCACAGGCGGAGAGATGAGCGAGGGTGAGATTGATCTGGTCGAGGTCCAACCATTCCACCTCGGGCACGGCACCGTTAAGGACGCGCACGGCTCGCTCGGCCCAGAGCTTCCGGTCGTGGTCGTCCATCCGGTCGCGGAGAACATCCTGGACGAGCCGATGGACACTCAGGGTCGCTGTCCGCTGGTCGCGAGTCAGCAAGCGGGCGCGGAGAGCCGGCATTCGCGTCAGGGGCAAGTCGTTCGCGACGGCTGGCCCGAGCCGCTCGCCCAGGAAGGCGGCGCCGGAGATCACGATCTCTTCGGGAACGGCGCTCGGGGCCAGGAAGGCCAGGAGCCGGAGCAGGTCGGCCGTCGCGGGGTTCTCAACCTCGATGCGCTCGAAGATCATCCCGAACGTCAGGGTAACGTTGGCGTGGTCCCGGTCGTCCTCGGGGAGCGGCGTTCGCAGGCGGCGAAGCTCCTCGCCGCGGCGCCGGTACTGGTCCAGGTACTCACGCGGAGAACCGCCCGTGTTCTCGATGTAGGCGGCTGCCTGGTCGAGCGCAAGAGGTAGGCCACCCACCTCCTCGCTGAGCGCCCGGGCCGCCGCGACATCGTCGGCGACCGTCGATTCGAGGGCCTGGTCTCGCCCCATCAGCCCCGAGAGCGTCAGTAGGAAGCGGGCGCCCTCGCCGTGGTCGTGGAAGTGCTTGAGCTCGACCGACATGCCGCCGAGGGCGCGCCATTCATGGTCCGGCCGGGTCGTCGTGATCAGGACGCGGCCCGATTGGGGCGCCGGGAGGTAGCTCATCGCCATGCGCGCGTCCTGCGCATTGTCGAGCACCCAGAGCCAGCCGTCGCGCCTCTGGAGCTCCAGCTTGACGGCGCTCAGGATCTCGTCCACCGGGCGGCCCGCGGCCAGGCCGAGCCGCGAGCCGATTCCCAGGACCCCGGCCCGGAGCTGGTCCTCGGTCTCCGCGTTCGTCCAGAAAACCTCGCTGTAATGCTGGCGGACTTCCGAATAGCGATGGGCGTATTCCAGCGTGGCTTGTGTCTTGCCAACGGCCGGCATCCCGTGCAGCACAACGCGGCGCACGGCTTTGGGCCGGGCATGGAGAGCGTCGAGGATGTCCTCGCCGGCCCGGTCTCTCCTGGGCAGGAAGCGCGCGTTCCTCGGGGGAGGGAATGCAGCCGCCGGGACCGGTGCCACTGGTGCCGGCGTTGTTGCAATCGCACGGGCTTCCGGAGGCCCGTCCGTGGTGCGGCCTTTGAGCTGCTCGGACAGCGCGGCCAAACGCGCGAGGATGTCATTGATCCCCGCGAGGATCTGCTCCTGGCCACCTCGGAGGTCGCCTCGTAGAGTCTCCACCAGGTCGGACATCCGGTCGAGCATGTTCCGACGCTCGCCCTCGGCCTCGGCGCGAAGCCGCGTGATGGCCGTGATGATCTCGGCAAGAATCGCATCGAGCGCCTCGCGCAGATCGGCGTGGAGTTCGCCCGATTGTTGCTTCAGCTCGGCGATCGAGCCCACCAGCTCGCCCCAGACCAGCATCCCGAGCCCAGCATACGCGCGGCCGTCGGTGGCGAAGTCGTGCTTGAGGACCTCGCGGAGGGCGGACGGAAAGCGCCGATGTAATCGCTCGGCCACCAGGACGACCGTCCCGCGGCGCAGGTGGAGCTTCTCCAGCTCGGCCATCCAGCCGACAAGGTCGGCCCAGGTGTCGGATTCCAGGGCCGTCGTCGAGTCCAGATCGTCTGCTTTCACGCCGATGAAGTGCACTAGCTCCGATTCCGCCAGCGGGGCGATCGATTCATTCGTCGCCGTGGCCGGAGCAAGCGTCTCCCAGTGGGCCGGGGCTTTCCGCGCCAGGGACTTCAGGTCCTTCGCGGCATCCTTGAGACGCGGATCGTCGGCCGCCTCTTCGATGGCCAGCCCAATCGCCCGGCCGACGGCCCGCGTCAGGTCGTGGTTGCGGAAAACCTCGCGCGAGCGGCCGAGACGCCGCGCGAGATGGCCGTGGATGTCCGAGGCCAGGATATTCCCGCCCACGCTCGCCAGGACGCCCGCGACAATCCCCGCCGTGCCGGCTGTGCCGGCCGTCACGGTGGCGAGGACTCCCGTCGCGATGCAGGCACTCGCCGCGCCGATCCGATGCGGGATCTTGCCGAAATCCAGATCGATCGCCATGACGCCGGCTCTCCCGCTCCAGGCCCGCGGGTATAGGTGTCCCGGCTCGGACCTCCCACCGTCCGAAGCCCACCCGTCCTCTCCCCATGAACAAGTTTGCCGTTCCTCGGAATGTGATTGAAGGCAAGAGCGGCGATCAGGAGCAACGGGGTGGCCCAGCCAGAGTCGACAGACGCCCACTTTGCTGGCGGATCGTACTTGCGGCGTCCGTGTCCTTGCCGGTAACACCAGAATGGACTTACGAGGGGATCGCCGCCGCAAAGGCCGCCCAGGTCGATCAATTTGGCTGGCGGTGCCCGATCGGAGCTGTCGAAATGCGCACGATTCGCCTGCGTCTCCCCGAGTCCTTGCACCGGCAATTGAAGGGCGTCGCCGAGCGGGATGGGGTGTCGGTCAACCAGTTCATCACGACGGCCGTCGCCGAGAAGCTCTCGGCATTGATGACCGCCGAATACCTCGAGCAGCGCGCCGCTCGCGGCGATCGGGGGCGGTTCGATCGCGTGCTGGCCAGGGTGCGGGACGTACCGACCGAAGCCGCCGATCTGCTCGATAACGAGTGAAGGCGGCCGCCGGACTCCCCTGGGTGATGGAGCCCGGCGCCGCCCTTTCTTCTGGAAGTCGCATCCGTCCGCTCGACGGATCGGTCACATCCCCGAGGGATTCGCCACGAACCCGTGGAAGACCCCGCTGGCGTCCGAGTAGAACCCGGTGATCTCGCCGGCGTTGTTGATGCCGGTGATCTGCGTCACCTCGACGCCGTTATTGAACGCCTCGCTCGGGTCGTCCAGGAACGTGTACTGGCCCGTATTGGTGTTATAGATGAACCCATGCTGGCTGGTGGTCGAGTCACCGTAATATCCCACGGCGATCCCCTTGTCGTTGACCGCCAGAACCTGCGAGAACACGAACGTCGCGCCCGGCTCGCCCGGGACGTTCGGGATCTTCGGATCGGCGATCGGACTGCCGGTGAACGTGTGCGGGCCCCTGCCCTTCGCCTTGCTCGTGTCGACCATGAAGCCGTGGTCCTGGCCGTCGTTGCCGACGTAGAAGCCGACCACCAGCCCCCGGTTGTTGATCCCCTGGGCGTTCACCGTGTTCGGACCCGACGGGGCGTTGATCGTGTCGAAAGTCTTGCCGTTCACCCGCAAAAAGCCGGGCATCGTCCCGTTCACGGTGTCCTGGCCGACGATCATCCCCCGGTCGTTGATGCCGAACGCCGTCGCGGCCGAGCCGCCCGTTGGGATAAAAGTATGCACCTTGCCGTGCGACAGGAAGAACGCGTTGCCATTGCCATCCGTGCCGACCACCACGCCGGCCCTGTCGACCCCGAAGGCGTTCGCGGTCGTCGATCCGTTGATGTTCAAAAGCTGGAGCCGGTGCGAGCGGACCGGGTTCGCCACGAAGTTGTGGAAGTTGCCGTTGTTATCGATGGTGAACCCGACCGCGGCACCCGAGTTCGCGAGGCCGTTGGCATTGGTGCCGGCTCCCGCGTTCGTACCGGCACTGGGTCCGTCGAAATTGACGAACTGATAGCCGCCCGCGGCGGCCGTGCCGAGGACGTTGACCGGCGCCCCGCCCGGCATCATCGCATTGTGGCCATGATGGTGCTCCATCGTGGCGACCTCCGCGGCGCCTTCGGCGCCATGCGGCGCCATGACGCTGAGCAGGGCGCGTCCTTCCAGGGTACTGAGAGAGGGGGTCAGGCTGCGTTGGCGCGACGAGCGGGGGGTGCGGAACATGGATTTCCTCCTGGGGGGTGGCCGGACGTTGGGACGATGCGACGGCTCTGGAAGGGACATTGTCGAAACTCCCGCGATACGGACAGCGCATTCGGAGAAATTCCTTGAGGCCCCGATCGGCGCCCCGTAACATCCCATGACTGCATCGGATTCGAAGGTGGTCCGACCCGCCGCGATCGTCGCGCCCCGACGGTCCTTCTGGAGCCTCCCATGACCCGCCCCAAGAGCGTTGCACCGGGCCATTACGCCTGGATCTCGGCCCTGATCCTGCTGGGCCCCGCCACGATGATCGCCGGTGCCGACGACCGCGGCGGGGCCGCGAGGAAGGAGGCCGCGGCGATGGTCGTGATCGGGCCCGAACGGTTCCACAAGGTGATGGAAGGCTACCTCGCCTATCGACAGGCCCAGCGGCCGACCGAATGGGCCTCGCTGGAATCGGTGTTGAAGGACTCGCCTGGCGTCGACGACCCCGAGCGGCTCAAGCGGTGGCTGTACCGCGCCTGGCGCGAGCGCCGCGTGCGATACGTGCTGCTGGTGGGCGACGCCGACATCGTGCCCGTGCGCTACATGGTGCTCGATCGCGTGACTCCGTCGGCGTTCGATTATGCGTTCTATCCGTCGGACCTGTATTACGGTGACGTCGCCCGGCGCGACGGGAGCTTCGACGACTGGAACGCGGCGAAGGACGGGTTCCACGCCCGGTACTTCGGCGAGGTGCGCGGCGAGAAGAACAAGTCGGACCCGATCAACTTCGACCGGATCGACTACCGGCCCGAGTTGGCGGTCGGCCGGTGGCCCGTGGACACCGAGGCCGAGGTCGCCACGGTGGCCGAGAAGACGATGCGCGAGGACCGGGCGCGGGCATCGGCCCTGGGCCGGGACTCGGCCCGGCCCCGCGCGGGGCTGGTGTACGTGCCGGGCTGGGTCGACGCCCGCGGCCGGATGGACGGCTGGGCGCAGCGCCTCCCCTCGGGCTGGGATGCGGCGCGGCTGTACGGCGACGGGCCGAAGTCGCCCCCGGGCGACGCCCACCAGGTCGTCTCGCTGATAAACGAGGGGGCCTCGATCCTGCTGCACGTCGGCCACGGCGAGGCCAACGGCTGGGCCGGCAGCCTGAGCGTCGGCGCGCTCGCGGGGCTGCACAACGCCGATCGGCTGCCGGTGGTTCTCTCGGCGGGCTGCTCGACGGCGACGTTCGCCACTCTGCCGCCGTACGAGGCTTACGAGGACCTGATCGGCGCGAGGCACAAGGGCACGGACGCCGGCGAGACGTTCGGCTCACCGCCCCCGCCGCCGTCGCCGTATGCAAAGGGCGCCTACAACCACACGGGCCTGGGCGAGATCCTGGTCCGCGGCGGTCCGAATGGCGCGGTCGCCTACATCGGATGCAACACCGGCGGCCAGCCGTGCGGCATCACGCTGCTCGAGGGCTTCGTCACGGCGCTCCACGATCTGCCCGAGCCGACGCTCGGCGATTGCTGGGTCCGCGCGATCGACCACTACTACCAGGCCGAGCACCTCGAGACCCTCAAGCCCAACAACGACTGGTATCCGCCCAGCATCTTCTTCCAGGGCATGAAGTACATGGTCTTCGGCGACCCGGCGCTCCGGCTGCCGGGGTCGACGACTCGCGACGAAGCGGGTCACCCCCCCAGGCCGCAGGCGCCGTCCAATTAACGTTGCTTTACGGACTGGT
Source organism: Planctomycetales bacterium (assembly GCA_027452145.1). Taxonomy (GTDB): domain Bacteria; phylum Planctomycetota; class Planctomycetia; order Isosphaerales; family Isosphaeraceae; genus JAKAUH01. The sequence continues at coordinate 86,304 of DAIDHB010000556.1, forward strand.
ATGTAACTTGCACGACATGACGCGGCATCCGGCAGCGGGGTCGAGGACCCCGGCCGGAAGAACGTGTCTTGCGATAAGTCCTTTCCCAACACAGGGTCCGGAAGCCAGCCGATCCGATTCCGACCGGATCTCGCGGCGGCCTCCTTCGGCGGGGCCGTCCGGATCATCGGATTGGATCGGGTGGGGTGTCGTCGATCGTGTGCGCCGGGATTGCGCGCGCCGGCCGAGCCCCGGGTCGCCCCGGAGCCCCATCTTCGCGTCAGAACAGGAGGAGCAACGATGAGCTGGACAGCTTTGCGACGAACTCAGGTCGGGGACAGCCGGGGCATCCGCTCGACCCGCGCCCACTTCGTGCTCGAGGGCCTGGAGGAGCGGACGGTCCTCTCGGGCGGGACCGGGGCCTCGGCGGCCGCCGAAGTGGCTCAACTGCATAACGGCCAGGCCAGTCACGGGAACGCGCGGGCCGTCGTGCTGCTCAATAGCCACGAGCATCACATGGGCCAGCAGCTCGCCGTGTTGCTCAACCAGCACGAGCATCGCGCAGACCAGCGGTTCGCCGGAGCACACAACGGCAACGTGCAACAAGGGCACGTGCGGGTCGCCGTGTTGCTCAACCAGCACGAGCATCGCGAAGGGCAGCAGTTCGCCGTGGCGCATCACGGCAACGTGCATCACGGCATCGCCAATGGCGCCGTGCAGCGCCACGGCCAGGGCAACGCCCATCTCCGCGGCCGCGGCCACGGCCACGGGGCCGCGGCGAAGGCCCATTCGCAGATGACGATCACCGGGCTCACGATCAACGACATCGGCCTGGTCTCCTCGTCCACCAGCGGCGATCAGCTCGTCGCCAATGCGACGCTCACCGGGACCATCAGGCACCAGGCCTTCAGCCTGCCGCTGGCGATCCCGATCACGGTCACGCCCGGCTCCACGGGCACCACGACGTCGCCCGGGTCCGTCACGACCGCCGCAACCACGCCCACCCAGGTGCTCAACCTCTCGGTGGGCCCGGTGAACCTCAGCCTGCTCGGGCTGAACGTCCACCTCGGCAGCAGTTGCACCATCGGGGCCACCAACGACCCGATCACGGTGAAGCTCACCGCCATCCCGACGGGGAGCACCTCCGGTGGATATGCCGGCGGGGCGGTCGGCGACCTGCTCAACGGCGTCGCGAACCTGCTCAACGGCGGGACCTCGCTTAGCGGCGTCGGCTCGCAGCTCTCCAGCCTCGAATCCGGGCTCACCCAGGCCCTCAACGGCGTTCTGAAGGGGTTGAACAGCGGGAACTCGGCGGCCACCGGCTCGACGATGCAGGCGCCCGCCGGCCAGCACGAGATCCTCGACCTCGACCTCAACCCGATCAACCTGGATGTCCTCGGCGCCCTGGTCCAGACGAGCAGCATCTGCCTGAACGTCACGGCCGCCCGGGGACCAGGCAACCTCCTCGGCAATCTGCTCGGCTGATACGGGCCCGCCGCGAAGGCGGATGATCGATCCGGACAGGACGGGACGAACCATCGCGATAGCTGAATGACTTCGTCCCGTCCCGTCCAGTTCCGCGCGCACCCGGTACGCGCGACCGATTGATTCGCTGCCTCGGCGAGGATTCCTGCATCCGACACCCTGGTCGAAGTCGGGCGATTGATCGCGGCGTCGGGCGCGGGTAGGCTCGTAGCACGCAGTCGCGTCGGCATGGGGCGAGACGAGGCGCCTCGTCCCGGCCCGCGCGGACGCGGACGGAGCCGGATCCGGGCCCTACGAGCCGACCGAGGTCTGCCATGGTGATGCAGGTGGAATGCCCGTCGTGCCGCGCGGCGATCCGGGTGCGTGCCGAGCACGCCGGGCGTCGCGGGCGTTGCCCGCACTGTCAGGCGATGTTCGCCGTGCCCGCTCCGTCCGCGGCGGAGCCCGAGCTGGCCTGGGTGGCCGCGCCCGAGGCGCCGTTCGATGTGGATGCGGCGCCGACGCCGGGGCCGGAATCGCCGCCCATGCCCGATCCTGTTCCCGCGGCCGAGAGTGTCCCGGTCGAGGATGACGGCGCCTATGCGCTGGCCGATGCGCCGCGGCGGGCGAAGACCGTCAAGGCCCGAGCCGGGGGATTGAGCGAGGCGGGATTCGGCGCGCGGGGCGTCGCCGAGGCGGCCGCGCCGACGCGGCGGACGCTCCACGCCCGCGAGATGCTCGCCGCCTTCGTCGACCGGATCGAGCCGTTCCGGCCGGCGCTGGGTTACCGGCTGTGGATCCTGATCGTCGCCGCCGTGATGGTGCTCTTGCCCCTTGTGTACGTGGCGCTGATCGTGCTCGTCGGGCTGGCGACCGCCTATCACGCGGTGCACAACATCACCATCCTGACGGCCGTGCGCGGCGCGGCGGTGAAGATCGCGCTGCTCATCTATGCCGCGCCGCTGGTCGCCGGGGCGATGACCGTGCTGCTGATGATCAAGCCGCTGTTCGCCCGGCCGGCGCGGGGGCCGAAGGCGCGATCGCTCGACCCCGGCGAGGAGCCGCTGCTCCACGCGTTCGTGGACGGGGTGTGCGCCTCCGTCGGCGCGCCGAGGCCGGCGCGGATCGAGGTCGACTGCCAGGTGAATGCCTCGGCGGCCCGCGAGGGGGGATTGCTGGGCATCGTGGGCGGCCGGCTGATCCTGACGATCGGACTGCCACTCGTGGCGGGCCTGTCGCTCAAGCAGTTCGCCGGCGTGCTGGCGCATGAGTTCGGCCATTTCTCCCAGGGCGCGGGGATGCGGCTGTATTCGCTCATCATGCGCGTGAATCTCTGGTTCGCGCGAGTCGTGTACCAGCGCGACCAGTGGGACGAGACGCTCGCGGAATGGTCGTCGCACGAGCACGGCCTCTACATCTTCCTGGGCTGGGTCTGCCGGCTGGCGGTCTGGCTGGCGCGGCGGGTGCTGTGGGTCCTGATGACGATCGGGCATGTGGTCAGCGGGTTCCTGTCGCGGCAGATGGAGTTCGACGCCGACCGGTACCAGGCGCGGATGGTGGGCGGGGCGTGCTTCGCCGACACCATGTGGCAGGTCCGCCTGCTGTCGCTGGCCGCGAACGGGGCCGGCGCCGACCTGAACACAAGCTGGCAGCAGCGCCGGCTGCCGGACAATTACCCGAAGCTGGTGATGACGAACATCCCCCAGATCCCGCAGGAGGTGGTGACCGCGCTGCGCCAGGATATCGAGACGACCTCCAGCGGGCTGTTCGACACGCACCCCTGTGCCCGGGACCGGATCGCCTCGGCGCGGCGCGAGGCGCCCGGCGACGGCATCTTCCACCTGGACGGCCCGGCGACCGACGTCTTCCGCGACTTCGACGCGCTGGCGAAGGGGGCGTCGTTCGACATGTACCGCGCCTCGCTGGGGAACCAGATCGCACCCGAGCAGCTCTTCGAGGTGGCCGAGCTGGTCGAGAGCCAGGCCGCGGTGCAGGAGGGGATCGAGGCCGCCGGGCGGTTCTTCCTGGCGTCGCTCGACCCGGCCCGGCGGCTGCCGCTGCCGGCGGACTACCCCGCGGCGCCGGCCGATCCCAGGGCCGCCGGCCGGCTGCTGCCGCGGGCCCGATCGACGCTCCAGGCCGTGCGCGAGGATTATCGCGCGACCAGCCGCCAGCTCCTCGAGCTGGGCAACCGCCTGGTCCAGGCCGAGCTGGCGCTGACGCTGCTAAAGGCCGACGTGAAGATCAAGGCATCCGACTACGACCTGAAATCGGCGACGGTGCCGGCCGCCGAGTCGGCGCGCGACCAGGCCGAGGCCGGCGTCCGCCGGATCGACGAGGCCGACGGCACGGATCCGTTCGCCGCGACCGCCGCGGGCCGGCTGACCGCCGTGCTGGGGCTCCTCGAGGTCGACCGGCTGGCCGACCGCGTGCCCGACGGCCGCGACCGCCGCGACGAGGCGAGGGCCGTCTATCGGTGCACCGCACATCTGGCGGGCCTGATGCCCCAGCTCGCGAGGCTGGCGCGCTCGCGGGCCGTCCTGCTGGGCACGCTCGAGGTCTTCCAGTCCGGCGGCGACCCCAAGAACCAGCCGAGGATCAACGCGGTCCTCCGCGCCGCCTCGTCGCTGCGCGACCGGCTCGAGGAATCGCGGTGGATGGTGGGCGACTCGGTGGAATATCCGTTCGAGCACGCCCAGGAGGACATGACGCTCGGCAAGTTCGCGTTCCCCCCGGTGATGCCCGACAAGCAGGATATCAACGGCCTGCTCGAGGGCTCGGCCGAAGCGATCAACCACCTGGTGATGCTGTACCGCCGGGCCCTGGGTCGGCTGGCGATCACGGCCGAGGAAGTCGAGCGCGCCATGGGCCTGTCGCCGATCGTCGCCGAGGAGGCCGAGGAAGCGAACGCGGCGGCGGGGGCGTGAGCACTCGACCGATCACGGCACCAGCCAGTCCGCCAACCTCAGGCCCGGGATATGGGCGTAGTCCTGCGTATTGTGCGTCACGAGTGTCAGGTCGTGGACGAAGGCCGTCGCGGCATTCATCACGTCCATGCCGGGGGCCGGAAGCCCGCGATCCAGCAGGGGCGCCCGGATGACGCCGAAGGTGTAGGCCACGTCGTAGGTCGCCTCGAGGATCGTCGTATCCTTCAACATGGCGAGCAACGCCGGCAGCAAGCGATGCGATGCGATGCGATGCGCGGATGCTGAGGACACCCGAGAACAATTCGCCGACCGTGATGACGGAGACGTGAAGCTGGCCGCCGTACTGGAGGAACCGGCTCTCTACGTTCCTATCCCCCTTGAGGTAGGCCGAGCAGATGTCGGTATCGAGAAGGAAGCTCATAGGCCGGTGGGCCTCCGCTCGAGCTTGCGTTGGGCGCGAGTCCATTCGAGGAAACGGTCCACCTCCTCCGCATCCTCGGCCCAGGCTCCAAATGCCCGACGCAGGCCCTCGCCGGGCGGCAAATCCTTGACCTCCGCCCAGGCCTCATCCCAGCGACGACTTGCCTCCTCGGAGACGAACACACCCGGCCGAAGCGGAATCCATTTCGTCACCGGCTCGACCGTGACCGCGACTTCCTGACCGTCCGGCAAGCCGGCTTCCTGATCGAGTTCAATGGTCCTCCCGCGGATCACACCCCTGAGCGTGGAAGGCGAACCTGTCATGGGAGACTCCCTTTCACTCGCCCCGTCCGGCGTGGTTCTGGTCTGGTCTGGTCTGGTCTGGCATCGGGATGCGGCCGCCCGCGGCCTAGCCGGGGCAAGGGCGATGCAGCGTCAGTCGTCCTATCCCCCGCCATTATATTACGCGAGCACGAAAGGAGGACGGGCTTTCTTGCCCGACGCTTTGGCCTCGCGGGGCTGGAGAGCCCGACCGACTTGAGATTCGTTCTCTCCAACAGCCGGGCGGAGCTCAGGCCATCCCGCCCGTTCACTTCTTCTTCGCCACCGGCTCGACCGGGACCACCAGGTCTCCGCGCATCTCGCCGGGCATCAGGAACAACCCCTGGTCGTCGCGGCCGTCGGGGCCGGCGCTGTAGATCAGGTAGGTCTCGCTCGGCCAGGCGGGAGGATGCCAGTTCAGCGCGTCCCTCCTCGGAAGATCGAGCGACCGGGCGAGCGTCGTGTAGCCGAACGGCTTGCCCGTGAACGGGTCGAGCGGCAGGGCGGGCAGCTCCGAGGGCACCAGGTCCTCGAGCTTCGCCGGGAATTTCCCGTCGTGGCCGAGCATCCACGAGCGGGCCGCCATCACCTGCACGACGGCCCGCCGCATTGCCTCGTTTTCGTCGTCCCGCGAGATGAGCGCGGCGAAGTTGAATTGCAGGAGCCGCAGGAGCGCAAGGCGGTCCGCCTGGCCGATCTGCCCATAGACGTCGGTGTCGAGGTTGTAGCCTCGATTCAGCCGCTGCCAGGGCTCGAGTGTCGCGTGTTCGAGCCCCCTGGCCGTGAACAGGCGATTCAGCCGCCGGACGCGGGTCAGCTCCCACGGCGTCGTCATCAGGTCCACAAGCAGGAACTTGTCGAACGTCGGCGCACGGCCCGAGCCCTCGCTCATGGAATTCACCAGGAACTCCTTCAGATCCTCATGCGGCAGGTCGACCGTGCGCTCGACCAGCACGCCCTCGGCCCGGATGACCTCGCTGGGCGGGACCATGCGCGGCAGCGACAGATAAGCCCCGATCGCCCGGCGGAGCCGGTCGGGCGTCTGGCCGGCGGCGTTGGCCCAGTCGACCGCCAGGTCGAGCGCGACGTGCTCGATGGTCAGCGCGGTGTACGCCTCCCAGCCCAACGCCTCCTGGCCGACCTGCCGGGCCATGCGCAAAAGGAGCACGACGTCGTCCCAGGCGGCCGCCAGGTCGCCGCGCGCAATGCGACGGAGCGCGTGGGCCTTCACCGCATCGGCCAGCCCGGTCAGCGGCGGGATCTCCCATCGGTCCTTCAACGTGAGCTTATCCGGCGAGAAGAACCAGCATTCGGGCCGCGCCACGGCGCGGCGGAGCAGGTCGAGCGCCTCGGGATGCTGATCGAGGTCAAGCGGCTCGCGGGAGCCCTGGTGGATCGACGCCCTGCCGAACTCGTTCGCGACCTGCCCGGCCTCACGATACAGCTCGGCCGCATTGAGCCCGGGCGGCACCGGCGCCGACGTCGCGACGGTCCACGCCGCGGGCCGCGTGATCGGGCCGAGGTCGGGAATGCTCCACGCCCGCCAGCCCGCCAGGCCGGCCAGGCTCACCATCTTCACGCCCACGACCAGGAGCGCGAGCCGGATCCAACGTCCCGGCGCGGGGCGCTCGAGCAGCCAGTCGCCGCACCACGCCCATGAGATGAATACCAGCGCCGCCGGCAGCACGAACAGCCCCCAGATCGGGATCATCCCGGCCGCGAAGAGGCCCATCTGTACGCCGACCATCACCAGCGCGACCACCAGCGCCACCGTCCACGCCGTGATCCCGCGCGGGATCGCCATCCCGCAGACCAATCCCACGGCGAAGACCAGCGCGAGGTTCAGGCCGAAGAGGAGCCAGGGGGACACGCCTCCCGTCCGTTGCGGCCAGGCGAGACCCAGCGCGAAGATCGTGAGCGCGGGCGCCAGCGCCAGCGCCGTGCCGATGAACCAGGTCAACAGCTTCGCCAGCCAGACCAGCCGCGGCCGGGCCCCGTGATGCACGAGGAACCGGTACGTCCGCCGCTGACTCTCCAGGCCAAAGGCGCTCACGCCCCCGACCAGGGCGATCAGCCCCGTGCCCACCACGAACGGCGCATCGTCGTGGGCGGAATACGGCATGCCGCCCAGCAGGCCCGCCGCGACCGCCGCCCCGATCAGCATCAGCCCCGCCCAGATCCATCGGCCCTCGCGCCGGGTCTCGCGCGACAGGCGGAGCAGTTCGGTAAGCGTCGACCGCGGCCGGGGCTGGTCGGCCGACCACGCGGCCGGCGGGATCACGCGGCCGGCGGCGGGCATCGGCGAGGCGATCGCGTGCACGGGCGACAGGACAGCCGCGGCCGTCGGCGACATCTCGGCCTCGACTGGCGGCACCGGCGATCGAGCTGCCTCCCGCACCAACCCCGAACCCGTCACCACGACGGGCGAGCGGAATTCCAGCCCGAACGATCGGAAACGCCGGCGCCTCGCCCACAGGAACGCCACCCACGAGAGCGCGGCCAGCACCAGCGCCACCAGGGCGTTGGTCTGCATCGCCGTGTAGGGATCGCGATACTGGCTCCCCACCATGTAGGCGGCGATCGTCGTCATCAGGATCGCCCCGATCGCGGCGACGAGCGCGCTTTCGAGGATCGACGAGAAGAACAGCCCCCACGCGAACCCCTGGAGCAGCACGACCGCCAGCGGCAGCGGGTCGCCGCCGTGGCCGATCCTCCACACCAATCCTGGTTTGTCGACGCCCATCGTCGCCAGCCCCAGAAGCAGCAGCATCATGGCCAGCGTCGAGACCAGCCCGAACGACACCTTGCCCGCCCACACGGTCCGGCGCGGGGCCGGCAGGACGTCCAGCAGCCGCAGCGTGCCGGTCTCGCGCTCGCCCGCGAAGGCCGCCGCGCCGACGGCGAACGCATACAGCCCCGCGCAGCCGATCGCCAGCAGGCCGAGTGTGCTGTCGCGCACATTCTCGCTGCCGTAGTGCACAATCAGGGCGTCGCCCGCCAGCGCGACGAGGACCAGGAAACCCCAGATCGGCCAGAACTGCCGCGCGTCCTTCCACCACAATCGCATGTACATGGGACGTTCGCTCCCGAAGCTGATTCTGTCAGGATCGTCTCCGTTGTGTCGGGGCTTTTACGCCACGTGCATGACCCGCGGCGGCGCCGGGCGCTCGGGGCGTCGGCCTCGCATGTAGCCAATGTAGATCTCCTCGAGCGAGGGCGTCTCGATCTCGAGCGCCTCGATGCCCGGCACGGCGCGCAGGGCCTCACAGGCCGAGCGTTCCGCGGCGCGGACCAGCCAGCGCGCCTGCCTCGGGGCGTCCTCGGCGTCGATCAGCTCCAGGCCGCGGCCCTCGGGGGGCCCCGCGGCATGGTCGCGGCTGGCGAACATCACCGAGACCAGAAATGTGTGTGCCTTCAGGTCATCGAGCGGCTCGGCGAGGATCAGCCTCCCCTTGTGCACGAGCGCCACGTGGCTGGCGACCCGCTCGACCTCGGCGATCTGGTGGCTGGAGAGCAGCACCGTCCGCCCCGCCCCGGCGAGGTCGACCATGCTCTCGAGGAACTCGCGCCGGACCAGCAAGTCCAGCCCCGAGGTCGGCTCGTCCAGGATCAACAACGGCGGGTCCGACGCCAGCGCGAGCGACAGCGACACCTTCGCCCGCATCCCCTTCGACAGCGCCTTGATCTTCCGCTTCGGCGGCAGCTCGAAGCCGTGGATCAGCTCGTTGTACCGCGACAAAAACCCGGCCGTCGTGCCGTCCGGATCCAGGTGGAACGCCGAGGCGAACCAGCCGATCTCGGACACCGTCATCCAGTCGTAAAGGATCGGCGCCTCGGGCACGTATCCGGTGCGCCGGCGGACGTCGAAGCCCTGCCGCGTCGGATCCAGCCCCAGCACCTCGATCCGCCCCGCGCTGGGCTGGACCAGGCCCAGAATCGTCTGGATCGTCGTCGTCTTCCCCGCCCCGTTCTCGCCCAGCAGGCCGAAGACGGCTCCCTCGGGGACCTCCAGCGTCAGGCCATCGACGGCCGCCTGGCCCCGGTACCGCTTCACCAGCCCATCGACCCGGATCACCGCGCCCGCGTGTGCCATGCCGTCCCCCCCCTTCCTGCGAGAAAGAATCCGAAGTAGGTCGGGCATTCTTGCCCGACAAGGCTCGAGTGTCGGGCAAGAATGCCCGACCTCCATTCTGACCGGAGTTAGACATGTCCACGCCCAGGCCCGGCCGCACCGTTCTCCCCGGCGGCCGCGCGGCGGCACTCCTCGTGGAAGATGGCCTCGATCTCGGCGGGATCCATGCGGCCCTGCCGCGCCTCGTCAATCACGCGACGCAACCGCTGCCGCACCATCTCGCGCCTTGCCTCGCGGCACCGCTCCACGGCGCCCTCGGCCACCTGCAACCCCATCCCCCGCACCGACTCGAGCAACCCCTCGGCCTGGAGGTCACGATAAGCCCTCGCCACCGTGTTGGGATTCACCACCAACTGCTTCGACAGGTCGCGCACCGAGGGCACCATCTCCCCCGGCCGCAACGCCCCCCCGGCCACCGCGAACCGCACCCGGTCCGCGATCTGCCCGTAAATCGGCCGCTCATCCGCCGCGTTCAGGTCGAGTATGATCATTCGCCTCGCCCTCCTACCGTATGACCTCACTAGTACAGTGTATCAGACAGGCGTAGGGGAGTCAAGGGGATTCGCGCTCGATGAGCGGCGAGTGGGGCGTGGCAGCCCGGCCCCCCAGGTCTTCGGGACGGCGATGGCCTTTTCGGCCCTGATGGGCTCGACCCGTCCGCCTGCCCACCGGTGGCCCGGGTCTGTCGGGTGAGGGTATCCTGGACGGGAGGGGTTGAAGCGAGCGTCGAGGCAAGGGGGCCGGGGCATGAACACGCGATTCTGGTGCGCGCGATGCGGCCAGGCGTACGAGCGCCCGCGCGAACTGGCCGGCCGCCGCGCGCGGTGCGGATCCTGCGGCCACGTTCAGATGATCCCCGAGCCCGTCGAAGCGGGATCGCCCACGAATGTCGACGCACAAGGGGAACTCGTCGCGCCGAGTAGCTACGCGCTCGAGCCCGTTCCCCCGCCGGTGCCGATCCAGGCCGGGTCGCCGGCGCCTTCCACGTCGGCTTCCGCGCCCGGCACTCGCCCGCGAATGTCTGCCCGACGGCGCGGCGCGGCCTGGCTCGACCATCTGCGCGACCTCGCCGTCGAGGCCGGCCACCTGCAAGAGCTGAGCCTGCTGTTGCTGGTGCTCAGCCTGGTCGACCTGTTCGTCACGTATGCCCTGCTGCGGACGAGCCCTCGGTTCTTCGAGTCGAACCCGGTGGCGCTCTGGGTCTTCCGCCGGTGGAACATCGCCGGCATGGCGATTTTCAAGCTGGGCGCGATCGCCCTGGCCATCGCCATCGGCGAATTCGTCGAGCGCCGACGACCCGGCTGGGGCAAGGCCGTGCTGATGATCGGCTGCGCCGCGACCGCCGCGGTCGTCTGGCACGGGGCGAGGCTGTATCTCGGATCCGGACCGCTGCCGTGAATCTCCTCGGCCGGGCGGTCGGGCTTTCCGAGACCCCCGCTGGAGGCCAGCACCAATCGCCCCGAAGGGCACGTGATCTCGGCGTTTGTCCCACGAGGGCGGTCGGACGGTGCAGGTGGGCGTTGGTGGCCGTTGCCCACCCGACAGGACGATCTCGGGGCCTTCCGGAACCGATTCTCGGCCCGCGGCATCGCCCCGGGTCGGAGGGCCTGATATAACCAGGCTTACCAGCCATGATACCGGCCAGGCGACGTGATTCAGTCGGCCCGCGGGCGCGGGCCGGTGAACGTGGGCGACAGGCCGGCGGGAGGCGCAACGATGAAGGCGATCTCGTTCGTGCTGCTCATCCTGGCCGTCACCTGCTCCGGCACCGGGCAAGAGCCGGAGGGCAGCTATATCCCGGACGGCGGATTCGTCCCGAGCGAGAAGGTGGCCATCAAGATCGCCGTCGCGGTCTGGGAACCGATCTACGGCGCGGACAGGATTGCCGGGGAGAAGCCGTACCGGGCGACACTCACCGATGGGGTCTGGACCGCCGAGGGTTCGTTGCCGGAGGGCCGTAAAGGCGGCGTCGCCCTCACTAGGATCGCAAAGAAGGACGGCCGAATCCTTCATGTGATCCATGGCAAGTGATTGTACGTAAGAGACGTTGAGATCCCACGGACGAACCTCGCGATCGATGAAACTCGGCGGTCGTCGGGCCGATGAGTGTGGGCGTCAGGCGGCTCATGAACAGGCGCGTCCTCCTGACTACCTGGGGCACCGCAGGTGCCGCCCTGCTGGCGACGTGGGGGTTCCTCTCGCGCGGCCACACGCGGCGGGAACGGCAGCGGCAGCGGACGGCGATCGCTGAGATGTTCGGCGGGGGGCCGGCCCTGGCGACCGTCGCGAAGCCCTCGAGAGTCGAGGCTTACCGCCTGGATCCTCTGCCTGCCGGCCGATCCTGGACGGAGGCCTCCGTCGCCGATTATCCCGTGACCGCGGGACCGGTGGCGGTGCCGGCGGCGATCGTCGGGCCGGTCTCGGCGGCGCTCCTGTCGCCGGATACGTACGGCTGGGACTTCGCCAAAAGTTGTCTACCCACCTACGGTGTGCGGCTCTCGTTCCACCGGGGCGGCGAACGAATTGATGTGCTTTTCTGTTTCGAGTGCAATATCTTGTTGATCGGTCGCGACGGCCGCACGACCGGGGGCGAGGACTTCGACCGCAATCGGGCGGTCTTCGTCCGAGCGGCCCGGGCTTTGTTCCCCGAGGATGACTTGATTCAGCGACTTCGATAAGATCATCGGAGGTGGCGCCGCGGCCAGGTCAGGCCGGGCCGGGTAAGGTCAGGTAGGGCAGGGTGGGGTGCTCACGCGGTGGGTGCGTTGCGCGGGCTGTCGATCCATTCCCTGGCCCTGAATCCCGCCGGAGGGGACGATGTCACGGCCTTCGATCGTCGGCGCGTCAATGGTCGTGCTGGCCGTCGCGGCTGCCTTCGGATGCGCCGGGAATCCGCCCGCGACCGAGCCGGCGATGATCACGCCCGAGGAGGCGCGGGCGGCCCTGTTGAGGCTCAAAAGCTTGCAGCAGGCAGGAGGTGGAGTGATCGACCCCTTCGCTGAATTGAAAACTGGTGCCATTGCCTCGACCGGCGGTCCGAACGTGACCATCGGGCGATTCTTCTCCTTCGACCTGAGGAAGAAGACGTGGCGCATGGACTTCAGCAACGGCCGCACCGGTAAGGCGGCATTCGCCTGCGGCGCGAGCGGCCGGTTCGAATGGCACGACGGCACGTGGGAGGCGACCCAAACCGAGGGATACATCACCTATGATCCCGGCGGGGACGATACCCGAGTCGGTCGGGCTCTCCTCGCAGCGAAGGAATTTGGGCGAACCGGCGACGTCAGTCGCCGGGTGCTTTCGCCCCGGGGATGATGACCCGGCGACTGACGTCACCGGTTCGCCCGGATCGTTCCAAGGAACAGCATCGTCTTTCATGGGATGGACTCGCGATGAAACCTCGACCGATTGCCGCCGTGCTTTGCATCCTGAGCGCGGTCCTGACATCCGCAGGCGTCTCGGCCGCGGCGCCGCAAAGGGTGACGTTCAACCGGGACATCGCGCCGATCCTGTTCGAGAACTGCGCCGGGTGCCACCGGCCCGGGGAGGTCGCCCCGTTCTCGCTGCTGGGCTATCGCGACGCCGAGAAGCGCGCCGGGCTGATCGCCGAGCTGACGGCGAGCCGCACGATGCCGCCCTGGAAGGCCGAGCACGCAGCGGTGCCGTTTGCCGGCGAGCGGAGGCTCTCCGACGAGCAGATCGCCCTGATCCGGAGATGGTCCGAGACCGGGGCCGCCGAGGGGGATCCGGCCGACCTGCCCGCGGCTCCGAGGTTCGCCAGCGGCTGGCAACTCGGCGAGCCCGACATGGTGATCAGGATGCCGGAGCCCTATACCCTGGCGGCCTCGGGGCCCGACGAGTACCGCTGCTTCGTGCTGCCGATCCGGATCCCCGAGGGCAAATACATCACGTCGATCGAGTACCGGCCGGGTAACCGCAAGATCGTGCACCACGCGGTGTTCACCTCGATGCCGCACAAGATGGCCGCGGCCCGGCTGGCCGAGGGGGACGGCAAGAGCTTCCTCTCGGGCCTGGCCCCGCCGGGGCGGATCCTCTCCGGCCCACTGTCGATCTGGACCCCCGGCATGGAGCCGGCCCTGCTGCCCGCCAACGTCGCGGCGCGGTGGCCCGAGGGCACCGATCTGGTTCTCCAGCTTCACCTGCATCCCAGCGGCCGGCCCGAGGTCGAGCAGTCGATGCTCGGCTTTCACCTCACCGACAGGAAGCCCGGCGCCGGGTTGCAGATCATGGTTCTTTCCAGCCGCGAGATCGACATCCCGCCCGGCAAGGCCGATTACGAGGTCCGCGCGTCGAAGATGCTCCTCGACGGGGCCGACGTCTTCGGCATCTTCCCGCACATGCACCTGATCGGCCAGTCCGTCCGCGCCGAGGCGACGCTGCCGGACGGGGTGAAAATGCCCCTCATCTCGATCGCCGACTGGGACTTCAACTGGCAGAATTACTATCGGTACAAAAGCCCGCTGCATCTGCCGGCCGGCACGATGATCGACGTGCGCTGGACTTATGATAACTCGTCCGCGAACCCGAGCAATCCGAGCCATCCGCCGCGCCGGGTGACTTACGGCGAGCAGACGACCGACGAGATGGCCTTCCTGGTCTTCGACGTGATCGCGACCGGGCCGCTGTCGTCCGAGGAGCTGAGCCAACGCGCCTCGGCCGCGATGGCGATGCTGGATAAGGACCACAACGGCCTGCTGGATGAGAAGGAGCTAGCGTTGGCCTTCGGGCGGGTGAGTGCCGACGCGGTCAAAAAGCGGATCGCCGCCTTCGACCGGGACGGCGATCACAAGCTCAACGGCCGCGAGTTCGACCAGACCTTCCGGACGATCGGCCGGCGTTGATTGATTGCGGGGGTCGGGCGCCGGCCGGTTGTCGATCAAACGGGGGTCGCGAACGCGCCGGCTCGGGGCCTGGCATGGTGCTGGGAGGAGGTCAGAACATGATGACGCGCGTTTCTGTCTCCATCGAGCTCGCGACCTGGATCACCGCCCGCATCGCGAACTACCCCGCCGAGGCCCCCGAGAACCTGCGATGGCATTCGCCTCACGTCGCCCGGCACGGCGCCCTGCCGCTCTATGCCGGCTGGACCGAGACCATCGGGATCCGCCCGGACGGCGAGTTCGTTCGCTGGAGCACCGAAGGCGAGTTCGACGGCACCCGGTCTGTCGAGGAGCGTTCCTGGGTGCTTACCGCGCTGGTGGTCGGCGCGGAGCGATATGCCGAGCTTCGGCCGCTCCTGCCGGTCCGCGGGCCGGATGCGGTCGATTGCCCCTGCCGTGCGATTCCGCTGTTTGTCTCGGGCCAGGTGGTGTGTGGCGAGTGCGGCGGCCTCGGCTGGCTCCCGGCCGACCGCGTGACCTCGCGCCGCGGCGAACCCCGGGAACCGCGGCGTGTCGGTTGGTATCATCGGCTGTTCGGCGGTTAGGGCCGCCGAGCTTTATCGTGAGCCGGCCTAAAGGAGGCCCCAAATGGGCGTGCTCCTGTTCCCCAGGGACGTGCTCGACTTTCTCGCCGGGGCCGTGCATGATCCCGGCGCCGAGCGGTCCTATGAGGGGCTGTCCGACAGCTTCCTTTGGTCGGACGAACTGTTCTGGGAGGGCATGGCCCGTTACGGCGTCGCTTACCCGTTCCGCGAGCTCGTCGGGTATCGGCGCTCGGTCATCCGCGGTGCACCGGACTCGCGATTGCGGCCGGTCTGGCAGCAGGTAGCCGAGGCGTGTCCGGGATGGCCAGGGCTCCGGCCCGAGCGAAGCAGTCCGACCCTGGCCTCGCAACTGACCCGGGAGAGCAGGAGGTTCACCGCGTCGTTTCTTCGTGTGATGCGAGAATGTGAGCGGGAGGCGGCGGAGGATTAACGGGGCGATCCTGTGGACCGGTCGATCGGCGCGACGCTGATAGATCCAGGGCGGCAGGCCGCGGAGGTGCGTATGTGTCGCTATGCCGAATACGGTCCTTACAAGAATCACTTCGCCTGCTTCGGGTGCCGGAAGTCCTTCAAGCGACTGCCGGTCTCCGAGTGGCCGAAGCATCTCCAGCCGGCCGAGGGCGTGGCTGCACCGGCTCCCTGCCCCCAGTGCGGGGCCGAGATGGTCGACATGGGCCTGGACTTCCAGCCGCCGCCGACCGACGACGTCGTACGCTGGCAGGTCGTTGCATTTCTGTATGGTCAAGGTTTCACGTTCCACTCCTGCGGCTGCGGCGGCCCCGGATACCGGCCTTCCCGCTGGGCGGACGTGCCGGCGTTCGTGGAGTCGCACCGCCGCCGGTCCGCGGGCGAGATCCTCGCCGGCCGTTTCGCGGCGCGCCGGAAAGTCGGGGGGCGGGCCTGACGAGGCGATTCAGCCGGACCCGCCGCGCGGCGGGCCGGCGGCCTCCTGGCCGTCGCGGCGGGGCTGTTGCTCAACCTCCCCGGCGCCTTCTGGCTGCTGGGGACCCTGGCCGGTGTCGTGCTCCTCTTCGCCGCCTCGATCGGCGGTCGGTTCGATCGCGGGCCGAGCTCGGACTGACGAGGCGATCCGGCGGACCTCGCGAAGACAAGGCGAAGACGAACGCGGACGCTCGCCCCATCGCCGTACAAGGACCTCATCATGTTCACACCGGCAGACTCAGCCCGTCCCGCATGCGAGCGCTGCGGGCGTACGTCGGGACTCGGCGGGGCGACGGGGCCGATCCTGTGCCGCGCCTGCGAGAGGCTGGACTACATGCCCAGCACCCTGCGAAGCTGGCGCGGGACGGGGACAATGTTTTATGGGCAATGCGACTTCTACCAGGACGGGTCGTACATCACGACCAAATGGATCACCTTGATTTATGTACCGGTGTGGCCCATCAGCAGCCATCGCGTGCAATGCGAGGGCGGGTCGTTGTTCCCACGGACCGAGTCCTACGTGTGCCATTACAGCCGGCGCCGGCATGTCGGCCAGGTGGTGCGGACGTACCTCGCGGCGCTGTTCCTGGCGTTTGTCTGGTTCCCGCTGATGTTCATCGCCTCGATCGCGGTGCCCGACGATCCCTATCACATCAATCTGATCCTCGTCATCGGCGCCGGTGCGGGCCTGCCGATGCTCGTGGTTTTCGCCTGGCGTGGACTGGCGAAGCGCCGGGCCCCGCCCGTCCAGGCGACGGGGGTCGGCCGGGGCGGAGGCGCCGTGAGCGACTCGGTGCTTCCGTCATTTCTGAGGTCGGATCGAAAGCCTGGGCCGTGAGAGATGCCCAGGATCATCGGGGGCGTTCCTGGTATCCTGGGGGAACACTCACTACCGGCTATCCGCCAATCTCCAGCACAGCAGGAGTCGTCCGCGTGTCCCGCCTGTTTGCCGGAACCCCCTGGGATCGGCCGCCGACCTGCGATCGGTGCGGCCGGATCGAGTCCGAGTGCTCGTGTCCTCCGCCGGCGCCCGAGGTGAAACGGATTCCGCCCGAGCAGCAGACGGCCCGGTTGATGACCGAGCGGCGGCCGAAGGGGAAGCTGGTCACGGTGATCGCCGGCCTCGACCCCGAGGGGAACGACCTCGACGAGCTGGGCGCGCGGCTCAAGACCGCCTGCGGCACGGGCGGTACGGTGAAGGACGGGCGGATCGAGCTCCAGGGCGACCACCTCCAGGCGGCCGAGCGGACCCTCCGGGCGATCGGCTACAGGATCCGGACCGGCCGCGGGTGAGGACGGCTGGCACTTCTCGCCTCGCGCCTCGGAAGGCATGTGGAAGATGAAGATTCACCGCGAATATTGCGAAAATCGCGAAACGGACCCGGGTGGCGGCGTCGGGCGCTCTTCCGGGGAATCTTCCGGTCCTTTCGCGTTTTTCGCGTTTTTCGCGGTTGAAGGTCTTCCGGGTCGGCTCGGACGTTCCGCGGTTCGTGCCTCCCTACCGGGAATGGACCGCGACGCTCGTCGGGATCGGCGCGCTGGCATACGCCCGTTTCGACACGAAATCGATCGAGACATAGGCCACGGCCGCGATCGTGACGTCCTTGATGGGTTTGGCGTCGGGTGCGGCCTTCAGGATGATGCGGCCTTTCGACTCGCCGGGCGCGAGGGATGTCTTGCTGCCGGACTCGACGAACGTGACGCCCGGTGGCAGCGGATTGCCGAAGACCGAGCCCAGGTGCTGAAGCTTGACGTCCAGCGTCACCCGGTCGTTGAAAGGCGCGCGGCGGGTGATCTCCACTTCCAGCACGACCTGCTGGCCGGGTTTGAGGGTGATCGTGGCGGGTGTCACCCGCACCGATGAGATATCATCCCGCGTGACGACCTGGGCGAACTGCGTGTCCACCGGCCAGACGCTGCGTCCACCGCCGCCCATGTACAGTTCCTCCAGCGGCTGGACCCGATGCTCGACCTGGCGCGTCTTGCCGTCAAGGCCCTTGATGCTCGCCCTTGCGATCAGCTTCACGGGCGCGGCGGCCGGCTTCGCACCCGGCGCGGCCTGGAGGACCAGACAGCCGTCGGTCATCGTCGACGGGATCGTCACCGGCCGGGCCGAGAGGCCCGGCGGTAGGCCCTCGACCCGCACCTCGATCGGGCCGTCGAAGCCCGCCTGTCGGGTGGCGCGGAGGAACCACGGCACGGCGCAACCCGGTCCGACGCCGGCGCGGTCGTCGTCGCAGGTGACCTCGAAATCCGGCTCGTCCTCGCGGGCCTCGATGCCGTACGCGAAGCCCGGCCCGCCGCGGTAGATCAGGTCGCGGACCTCCAGCGTGTACCGGCCGTCCGCGGGCGGCGTGAACGTCAGCACGGCGTCCCTGGAGCGCGTCGTGTCATCCCCCGAGGCGACCGCCGAGCCCTTTTCGTTCAGCAGGCGCAGAAATGAGTCGAGGCTCGAGCCCAGTCGGCGCGCCTTGACCTCGAACCGTACGGGGCGCTTCGCCTTCAGGTCGAAGGCAAAGTGATCGACGTCGTTGGGCCGGTCGGCGCGGCCGCTGAGCATCACGCCGAGCCTCGGCACGCGGGTCGCCTTGTGGCGGTCGTCGTTCGGCTCGGCCTCGGTGAGAATGGGCAGATCCGTCACCTCGAACGTCGACGCGTTCGTCTCCCGGCCGTTCGCGACCAGTCGGGCGACGTGCGGGCCTGGTGCCGATGGGTTCGACAACCCCGTCAGTTGGAGCGGGCCGTCGGACAATCCGAAGCCGGTGGCGCTCGCCGTCCACGGGCCGGTCGTCGGGATCGCCAGCGGGAAGACGTCCGTGACGAAGGGTCGGTCGGTCATCGCCAGCGAATAGGTGAAATGCGGCGCGCCGCCGTAATCCACGTCGCGGACCGCGATGACATATTCGCCGTCCTTATCGAAGCGGTGGTGCAGCATCGGGTCGCCGAGATAATAGTCGTCGTTCGACGCCAGCTCGACGCCCGAGGCGTCGGCCAGGATCAGCATCGGGTCGGAGCTGCCCGCCTCCTGGTAGTGCCGCTTGAAATAGAGGCGCTGACCCATCAGGCTGAAGGTGACCTCCTGGCCGGCCTTCGCGTGGAATCTGTAGCAATCGACCTCTTCCTTAACGGCGATGGCGCCGGCGATCACGCGGTTCACCTCGACCTTCTGGGCCGTCGCTGGAGTGGCGTGGGCCCCGGCCGCCTCGGCGATCACCGGGTCATCCACGACCAGCAGCTCGCCGATCGACGAGATCCCGGCATCGGTGGCCACCCGGACCTCGCGCAGGCCGGGCGCAGCGGTTTTGTCCACGGTCACCTTCAGCTTGCGGCGCTCGACGGGTGCCTTCGCCTCGCGGGGCAGGACCTCGGCGCGCAGGCCCTCGCCGCTGAAAAACACCTGCGAGGCGTTGTCGAACCCGCGCCGGGCCTGGCGAGCGACGACCGTCACCTCGGTCGTCGTGCCCCGGCAGACCGCGCCGGGCACGATGTAGGTGATCTCGGGATAGGGCGTCTCCGCGATGGCCGGGCTGGCAAACAGCAGCACGAGCAGAGTCAGGGCTGGGCCGGATCGGAGCATCGACAGGCGCATCATGGGATAGCCTCGTTCCGCCGCGGCTCGCGGCACGACCTGATTACCCGGCAAGCACGATTCTCTCGTAGGTCAGGCTTTCCTTCCCGACGGTTCAGCCGCGTCAGGCTGGAAAGCCCGACCTCCTTTCCTGCCGTCGAAATTGACTCGGATAAGACGCCCTGAAAAACGGGGACCGGCAGCACGATGGCTCGGGCCGGTCCCCGTTTTGTCAGGGCCAGTCCGCTCAGTGGTTGAACTGGAATTCCCGGGTGTTGAGCAGGGTCCAGAGCATGTCCTCGAGGCCCTCCTTCGGGCTCGGCGCGGCCTGGATATCGGCGACGGCCTCGCGAGTCTCGGCAGCCGTCGGCGGGCGCGAGAGCGTGGAGAGGAACAGCTCCTCGACGGCCTTCGCCGGGGGCGTTTTCTCCTTCACCAACCGCGAGACCCGGCCGGCGGAATCCGAGACCTTGCGGTTGAGCAAACCCCCGCTGATCATCAAAAGCGCCTGGGTCATCGTGGGAGCCTCGCTTCGCTCGCATTCGCACGGCACCGCGCGCCTGGGGCGCCCGAACGTGTCGAGGAACTCCGAGGTGTAGTCGGAATCGGGCAGGTCGATCGCCCGGTAGCCCTTCGGCAGGCCGGTGAATTTCTCGGTCGTCCCGCAGGCGAAGTCCACGGCGTCGAGCAACGCCTCGGCGCCCATGCGGGTCGGGGAATAGTGCGTCACGTAGCGGTTATCCACATCGGCCCGGCTGGCGGGCAGCGCCACCGCACCGAGCTGGTAGACCTTCGACCGCATGATCGTTCGCATCAAATGCTTGAGATCATAATGATTGGCGATCAGGTCGTCGGCGAGCGCGTCGAGGAGCTGCGGGTTCGACGCCGGGTTCGTGGCGCGGATGTCGTCGATCGGGTTCACCAGCCCGCGGCCGAAGAGATATCCCCAGTAGCGATTGACGAGGTTCCGTGCCAGGGCCTTGTTGTCGCGCGACGAGATCCACGCCGCCAGTGCTCGGCGGCGATCGATCGGGTCGTCCACCGGCGCGGCGCCGACGGGTTTCGGCTTCATCACCTGGCCGGTGCGCGGATGGGCGACCTCGCCCGAGTCGCGGATGTAGATCACCGTGTCGCCGCCGGCCAGGCCGAAATCCTGGCTGTTCTTCTTGCCCACGCGACTGAAGAATGCCTTCATCGCGTAGTAGTCGGCCTGGAGCAGGCTCTCGTAGGGATGGTTATGGCACCGGGCGCACTGGAGCCGGACGCCCAGGAAGACCTGCGCGGTGCTCTCGGTCCACTCGTCGGCGGTGCCGATCTTGTAGAAGTTCGCCGGTCCATTTTGATAGGGGCTGCCGATCGCGGTGATGAGCTCGGTGATCATCGCGTCGGCCGGCCGGTTCTCGCGGAACGAGGTCCGCAGCCAGTTGTGCAGCGACCACATCCCCTTCTTGCCGACGGTCTCGCGGTTGTTCAGCAGCAGGTCGCCCCATTTGTGCGCCCAGAGCGCGGCGTACTCGGGGCGCTTCAGCACGGCGTCGATCGCCCGGTCGCGCTTGTCGGGGCTCCTGTCGGCCAGGAACGCGCGGATGTCCTCGGGGCGGGGGAGAGTGGCGAGCGCGTTGAGGTGGATGCGGCGGAAGAACTCGGCGTCGTCGCATACGGGCGACGGGGATAGCCCGACCTTTTGCCAGGTGTCGGCCCAGAGTTTGTCGACGATGTTGTTCGGCTTGAAGGAGTCGAGCGACGGCGGCGGGCCGTAGGGGACGATCACGCGCGTGGCGACGACCGAGCTGAGGAAGCGGACCATCACGGCCGACTCGCCCCGGCCGCCGGACGCGTGGATGGTGCCCCTCGCATCGACCTGGGCGACCATGGGCGCCTGGCTGTCGAAGCCGGCCTTGTCGGTGAGGACCTCGCTCGAGCCGTCCTCATAGACGGCCTTCGCCGTGATTTTCGCCGTGCCGCCCGGCTGGAGGAGGATCTCGGCCGGCTCGACGACCAGTTGTTTCAGTTTTCGATCGGAGGCAGCCGGCCCGGGCGCGCCCTGGCGAAGCCATCGCACGAGGGTCTGGTAGGCCCACGAGTCCTCGGTGAGCCGCCGGCCGCCCTCGTGCGACGTGTGCAACGTCGGCTTGCGGAGGAGCAGGCTATCCTTCGCATCCACGGCCGAGATCCGCCGGCCGAATGCGCCCCGGACGATCTCGCGATAATCGGCCGCGTCGTCAAAGCCGCGAAGCGAGAGCTTGAAATTCCCCTTGCCGTGCTGGGCGCCGTGGCAGGCGCCCTGGTTGCAGCCGAGCTTCGTGAGGATCGGCTGAACGTCGGTGGTGAATGAAATCGGTTTGTCGGCGGTCTCGGTACGCGCTCGATCACGGTCGGCGCCCGCGTTCGCGGTTGCAGCCGTGCCGATCAGCGCGACGGCCGCGAGGATTCGAATCGACGCCCTCATGCGATCTCCTCCCGATTGCTTCGCGTCGAGGCGAGCGATTGACCACGTTTCGCCGTCTGGAAGTAGGTCGGGCTTTCCAGCTCGACAGGGGCTGAGCGTCGGGCAAGAATGCCCGACCTACTTGAGGGCGTCGGGCAAGAATGCCCGACCGTCCCTCGCCTACCCGATCAGTTCCGACAGCACGCGCCCGGCCGGCCTGAGCGGGAACGGTCGGCCGTCGGGCGCCGTGTAATAGCGGTCGAGCGGGACGCCGAGTTGCGCGTAGACCGTGGTGACGATGTCCTCGGCCTGGACCATCCGCGTGATGGGCTGCTCGGCGTAGCGGTCGCTCTTGCCGAAGACCTCGCCGACGCGGATCCCGCCACCGCCCATGCCGAAGACCATCGAGCCGGCCCAGTGATCGCGCCCGGCCGCGGAGTTGATCTTGGGCGTCCGGCCGAAGTCGCCCATCCAGACCACGATCGTCTGTTCCAGCAGGCCGCGCGCCTTCAGGTCGGCCAGCAGCGCCGCATAGCCGGCATCAAGCTGGGGCAACAGCCGGTTTTTCAAACTGGTGAAATTCTGCTGATGCGTGTCCCACCCCGGGGATGAGACCGTGACAAACCGCACGCCTGCCTCGACCAGCCGGCGAGCCAGCAGGCAGCCCTGGCCGAAGGTGTTCCGCCCGTACTGATTGCGGAGGTTGTCATCTTCCTCCGACAGGTCGAAGGCCCGCTTGGCCCTCGGCGAGGTGACGACGCCGAACGCCTTCTCATAAAATCGGTCCATCGCGGTCGAGTCGCTCACCTGCGACTCGACGCGCTCCTGCCACCGGTCGAAGCGATCGAGCATCCGCCGGCGCCGGTCGAACCGCGACGCCGACAACCCGCCGGGCAGCGTGATCCCGTCGACGCTGAACTTCCTCGAGTTCGGATCGGACGTCATCACGAACGGATTGTGCTCGTTCCCCAGATACCCCGCCAGCCCCCCGCCGGTCTTCTGGTCGACGTAGCGGCCGAGCTGGATATAGGGCGGCATCCCCGGGTCCGCCGGCAGCTCGCGGGCGATGACCGATCCCATCGACGGATAGACCGTGGCCGGCGTGAACCGCCAACCGGAGAGCATGTAGGCGTCGGCGATCCCGTGCCCGGCGTTGTACGAATACCCCGAGCGGATGATCGTCAGCTTGTCGAGGTGCTGGGCCAGCCTCGGCAGGTGCTCGCAGACCTTCACCCCCGGCAGCGCCGTGTCGATCACGCCGAACTCGCCGCGGATCTCGGCGGGCGCCTCGGGCTTGGGGTCGAGCGTATCGATATGGCTCGCCCCGCCCTGCATCCAGAGCAGGATCACGTTCTTCGCGCCGGCGGCCGTCGAGGTCGCGGCTCTGGTCGCGGTTGCGGTCTCGGCTCCAGGCGCCGCCGCCCGGGCCTCGAGCCGGAACAGGTCGGCGAGAGACAACCCGGCCAGTCCGAGCCCCCCCACTCGCAGGAACCCGCGCCGCGAGACCCCGTCACAATCGCGACTCGCACCGTGCATGATTCGAAACATGGTCATCGCCCTCCAGGGATGCTGCGAACGGACCATGTTGGAGCTTAACCGCTGAGACGGGGCGATACAATACTTGTTTAACAAATGGCGGACGATTGTGGGCCATTGACGTGCGTCGCCTTGGCGTGGGATGACGCCGGCTCATGGCGGTGGGGAGTGGAGGGCCCATGCATCGAATCTGGGATCGACGTCCGCCCTTCGACTCCGACTGGCCGAAGGCGGAAGCAGCGGCCGTCGTCCGGGACGGATCAGCCGCGTGGACCGGGACGCGGCGGCGGCGGTGGCGAAATGGCGGTATCTCCCGGCGTGGACAGAACTTTCCGGTTGTTTGCGTCGTACTGATTGTATGGAAAACGCACGACAGGTCGACCGACCCAGGACTCGAATGAAATCGCCCCTGGAGCTGGCTCGGAGGGCCATGGCCGAGGCCGGTGAGGCGATCCCGCAATACTCGTCGCGATTCTCGCGGCATGATTACACGCAGCATCAACTCTATGCCCTGGTGGCCCTGCGCCGGCTGTTGAAGACGGATTACCGCGGGCTGGAGGCGACGCTGCGCGACTGGACCGAGCTCCGCGAGGCGTTGGGGCTGGTCCGGGTCCCCGACCACTCGACGATCCAGCGGGCCGCGCGCCGGCTGGAGGCGGCGGCGAAGGCCCGGCGGGCGGCGAAGCGTGCTTCCACGCCCCGCCGGCCGGGAGCTCCGATGCCGTTATTCGACAGGACGAAGGCGCCCGCGACCGAGGCTCCAGGCCCCGTGGCCGATGCCGAGGTCGCTTCCGATGCCGGGCACTCCTCGACGACCGCCCGGACCGACCCGGGGACGGCCTCGGTGTCGATGCCCGCGACGGCCTCCACCGCCGCCGGGAATGCCGCCTGACCGGGCCCGACCGATCGGTGGAGGCCCCTTGCAACGCAACCCGAGACTGCCCGAACGGCCCGGCCCACCGCCGGGCCGTTGGCGTTTCCCTCTTCCGCGCGGGTCGACCGCCTCGACCGGACCGGCCGGGACGAGCCACTCCGCGGGCGGGCGGGCAGACGTTAAGCTGGAGGCATGCTGCGTCGCAAGGTCGTCGAAGACCGAAGACCGCGGCCAGGGGCCGCGCTGGGCCACTCCCATACATCAAAATAGAGGGAAGCCATCATGCCCGACACACGCCTGATTCGCTGCCCCTCCTGCGGCGTGACCAATCGGGTGCCGCTGGAGGAGGTCGAACGGGGCCTGACGCCCGTCTGCGGGCGTTGCAAGGTGCGAATGCCGATCGCCACCCGGCCGCTGGTCGTCACCGACGCGACCTTCGCCGAGGACGTCGAGCGCTCGCCGCTGCCGGTGCTGCTGGACCTGTGGGCCCCCTGGTGCGGCCCGTGCCGGATGATCGCCCCGGTGCTCGACGAGCTGGCCCACGAGATGGCCGGCCGCGTCCGGTTCGCCAAGCTCAACGTCGACGACAACCCCACGACGGCCGCGCGGTTCCAGGCGCGCAGCATCCCGTTGCTCCTGATCCTCAAAGGCGGCCGCGAGGTCGATCGCCTGATCGGCGTCCAGCCCCGGTCCGAGATCGTCCGCCGGCTCGAGCGGGTGATCCCGTAGGTAGGCTTTCCGGCCCGACTCGGCGGAGATCGGCCAGGAAAGCCCGACCGACTCCAAGCCGGCGCGATTGCCGACCCCTCCAAAAACCCGCCGCCCCCTGTCAATTCACATCTCCAATCGGGTAAAGATAGATGGATCAGGCAAGGCGGCCGCGATCGGAGGCGGCCGGCCGACCGCCGACGCCGACGACCGGGAGATGCGCCGATGACCGACGGGAATCGCGGCCCGAGCTGCGGGGCCGAGTCGACCGACACGTGGACCAAGGACCCCTTGCCGCGCCGCCCCGGACCAGCCGGGGATGCGGACGAGGACACCGGGACGCTCAAGGCCGGCGACGACGGGCGGACGGGTGTCCTGGGCGCACTCGAGGCCACAGTCGGGCACGTCCCTCGCCTGTCGCTCCCCGAAGAGACGGCCGGCGCCCTGGATTCGACCGAGCCGGGGGGCAGCGATGGGCCGGCCGCTCCGGCCGGGCTGCCGGGCCGCCTGGCCTCGGCGCGGCTCCAGGTCTTCGGCGAGATCGCGCGCGGCGGCATGGGCTCGGTGCTGCGGGGCCGCGACGCGGACCTCGGCCGCGATCTGGCCGTGAAGGTGCTGCTGGCGGACCACCACGACCGGCCCGAGATGGTCCGCCGGTTCGTCGAGGAGGCCCAGATCGGCGGCCAGCTCCAGCACCCGGGCATCGTGCCGGTGTACGAGCTGGGCGCCTTCGCCGACCGCCGGCCTTTTTTCACCATGAAATTGGTCCGCGGGCGCACCCTCGCCGAGCTGCTGCACGAGCGCGAGGACCCGTCGGTCGACTTGCCGAGGTTCCTGGGGATCTTCGCTCAGGTCTGCCAGACGATGGCCTATGCCCACGCCCGCGGCGTGATCCACCGCGACCTCAAGCCTTCGAACGTCATGGTCGGCTCGTTCGGCGAGGTCCAGGTGATGGATTGGGGCCTTGCGAAGGTTCTACGCGGCACCGGCGAGCCTGGCGGCGACAGCCGCCCCGACGACGACGACCACAACGAGGAAGCTCCGGTGGCCACCGCGCGCAGCCTCGAGGGCGCCGACATGTCGCAGGCCGGCGCCATCATGGGCACGCCGGCTTTCATGGCGCCCGAGCAGGCGCTGGGCCAGGGCGAGCGGGTGGATGAGCGCGCCGACGTCTTCGCGCTGGGCTCGATCCTCTGCGAAATCCTCACCGGCCGGCCGGCGTTCACGGGGACTTCCTCGATCGAGATCGTCCGCAAGGCGGCGCGTGGCGATACGGCCGAGGCGCTGGCCCGCCTGGAGGCCTGCGGCGCCGAGGGCGAGCTGGTGGCGCTGGCCCGCGACGCCCTGGCGGTTGACCGCGACGAGCGGCCCCGCGACGCGTCGGCCGTCGCCGATCGGATGACGGCCTATCTCTCGGGCGTGCAGGAGCGGCTGCGCCTCACCGAGCTGGCCCGCGCCCGCGCCGACGCCCGGGCCGAGGAGGAACGGAAGCGTCGGCTGGTCACGATGGGCCTCGCGGCGGCAATCGTGATGCTCGTGGGCCTCGGCGCGGTCGGCGCGGCGGTGTACGTGCGGCAGAAGCAGGAGCAGGCGTCGCGGCTGTCGGTCGCCCTGCGCGACGTCGAGCTGCTCCGCCGCCAGGCGCTCGACGACCCGAACGGATCCCCCGAGCGCTGGGCCGCGGCGGCCGCGGCGGCCCAGCGCGCCGCCGACCTACTGGGGCCGCTCATCGACGCGCGGTCGCGCCGCGAGGTCGAGGACCTGCGCGAGGAGGTCCGCCGCCGGGCCGGCGCGGCCCGGGCGGATGCCGAGCTGCTGCGCCGGGCACAGGACCTGCGCCTGAGGCGGATGGAGGAGCGCGACGACACGGTGGCCGACGCCTCGTATGCGTCGGCGTTCCGCGCCGCCGGGCTGGACCTCGACGCCCTGGGACCCGAGGCGGCCGGGGCGAGGATCCGGTCGCGGCCGCCTCGCGTGGCGCTCGCGCTCGCCACGGTCCTCGACGACTGGGCCGCCCGTCGGCGCTCGATCCGCGGCAAGGACGAGGCCGCGTGGAAACGCCTGGTCGCCGCCGCCGGCGCCGCCGATCCCGACGCCACGCGCGACCGGCTGCGCGAGCTCTGGTCCCTGCCCGACCCCAAGGCCCAGCGAGCGGCACTGCTCGAGCTGGCCCGCCAGGCCGATCCGCAGAAATGGCCAACGACGACCGTCACGCGGCTGGCCTGGATCCTGGGCATGGCCGGCGAGAACCCCGCGGCCGTCGACCTGCTGCGTCGAACGGACCTCGCTCAGCCGGGCGACGTGTGGGTGAACTTCCACCTGGGCCGGCTGCTCGCCGATCTCCGACCGCCGCGCATGGACGAGGCGATCGCCCACCTCAGCGCGGCCCGCGCCTTGCAGCCCGAGACCGGCCATGACCTGGCGATCCTGCTGCTTCGCCTCGGCCGCTTCGGCGAGGCGAAGGCGATCCTGGAGCAACTGGTGCGGCTGCGGCCCGACATCGTCGGCCAGTGGTTCGACCTCGCCCGATTGCTTCAGGAGCACGGGGACGCCGCCGGGGCGGCCGACGCGCGTGAGAAGGGCACGGCCGCCGCGCGAAAGGCCGTCCTCGAGCGGCCCGACGACGCCGAGCGCCGCTCCGACCTCGGCCGGTTCCTCGCCGCCCAGGGCAAGTTCGACGAGGCCATCGCCGAATGCCGCGAAGCCGTCCGGCTCTGGCCCGACGCCCCCGGGGCCCACCACATCCTCGCCACGGTGCTGGCCCGCTGCGGCAAGTACCAGGAGGCCGCCGCCGAATGCCGCGAGACCCTGCGCCTCCGGCCCGACGACGCCCAGGCCCGCAGCGACCTGAGCGCCGCCCTCCTCGCCCTGAGCAAGCCGGCCGAGGCCGTCGCCGAGGCCCGCGAGGCCATCCGCCTCCGGCCCGCCATTGACTCGGGCTACTTCCAGCTCGCCCGGGCCCTGGCCGCCCAGGGACAGCGGGATGAGGCCATCGCCGCCTACCGCGACGCCATCCGCCTCTGGGCCGACTTCGTGGACGCCTACGTCAACCTCGGCGGCCTGCTGCTCGACGCGGGCAAGCAAGATGAGGCGCTCGCCGCCTACCGCGACGCCCTGCGCATCCGGCCCGACCACCCCGACGCCCACCTCGGTCTGGCCAGGGTCATGGCCGCCCAGAAAAAGCGTGAGGAGGCGATCGTCGAGTTCCGCGAGGCTCTCCGCATCCAGCCCGACTCCGTCGACGCCCACAACGAACTGGGCCTGGCCCTGGCCGATCTGGGCCGGCGCGAGGAGGCCGTCGCCGAGTACCGCGCGGCCATCCGGCTGCGCCCCGACTACCACTGGGCGCATCGCAACCTCGCCCTGGTCCTGGAGCAGATGGGCCGGCGCGAGGAGGCGATCGCCGAGTACCGCGAGGCCCTCCGCATCCGGCCCCGCTACTTCGAGGCCCTCGTCGACCTCGGCGTCGCCCTGACCGACGCCCGCCGGCCGGCCGAGGCCGTCGAGCCCTTCCGCGAGGCCCTGCGCATCCGCCCCGACGACGGCGTGGCCCACTTCGACTTCGGCGTCGCCCTCCAGGCTCTGGGCAAGATCGATGAGGCGGTCGCCGAGTATCGCCAGGCCGTCCGCCTCCAGCCCGATATCGCCCAGGCCCATTGCAACCTGGGCGGCATCCTGATGCAGCAGGGCCGCTACCGCGAGGCCCTCGACGCCCTGCGCAAGGGGCACGAGCTGGGTTCGCGCCAGCCCGGCTGGCCGTATCCCACCGCCGAATGGATCCGCCAGGCCGAGCAGAGCGTCCAGCTCGAGGACCGCCTGCCCGCCGTGATCCGCGGCGACGACAAACCCAAAAACGCCGACGAGGGGATCACCCTGGGCCGGATTCTCCACGGGATGAAACGACACGCCCTGGCGGCCCGGCTGTTCGCCGACGCCCTCGCCGCCGACCCCAGGCTCGCCGACAACCTGCGCGCCGGCCACCGCTACAATGCCGCCTGCGACGCGGCGCTGGCCGCCGATGGCCAGGGCATCGACCCCGTCAAGGACGACGGCGAGAAGGCCCGCTGGCGCAAGCAGGCACTCGACTGCCTGCGCGCCGACCTCGCCGCCTGGACCAAAGGGATCGAATCCGGCAACCCTGACGCGAAGGCCGCCGCCGGCCGGATGCTCGACCACTGGAAGCGCGACAGCGACCTCGCCGCCATCCGCGACGAGTCCGCCCTGAAGCGCCTGCCCGAGGCCGAGCAGAAGGCCTGCCGGGCCCTCTGGACCGACGTCGACGCCCGCCTCGCCGCCGCCATGCGGCCCTGACGATGCAGGCACGCCCGCACACCACAACCGGCCGCCGCGGGCGGTTGCTTGCCGGGTCGCGGCGCGATTATACTCCTCGACGCAACGGAGACGGCACGGGTTCATCGGGGTGCCTGTCCCCAGGGGCCTCCCATCGGGAGGGCGAGCCGGGACAGGGAAAACGCATCGCCTCAACCCGGCTCGGCAGGAGCCCTCGCCCTCCCAATCCTGGGACAGACTCTTCGATGGAAGGTTCGCCGCGATGAAGCTGATGGGAAAGACCGCCCTGGTGACGGGCGCCGCCCGCGGGATCGGCCGGGGCATCGCGCTGGAGCTCGCCCGCGCCGGGGCCGACGTCGCCGTCAACGACCGCGAGCGGACCGAGGCACTCGACTCCACGGTCGCCGAGATCCAGGCGATGGGCCGGCGCGCCGAACCCGTCGAGGGGGACGCCTTTGCCCGCCCGGCGTGCGAGGCCGTCGTCGACCGGGCGGTCGCCGCCCTGGGGCGAATCGACATATTCGTCAGCAACCCGGCGTTCAACCGACGCGGCGACTTCCTCGAATATGATCCCGCGACCTTCGCCCGGGTGATCGACGGCACGCTCATCGGCGGGTTCCACATGAGCCAGCTCGTCGCCCGGCACATGGTCGCGCGCGGCGGCGGCGGCAAGATCGTTTTTATCTCGAGCTGCCATGTGCATACGCCGTATGCGCGCAGCGTCGCCTACAACGCCGCCAAGGCCGGCCTGAACAACATGGCGTTCACGATTGCAGCCGAGTTATACAAACATCGGATCAACGTCAACGTGATCGAGCCCGGCTGGATCGACACGCCCGGCGAGCACGAGGTCTTCGGCGCCGACGCGATCGCCAGCGCTGGCCCGACGCTCCCCTGGGGCCGGCTCGGCACGCCCGCTGACATCGGCAAGGCCGCCGTGTTCCTCGCCTCGGATGACGCCGACTACATCACCGGCACCGCCCTCGCCGTCGACGGCGGCATCTGGCTCCGCTCGGCCTGGGAGTAATCCCGGCAACTGACGACCCGCCCCCCCTGCCCTGCCTTGCCGATCGCCCTCGCGTCGACTAGGATTCAGGAGAGCCACCGACTTTTGTCGTAGACGGCAATCCCCACGAATCGAGCCGAGCCCGACCATGACCATCATCGTGACGTGCGCGTGCGGCCGGCTGGTCGAATGCTCCGGGTCCGAGGGCGGCCATTGGATCCGGTGCCCGGCCTGCGGGCGCGAGCTGGAGATCCCCCGCATTGGGCCGCCGGCGGCGGGGCGCGAGCCGTCGGTCGACCGGCGCCCGCCTCTGATGGCTCCGGCGTCGGCCCCGACGCCGGTACCGGCGCCAACGAACGCGAAGGCGATCGCGAGCCTCGGCCTGGGGCTGATTTTCTTCCTCGGATGCCTCAGCGGCCTGCCGGCGATCGTCATGGGGATCAAGGCCCTGCGCGAGCTGAGGGAATCGAAGCGGCCGGCCCGCGGCCGGGGGCTGGCGATCGCCGGGATCGCGCTGGGGGTGTTCAACTGCCTGCTCACGGTCGCCTTCATGATGCCGGCGGTCCGGTCATCCCGCGAGGCGGCCCGGCGGGCGCAGTGCACCAACAACATCAAGCAGATCGGCCTGGCGATGCACAATTACCTGGAGGACAACGGCTGCCTGCCGCCCGCCGCGATCACCGATAAGAACGGCCGCCCGCTGCTGAGCTGGCGGGTGCTGATCCTGCCCTACCTGGAGCAGAGACAACTCTTCACCCAGTTCCGCCTGGACGAACCCTGGGACAGCCCCCATAACCGCGCCCTGCTCGAGCGGACGCCGAGCGTCTACCAGTGCCCCAGCGACCGCGAGCTGCCGCCCGGGATGACCGGATACCAGGTCGTGGTCGGACCGGACACGCCGTTCCCGCCCGACGGCCGGCCGGTGAAGATCGGCGAGATCACCGACGGCGCGTCGAACACCCTGCTCGTCGGCGAGTCGCGCCACGTCGTCCCCTGGACGAAGCCCGAGGACCAGTCGCCCGGCACGATCCTGCTGCCCGACCGCGGACTCGGCAGCCACCACGGGTATCACAACAACGGCTTCAACGCCCTGTTCGTCGACGGCAGCGTGCTTTTCCTCAGGAGCACGATCGACCGCGGCGTGCTGGAGGCGCTCACCACCCGCAACGGCAATGAGACCATCCAGAGGGATCAGTATTGATGGAGCGAGAATCGGGGCGAGGCGGCCGTGCGACGTCGGCGCCAGGCCATCGGCGACGTGATTCGCCGGGTCATGCCTGAAGAACGCACCCGGAGACCGACGTCGCCGGTTCGCCTTACCCGCCCCTAACCTCTATTCTCCGCGGTGCTCCACGCCAGGTGGTTCAGGCAGGTCACGGTGAAATCGGCGTTGTCGAGCAGGTACCCGGGCGAATCCGGGGCGACCAGGCGCAGGAACTCGTCGCGGATCTCGGGCGAGCCGGCAAGATGGGGCGTGGCCTTGTCGCGGAGGTCGGCGAGATAGCCGGCGAAATAGGCCCGGTCATCCGGACCGAGCGGGGCCTGGCGGTCGATGGTCCAGGTTTTGTGCCGACAGGAGGTGAGCCCGGCGGCGCGGAAGACCGTGCGCAGATGCCGGCCGACGTAGAACTTCTGCGGCTTCTTCGAGAGCTCCGAAAGCGCCTTCAGCTCCGCGTCGCGCAGGGCCAGCTCGACCTCGACGGGCCAGGGCATCAGCACATGATGCAGCTCGTCGTTTTCGAACACGGCGACGACCCCGCCGGGCCTCGCGGCGCGTTCCATCCGCCGCAGGGCCTCGACCGGGTCGGGCAGGCTGTAGAGGCTCTGCGCGCACCAGACCAGGTCGAACCCATCATCGGGGATCGGCAGGTGCCGCAAATCGCCCTGGGCGAACGTCACGCGGTCGGCGACGCCGCCCTCCTCGACCTCGCGCCGGGCGAGGTCCAGAAACGCGGGCGAGAGGTCCACAGCGAGGACCTTCCCCTGCGGCCCGACATGCTCGGCCAGCCACCGCGAGTACACGCCGTCGCCGCAGGCCAGGTCGAGTACCCGGTCGCCCGGGCGCACGGGCAGGCGGTCGAACAGCTCGCGCAGCTCGTGCGCGAAGGCGCGGTGATAGGCCGTCAGGGTCGCGGCATACGCGGGCAATTTGTCGTGTTGAGATCTGGATGCGGATGTCGGCTGCGGCTGCGTTTCGGCGATGGCCACGCTGGTCCCTCCCGTTGAGTTGATCCGACTCATCGGAAGGCAATCGGCGTACCGCGACGCGCGGGGGCATCGAGGAACTCTCCCCGAGCCCCGCGCCCCCGCGCGTCGGCCGAACGGACCGCCCCCGGAGCCCTGAAGGGGACGGTCCGTTGGTTCGTCACCCGTTGGTGTACTTCCCGTAGATGTTATCGCCGTCGGTGGAGGCTTGGTTGGCAACCACCCGGGTGTTCCTGAGCGTCACCGCGCCGGTGCCGATGTAAAGGCCGCCGCCATCGCCCTTACCGCCGCCCGATCCGCCCACGGCCGAATTCAGGGTGATGAGCATGTCGGTCAGCGACGCGCTGGCCCCGCTGCCCGAGACGAACACGCCGCCGCCGGCGCCGAAGCCGCCGCCCGATCCGCCGACGGCCGTGTTGAGCAGGACGGTGACGCCAGAGGCCTGGAGCTTCGAGCCATTGAAGATCCCGCCGCCCTGCGCGATGCCGCCCACGGCGCCGTTCGAGCCGTCGCCGCCGAGCGCCGCGTTGCCCGCGATCGTGCCGCCGGTGATCGTGAGCGTCGAGCCGATGGCGTTCAGGATCGCGCCGCCCCAGGCGGAGCCGGCGTAGCCGCCCGCCTGCGCCGAGGAGCCGCCGATGGCCCGGTTGCCGAGGAAGGTGGAATCGGTCACGGTGGCCGTGGCGCCGAACTGGTTGACCAGTCCGCCGCCGGCGCCGAAGCCGCCGTAGGGATCGCTCGACGAGGCGGCGCCCCCGATGGCGCTGTTATTCATCACCAGGCTGTCCGCCAGGGACAGGACCGAATCGCCCTGGTTGAGGATGGCCCCGCCGACGCTCAAGCCGCCCGCGACCCGCACGATCGCCTGATTGCCGGCGAAGGTGCTGTCGGAGATCGCCAGGGCGCCGCCGTATCCCTGGAGCTCGATCGCGCCACCGCTTGCGGGGGAGCCCGCGGCCGACGTGGACGCCGGCAAGATCGCCTGATTGCCGGTGAAGGTGCTGTCGGTGATGGTGCCCTTCGCCAACTGGTTCAGGTCGAGGGCGCCGCCCCCCGCGCCGGAGACGGAGCTCGCGGTGTTGTTAACGAATCGGGTGTGGCTGATCGAGATGGTTGCGCCCGGATCGGTATAAATCGCTCCGCCGCCGACGCCGCCGCCATCCGGTGCCAGCGCCTGGTTGCCGCTGAAGGTGCTGTCGGTGATCATCAGGACGCTCGAAGCCGACGGCGACGAGAACCCCATGTGGATGGCCCCGCCCAGCGATAGAGTGCTCGAGGCCGTGTTGTTGGCGAGGACGCTGCCGCTGATCGTGACATTCGCCCCATCGGATTCAATCCCGGCACCGAGCGCCTGGCCGGCCGAGATGGTGTTGCCCAAGATCGAGCTGTCGGTGACCGTGAGCGTCGGCATGGAAGAGACGCCGAAGCCGTCGATGTAGACGCCGCCGTTGTTGTTGCTGACGGTGCTGTCGGTCACGCTCAGGTCGTGGCCGAAGTCGAAGATCCCGCCGCCCTGGTTGCCCGTGGTCGAGTTGTCGGAGATGGAGCTGTCGGTGATCGACAGCGCGCCGATGGTGAGAATCCCGCCGGCGCCGTAGGCACCCGTCCCGACCGAGTTCCCGGTGACGACGACATGGTCGAGCGAGAGCGTGCCGTAACTGGTGATCCCGCCGCCGCCGAAGCTCCCCGATGTGGCCACGTTGCCCCCGGTGATCGTCAGGCCCGAGATGGTCGCCTCGACACCCTGGGCGATCATGAAGTCGCTCGACTTGCCGCCGCCGTTGATGGTGACGTTGCTCGCG
Source organism: Planctomycetales bacterium (assembly GCA_027452145.1). Classification (GTDB taxonomy): domain Bacteria; phylum Planctomycetota; class Planctomycetia; order Isosphaerales; family Isosphaeraceae; genus JAKAUH01. The sequence continues at coordinate 120,352 of DAIDHB010000556.1, forward strand.
CCAGGCCCCTGGACGTCGACGCTCGTGCCCACCGAGAGCGGGCCGGCTGTCAGCGTGATCGTGCCGTACGCCTTCGGCGCGAAGTCGATCGTGTCGCCGGCCTGGGCGATCCCCAGCTCGTAGCGCAGCGAGCCCGTGCCGCTGTCGTCGTCATTGGTGACGGTCAGCGTGCTGAGCAGGGCGCGGGTCTCGAGCGGCACCACGACGGGGGCGAACCGCTGGCGCGGCCGCCGGCCGCGCCGGGAATGGCTCGAGGATCGGTCAGGCGACGACGATCGAGAGTTCTGTGCAGGCATCAGGTCATGACTCCCTGTTGAGACACGATGAGGAACCGATCACGGAGCGGCCGCGGGGGCTGCCCGGACAGGCCAGGCGCGCACAGCGACCGGACCCGCGGCCTGCGGGGAACGGCCGTGCCGGCGCGGTCGGCGCGCACGACGATCAGGAGGCTGGGACGATACGATCAGGAATCTGCGACGGGTGAACCTTCAGGCCCTGTTGCCTCACGTAGGTCAGGCTTTCCAGCCTGACGGTTCAGACGCATCTCACGTAGGTCAGGCTTTCCAGCCTGACGGTTCAGACGCATCAGGATGGAGAGCCTGAACGACTTCATGCCGCCGCGATAAAAGCGGCCGCTCTCCGGTAGAGGCGCCCTGGCCTCGCGAGCGGGGCGCCGATTTTTTCGGATGACGTGCGACCATCGGCGACCCATCGCCGGGCGCCGGCAGGCTCGCCGACAGATGCCACTCGTGCTATCATCCGGGCCATCCACCATGGCGATCCACGGGGACCGATCGGAAGGAGGATGGCATCGATGCGCACGACGTTCCTCGCGATGGCGGCCACGCTGGCCATCGCGACCGACGCGGCCGGCGCCCCCCGCCAGCAGGCTCCGCGAGATCCGAAGGCGGACCTTCGGCCCGTCACGCTGGTCGTCCTCGACCGCGCGAGCCGGGCGCCCATCGGCGAGTTCGATTACCAGTTCTTCTACGAGGCGCCGGGGCTGAAGGGTCCCGCGAACCGCGAGGCGTGGATCCCCGTCCGGTCGCCCGCGGGCACCGTGGAGATCCAGGCGCCGGGCTCGTGCCGGCTGGTGGTGCGCGTCCGGTCGCCCGACTACATCCGCGATCCGTTCGAGCAGGAGGCCCTCATCCGGTCCGCCGATCGGCCCCGGCGCGTCGAGTTCGCGCTGCGCCGCGGGATCACCCTGAGGGGGACGGTGCGCGACGCGCGCACGAGGGCGCCGATCGCCGGGGCGACGGTCACCCCGCATCGCGAGCGATTCAACCTGATGCCCGACGAGGACAAGCAGGTCAAAACCGGCATCGACGGGCGCTACGAAATCCGCGGAGTCGATCCCGAGCTGGGCGTCGAGGTGGACCATCCCGATTACGTGCGCGGCGGGCACGTTCGCGAGGGCAAGATCACCGGCGCCGTTCATGACATCCTCGTCGAGCCCGGTCGCGTAGTCGAAATGACGGTCGTCGACACCGAGGGGAAGCCGCTGGAGGGCGCGTCGGTCGTGGGTCTCACTGGTGCCCCGGCGACGTCGGGAAAGGATGGGAGGCTGGTCGTCCGGAGGCTCGGGTTCTTCCTCAGCCTGACGATCCACAGGGACGGGTACATCGACCGGGAGCTCAGGGAAGAGGACGTCGACTCGCCGTCGAGGCCCGGCGGGACCGTGGTGGTGCTGGAGCCCGCGCTCCCCCTGAAGGGACGAGTCGTCGGGCCCGACGGCCGGCCAGTTGAGTCGTTCGCCGTGGCGGCGGGACCAGGCCGGTTGCCGCCGGAATCCGACTGCGTCCGCCGCAAGGTCCGCGACCGCGACGGCCGCTTCACGCTGGGCCTGTCGAAGGAGGGTACGTGGTGGGTCGGCGTCGCGGCCGACGGGTTCGCGGGGTGGGAGGGCTGGATCGAGTTCCGACGCGACGGCCGGCCGATGGAGATCCGCCTCGAACCGGGCGCCGCGGTGACGGCGAGGATCGGGGTCCCCGAGGCCCTGCGAAAGCACGTCGAGGCGCGGCTCGTCCCCCGCCGCGAGCCGTCGCGCGACGAGACCTCCGTACCCTTCCATCCGCTCGCCGCAGAGCTGTTCGCCCGCGAGGCGGCCCCTGCTGCCGACGGCATCCTGCGGTTCGAGCACCTGCGTGCCGACAGGTATCGCCTGACCCTGATCGGCAAGAGCATCCCCACGACCGAGCAGATGCTCGACGTGCCCGCCGCCGGGATGGACATCGGGACGATCCCCCTCGGCGTCACGACGCCGATGGCGAGAGGCCGCGTCGCGGGACGAATCTGGCACCCCGAAGGCGAGCCCTGGGCGTTCGCCAGGGGTTATGTCGCAGGACTTCGTCGGGATCAGACGGCCGATCCCGACGGCCCCTGGAAGTTCTGGTTCGTCGCCGACGAGGATGGCCGGTTCGCGGTCGACGGGGTGCCGGTGGGCGAGGCTGTTGTCGGTGTTCCAGAGGCGTTCTTCGATGTGATCGAGACCCACTCCTGGAGGATCGTCGTCGCCGAGGGGCAGACGACCCGGGTCCACGGCTTCGAGCCCGACGCTCATCGCCGGTTCACGCTGGATTTCGCCATCGGAGACGGGTCGAAGGCGCAATATGAGTCGGGCACGGGCCTGGGCGCCGCGCGGAAGGTCGACAACATGACGACCCGCGAGCCGATGTTCCGGGTCGAGCTGGTGCCGCTGTCGAAGGGACCGCTGTCATTCGCCGAGCCGGACTGGGTCCAGCTCGACGCGGCGCAGGCGATCGTGCTGCCCGATGTCGGGCCCGGCACGTATCGTCTGCGGCTTTATGACTGGCTCGGCCGGACGGACCTCGACAGCGGCCCACTGTTCGACGGCGAGGTCATCGTGCCGGCTGGCGGGAACGGCAAGGTGCGGATTCCCCTGGGCGGCGGCTGCATCACGGGCAAGGTGCCGGCGCCTCGGCGGAACTTTGACCGGCCCATCGAGGCGACCGCGGTGCCGCGCGAGGGCCACGGCCCGCCGAGGCGGGCGCGGTGCGACGACGACGGGAACTTTTGCGTTCGCTACATCACGCCGGGCCGGTACACGCTGTTCGTGCACGACCCGGAGGCGGGCTATTGCCGGATCGATGACGTGAACGTGCCGGCGGGCGTGGTGGATGTCGCCGCGCGGACATTCGTACGAGGCGCGGCGATCCGCGGCGAGATCCGCTTCGCGAGGCCGACGCGCGTGCCGACCGCGGTGGTCGCCACCGATGCGTCGGGCGCGACGGTCCGCCAGGAATTCCCGTCGTGGTCGAGCTGCGATCGGATCGAGCTGATGGGGCTCTGGCCGGGACGCTGGACCGTCTCGGCGCTCGGCGGCGACGAGGTCCTTGCGAGCGGGCAGGTCGCCGTGTCGGCGTCGGGCACGGTCTCGCTGACCCTCACGGCCGGCGCCGGGGCGAGCAGCGGCGAAGGGAGGTAGGGCCCGCGGCGAAGCGAGGTAGGGCCCGCCGCGACACTCAACGACCGCGGCCCCAGCCGCCGGCCGATCCGGGTTGTCTGGTAGGGTAGGAGGCGGCTCCGTCCGCCGATCTTCGCTTTCCCTCTTGCGTGGACCCATTTCGCAGGCTCGTCACGACGACCGGCCGAATCGAGTTCACCTGCGTTACCGATTGAACAATTACCTTCGGTTGCTCTCCGTCCCGCCTCGCGGCGACGCAGTTACCTTCGATCACGAGATGCCAGAACATCCCGACAGGGACTTGCACCCTGATGATTCGATGCAATTCCAGTCGCACAAGGAGGCGGCTCCGTCCGCCGAACCCGTCCGACCCGTCCGCCGAACCCGCCCGCCCGGGTGCGAACCGGTCCCTTCCGCCCGGGTCGGGGGGCGGACCCACCTCCTGGACAGGACCCTGGCGCGTGAGTGGCCTTGTCGAATAACGCGGGTCAGAGTACCTTGACGCTGGCGTGTTCTGGGGCGCCCGGGCCGTCCCGCCTCAAGGATGAAGGCGGGCCTCGCGCGGGCCGGCCGGCCTGGTTTGGGAGGTCAGGATGACAGGCAAGATCAAGCGGATCCTGGTGACCGGGTGCTGCGGGTTCATCGGCGCCAACTTCGTGCGCCACGAGCTGGAAATTGACCCGGAGATCGAGATCACCAACCTCGACGCCCTGACCTACGCCGGGAACCCTGATAACCTCGCCGACCTGGTCGAGCACCCCCGCTATCACTTCGTCCGCGGCGACATCGCCGACCGGCCGCTGGTGACGCGGCTGATCGCCGAGGGGGGATTTGACGCCGTCGTCAACTTCGCCGCCGAGAGCCATGTCGATCGCTCGATCGACGACGCCACGCCGTTTTTGCGGACGAATGTCGTGGGCACGCAGTGCTTGCTCGACGCGGCGCGCGCGGCGAAGGTCGGGCGGTATGTCCAGGTCTCGACGGATGAGGTCTACGGCACCCTCGCGCCCGATGACCCACCCTTCCGCGAGGACACGCCGCTCGCGCCAAATAGCCCGTATGCCGCCAGCAAGGCTGGGGCCGACCTGCTGGTCCGCGCGGCGCACCACACCTTCGGCATGGACACGATCATCACCCGCTGCTCGAACAACTACGGCCCGTACCAGTTCCCCGAGAAGCTGATCCCGCTGTTCATCACCAACCTGCTGGCCGACGTGCCGGTGCCGGTATACGGCGACGGTCGGCAGGTCCGCGATTGGATCCACGTGCTGGACCACTGCCGCGGGATCGACGCGGCCCTGCGGCGCGGGCGGGCGGGCGAGACCTACAACTTCGGCGGCCGGTCCGAGCGGTTCAACATCGACGTGACCCACGCGCTGCTGAAGCTCTGCGGCAAGGGCGAGGAATTGATCCGCCACGTCACCGACCGCCTGGGCCACGACCGGCGATATGCCGTCGATTGCTCGAAGTCCGAGGCCGAGCTGGGCTGGCAGCCGTCAATGGCGTTCGAACAGGGGCTGGCCGAGACCGTCGCGTGGTATCGCGCCAATGCCCGGTGGGTCGACCGCGTGCGCTCCGGCGCCTATCGCAACCCGGAGGTGTCCCCTTTCGTCCTGCGGCACTCGGCGTGAGTCCGGGTGCGCGCCGCGACCGGCGGCGGGCGTCGGACCCTCCCGGGTCGACATGGCTTGACCCGTGACAGGATGACCGGGATGTTGGGCGCGTGTCTCATGACCCCGCCTCAGCTCCATCCCACAGCTTCGGATCCGACGGAGCACCAGGACGAAAACCAGCACCCGAGGAACAGGAAAAGGCGGCATGCGAGCACTGGTGACCGGCGCGTCGGGCTTCGTGGGCGGGCACCTGTGCGAGCACCTCGTCGCCGAGGGGGACCAGGTGATGGGCCTCTCGGCGACCGGACGCTGGCCGTCGGATCTGGCCCACCTCGGGGAAACCGTCCGGATCGAACCGCTCGATCTGGTCGCGGCGGCCGAGGCCGCGCTGGCGGATCGGATCGGCCGCGAGCGGCCCGAGGTCATCTATCACCTGGCGGCGCAGTCAAACCCGCAGCAGAGCGTCGCCGACCCGCGCGGCACCTGGGCCGCGAACCTCGGCGGCACGCTCAACCTGCTCGAGGCGGTGAAGGCCTCGGGGCTGAAGCCGCGCGTGATCGTGGTGGGCACCGGGACCAGCTACGGCGACCCGGCGCCCGAGTTCATCCCGGTGCGCGAGAACTGCCCGCTGCGGCCGAACAACCCGTATGCCGCGAGCAAGGCGGCCGTCGACCTGCTGGGGATCCAGCACCATCTGGGCCATAAGACGGACGTCGTCATCGCGCGGCCGTTCAACCACGCCGGACCGCGGCAGTCGCCGCGCTATGTGCTGGCCGCGCTGGCGGCGCAGGTGGCCGCGGTCGAGGCGGGCCGGCAGGAGTGCGTCGAGGTCGGCAACCTCGACGTGACCCGGGATTTCACCGACGTGCGCGACGTCGTCCGCGGATATCGCCTGCTGGCCGCGCGGGGGAAGCCCGGCGAGATCTACAACCTCGGCAGCGGCCGGGGGACGCGGATCCTCAACGCGCTCGAGCGCCTGCGCTCGCTGGCGACACGGCCGATCCCGGTGCGGGTCGACCCGACGCGGGTCCGGCCGGTGGATCTGCCCTATTTGATCGCCGACCCGGGCAAGCTCCGCGCGGCCGTCGGCTGGGAGCCGGCGTATTCGATCGAACAGACGCTGGCGGACATGCTCGAATCCTGCCGGGGGGCAAGGGCCGGCGACGCGACGTGATAGCCGACGTGCTTCACGAGCCCAGCACGTCGTCGAGGATCGCGACCGGCAAGCCCGGAATGTGGCGAAAGACCGTGTCGTTCGTAAGAACCAGCGTACAGGCGCAGGAACCGGCTGTGGCTGCGTGAAGCGCGTCGGGCGTCCGAAGTCGACTGAGATGGGCGCGATGCCGCGCACCAACCCGGATGATGGGCAACTGAAGATCTGAGCATCGGCGTAGACAGGTCCGGAGCCGGGCAGGATCAACGATCCCATGCGTCCCTCTCCTCCTGAAACCGCCGCTCGACCTCATCCCAGGTGGGCGCGCTGCGCGGGCCGGGAGGCAGGGCGTCCAGAAACTCCAGTACGGAGCGAGTCGGTGGCGCTGGGGCACGAGGAACCAGGAAGACATCGACCTCCTGACCTTCGAGCAATCCGGGTGCGGTGATCTCGATCTTGCTACCCGGCTGGACCCGGGCCGTGAGATGCAGGGCCGTTCGCGCTAGCCATCGCCTCGCGCCCCCCGCCGATGCCCGACGCGACGATGTCCTGCATCGTCACACCGCGGCCGAAAAGCATCGCTGTGATTGTTATCCGTTACGATCATGGCACCCTGGGTATTGATCTTCTCCGCACAATTGCATGCGTCGCCACAACACAACCGACCGTTAGGCATCGGGAATGCACAGATTTCTGGATCCGACCCCTCGCCAGCCGGAGGAGCCGCGCGGTAGATTGATTGATGGGTAGTGCGAAAAAGGGTCTCTCGCGTGAAAGATTGGGTGGTGCGGAGGCAATATCTCGATGGCGGGATCGTCCGGCGGGGCGCAGGCGACGCACCCGAGCCTCCTGATCCGCATCCGCGATCCGCGGGATCAGGAGGCGTGGGAGGCGTTCGTCGAGACCTATCTGCCGATGATTTATCGGTATGCGCGGCGCAGCGGCCTCCAGGACGCCGACGCTGCGGATGTGAGCCAGGAGGTGCTGTCGGAGGTATCGCGGTGCATCCGGGGGTTCGACTATCGGCCGGAGCGGGGCCGGTTCCGCGACTGGCTGGGGCTGGTGGTGCGGCGTCGGGTGGCGAGGTTCCTCAGGCAGCGGGGCCGGGCCGAGGTCGGTGAGTGCCCCGAGGCGGCCGAGGCGTGCGCCGCGGACGCCGGGTGGACGGAGGAGTTCAACGCCCGGATCCTGGCGGCGGCCCTGGAGCGGATCCGGCCGCATTTCGAGCCGGACACCTGGCGGGCCTTCGAGCGTGTCTGGCTGGACGGCCGGCGGGCCGGCGAGGTGGCCGAGGAGCTGAAACGACCGATCGAGGCGATCTACACCGCCAAGTCGCGGGTGCTCCGGCGGCTCGAGGAAGAGGTGCGCCTTTTGGCCGAGGACGTGCCGCAGTTGCTGCCGCGGGGTTGAGCGCCTGGCCCGGGAGGGTCCTGATCGGGAGGGCGAACCTCCCGGCGAGTCCGGATATGGGGTGACCATCGCGTCATCCCGGCTCGGCAGGAGCCTCGACCACCCTCTTCTGGGACCGGCTCGGGGCGCCCAACCTCGACCACCCTCGGCGGGGGACCCGATGAAAAAGTGCCCATCGAACGAGGAACTGGTCGAGCTGCTCGGCGCGGCGCTGAGGCCGGGCCGGATGGCGGAGGTCCGCGAGCACGTCTCGGGATGCGATCGCTGCCAGGACCAGCTCGACCGGCTGACCGACAGCGACACGCTGGAGGAATGGCGCTCCTCGGCGCGGCCGGCGGCCGTCGCGCCCGATCCCGTCGCCAACGAGCCCGCGCTGGCGCACCTGATCGAGACCCTGAAGGCGGCGCCGCCCGCACCCGCTCGGGAACCCGCGGCGACGGCCAGAGACCGGGACGACGGGAGTCTCGACACCGAGAACGATCCCGATTCGCCGGCCGCCGGCTCCGTCGCGGTCGACTGGCGGACCGTGCTCGACCCGCCCGAGCGGCCCGGCGACCTGGGGACGCTGGGATCCTACCTCGTCGAGGCCGAGCTGGGACGCGGCGGCATGGGAATTGTGCTGCGCGCGTTCGACCCGGCGCTGGGGCGCCGGGTGGCGATCAAGATCCTGCGCCCCGACCTGGCGAACCCCCGCGCACGGAAGCGATTGGTGCGCGAGGCGCGCGCCGCCGCGATGTTCCGCCACGATCACCTGATCGCCGTGTATGCCGTGGTCGACCCGCCCGAGGGGCTGCCCTACCTGGTGATGGAGTACCTCGCCGGCCCGACGCTCGGCCGCCTGATCGAGCCCGGCGCCGGCATGGACTTCCGCCGCGCCGCCGAGCTCGTCGCGCAGGCGAGCGACGGCCTGGCCGCGGCGCACGACGCGGGGCTGGTCCATCGCGACATCAAGCCCGACAACATCATGATCGACCCGGCCACCGGCCGGGCCAAGCTGATGGACTTCGGCCTGGCTCGCGATGAATCGGGCGGCGAGAACCTGACTCGCGAGGACGTGCTCGCCGGCACACCCACGCACATGAGCCCCGAGCAGGCGCGCGGCCTGCCCCCCGACCGGCGGAGCGACGTGTACAGCCTGGGCGTCACGCTGTACGAGTGCCTCACCGGCGAGGTGCCGTTCCGCGGCGCGCCGCACATGGTGATCCGCCAGGTCTGTGAGGACGAGCCCCGGCCTCCGCGACGGCTGAACGACCGCATCCCGCGCGACCTGGACACAATCTGCCAGAAGGCGATGGCCAGGGAGCCCTCCGCTCGCTACGCGACGGCCCGCGACCTGGGCGACGACCTGAGGCGCTGGCTCGGCGGCGAGCCGATCCGCGCGCGGCCGCCGGGCCCGATCGGCCGACTAACCCGCTGGTGCCGCCGCAACGCCCGGCTGGCGGCCACCGCCGCGGCCGCCTTCGGCCTGCTCGCGCTGCTGGCGGTCGTGTCAACCATCGCCGCCGTCCGGATCGCCCACGAGCAGAGGCAAACGCTCAGGGAGCGCCAGGCCGCCCGCGCTCACTACGGGCTGGCACTCGAATCGCTCAACTCCCTGGTCCTCGACGTGAACCAGAAGCTGGGCAACCGGCCCGGCACCCTGCAACTGAAGCGCGATATCCTCGAGACGGCCCGCGCCGGGCTGGAAAAGATCGCAAACAGCAACGAGGCCGAGGGCACGGTCGACCGCGGCGCCGTCGTCGCGTACGACCAGCTCGGCGACGTCCTCTACGGTCTGGGCCGCACCCCCGAGGCGTTTCGCGCGTATGAGCGCGCCCGCGACCTGGCCAGCGTGCTGGCAGCGGCCGAGCCGGGCTCGATCCGGGCCCAGCGCGACCTGGCCCGCTCGCACGACAAGCTCGGCGACCTCTCGCGGTTCAACAACGACATCCCCGCCGCCGAGGCGAGCTTTCGCCGCGGCATCGCCATTCGCGAACAGCTCATCGCCCGGCATGGCGAGGACCCCGAGGCCCTGCGCGACATGGGCGTCTCCTTGAATAAGATCGGCCTGATCCACCTGCGCCGGGGCGAATATGACCAGGCGCTCAAGGCGTTCCACCAGTCGCTCGCGCTGGTCGAGCGCTATGCCTCGAACTATCCGTCGCCCACCAAGGTCCTAACGGATTATGAATATACCTATCGTCAGATCGCGCAGGCATCGATCCTGTCCGACTGGAAGGCCGCGGTCGACTACAGCCGCAAGGCCCTCGAATCGGCCCGCGCGTTCGTGGCGGCCGAGCCCGACAACCTCTGGCTCCGCAAGAAGCTGGCGATCGACCTCGACCTGGTCGGCGGCGCGTTGATGCTCGAGGGCGACATGAGAGGCGCGGAGGCGCACTTCCTCGAGTCGCAGCAGGTCCGTCAGGCGGACCTGGCCGCCGAGCCCGGCGACGTCGAGAACCGCCGGAATGTCGGCGAGTCGCTCCAGATGCTCGGCAGCCTGGCACGCTATCGCCGCGACCTCGACGCGGCGGCGCGGTTCTACGGCGAATCCCTGGCGATCTACGAGGCCGTCACCGCCGGCGATCCCGGCTCGGCGCAGAAACAGGCTGATGTCCTGGAGAATGAGCGCTGGCTCGCCGACATCGCCGAACGGGGCGAGCAATTCGAGGAGGCCCATCGCCTGGTCGAGGACATCTGGCGGCGGCTCGACCGGCTGGAGCGCAACGGTCTGCTCGCACGGTCGTCGATCGACCAGTGGCGCACCTTCGCCGGCCCGCTGCGATCGCTCTACGGCGCCGCTGCGCGCGGGATGCGCTGGGACAAACTCTCGGCCGAGCCCCCTGCCCCGCCGCCCGATCTGCCGCACGCGCTGCACGACTCGTGGCGCCTGCTACATGCGCTCGGCCTGGCGCGGCGCGGCCATCACGCGCCGGCCGCGGCGATCGCACTCGACGTCCGCGGCCGCCATCTCGACGACGTCGTCACGTTGCGCCTGGTCGCCCGCGTGCTCGGCCGCTGCGCCGAGGCCGTCTCCGCGAGCAAGCCCGACGCGGCGCTCTCGCCCGACGACCGCCGGGTCCTCCGGTCATACCTCGACCCGGCCGCCGGCGCGGTGCGCCAGGTGCTTCGCCTCGCGCCCGACAAGGCCCTCGAGGTCTTCGGCGACCCGGACCTCGCGATCCTCCTCCGCCGCGGCGAGCTCGAGGCCGTCGCCCGCGAGCTGAGTCGGGGGACCGGGGCCGACGGCCGGACATGACGATCGATCGGCATGGCCCGCCTCGCGTGGACCCCATCGGGCGGCCGATGATAAGATGGGGGCATCCCCCGAGCGCGCAAGCCGGCCGAACGGCCCGGGTTCTCCCTGTGTGTGTTTCGCGGAGTCCCCCTCATGTCCACGGTCGCCCCGACGTCGGCCGAAATCGTCTACCCGGAGTCCGACGACGAACCCATGGGCGAGACCCCGATCCACCGCGACCAGATCGCGCACGCCATCGAGATGCTGCGCGACTACTACACCGCGGACGAAAATGTGTACATCAGCGGCAACATGATGATGTACTTCGAGGATGGGAATCCGCGCCGGTGCGTCTCGCCGGATTTGTTCGTCACGCTGGGCATCCCTCGGCTTCCCGAACGCCGGGTCTACAAGACCTGGGTCGAGGGAAAGGGCCCGGACATGGTCGTCGAGATGCACTCGCGCGGCACCTGGCGGGCCTATATTGGTTGGAAGCTGGAACTCTATCGGGACGTACTGAAGGTCCCCGAGTACTTCCTGCTCGACCCGCTGGAGGAGCGGCCGGGCGTGAAGGCGCTGCGCGGTTTCCGGCTGGTCGACGGCAAATACGAGCCGATCCCCGAGATCGACGGCCGGCTGCCCAGCGAGGTCCTCGGCCTGCACCTCGAGGCGGACGGCGAGCGGCTGCGGTTCTACGACCCCCGGCGCGGGATTTATCTCCGCTCGCCGGGCGAGGTGCGCGAGGCTCTCGCGCGAGAGGAGTCGGAGCGCCGATCGGCCGAGGCCCGCGCGGCGTGGGAGGCCGAGGCACGGGCAACGGCCGAGGCGCAGGCCAGGCAGGCCGAGGCGCAGGCCAGGCAGGCCGCCGAGGCCCGGGCCCAGGCTGAGATCCAGGCCCGACGCGAGGCCGAGGCCCGAGCCCAGGCCGAGGCCGAGACCGAGCGCCTTCGCCGCGAGATCGAGGAACTGCGCCGGCAGAAGCCGGCCGGCTCCTGAGGCGGGCCGCGGGCATCCCCTCGGCACGACCACCCGATGCATCGGCAGGCTCACTCACCGCCCTTCATGTCACGCTGGCGGGACCAGATGTCGCCCAGATCGCGGGTCTCGCCGGGCCTGAGCACGATGTTGTGGAAAACCGGGGCCAGCTCGCCGGCCATCGGATCGCGGCTCATCACGGTCGCCGAATAGTTCTGCCCGGGGACCAGGCCCTCGATCCGGAACCGGCCCTGCTCGTCGGTCTTCAGGTCCATCGGCAGCACACCCCGCGTGGGGTCGCCGACCGCGTCGTCCCAGTCGGATCGCACCAGGATGACATGCGGCCTCGGTTTGCCCTGCGCGTCGACGATCCGGCCGGCCAGCGTCGCCCATGGCTGGAGCTTCACCGTGTACGGCTCGGCCTCGTCGCCCCGCGCCACCAGTGACCCGACAAGCTTGCGATCGTCGTGGCGGAAGAGAAAGCGCCTCGGCCGCATCGGGTTCAGGCGTCGGACCGTCATCACGCCGGGCCGGTCGGTCGGCTCGATCCCTTCGTATCCTTGCATTCCCGCGAAGTCGACGGCCGACACGCCCGCCGCGGGCTGACCATCGGGGCCAAGCACGCGGACCTCGCGCTTCCTGTCACGCTCGAGCACCGCCTCGGCGTTGATCGGCCCGGAGTCCTCGGGCGGGTTGACCAGCACGATGGCGCTGTAAACTTCCTGCGGCGCGAACGAGCGCCCGCCATTGCCTTGGGCGACGACCAGGTAATTCCGGCTGCCGAACCAGTTGCCGCTCGCGTGGGCGCCGGTCATGAAGAAGGCCGACGGATCGACGCACGCCGGCCGGTACGCGCCCACGTCCGCCCTTGCTCGCACCGAGCCCGGTCCCGGCAGCACACCCAGCAGATAGGTCCCGTCCTCCTGTTTGACCCCCACGCTGTACGACCCGCTGCCGCGGACCGGCGCATAGCCGGGCACGTCGCGGGTGTGCGGGTTGGGATACAGCGGGACGTAATCGACCAGCACCCGCCGCGGCGGCTTGCCGGTCTGGCTGTCGATCAGCTTGAGCCGGAGCGGGATGCCCGGCTCGCAGTCGACGTCCGCCCGGATTGGGTCGAGACCGGCGGTGTCCAGCACCGAGCGGCAGGTCACGAAGTACGGCGGCCGGTAGTTCGCCTGTACCGTCAAGTCGTAGGCCGGCCCCTTGGCGAAACCCGGCAGCGTGTAGCGCCCCTCGGCGTCGGTGAGCGTGCGCGCGTTCATGCCCTTGCCAGCGACCTTCACGCCGGCGATCGGCCGCCCGGTGCGCCGGTCGCGCACGACACCCGTCAACGCGCGGCCGGGTGGCACAAGGTACTCGAACCGCGCGCCATGGATCGTGTGTTGCCAGAAGGCCGTCTTCGGCGTCGACACGGGCGCCGCATCGCGGGTCATCGCGGTGATGGTCGCGTTCTGGATTGTCGGCCCCTCGACATACAGGTCGACGACCCGGTCGCGGCCGATGCCGGTGATGCGGAATCGCCCCTGGGCATCGGTCTCGACGACCCACGGTTGGCCCGGCAGCGCGTGGCCCGTCTGATACAGACGCTCGGCCCGGCGGTTCGACGCCGCCATCGGGTCGTCGCCGAGCTGCTTGAGATAGGCGTCGAGGCCCGCCGCGCCCTCGTCCCGAATCTGGCCGCGCGTGACCTTCGCGCCGACCACCGGCCGGCCCTGGAGGTCGAGGATCCGGCCGAAGATCGGCACGTCGTCCGCGACCAGGCTGAGCGTCAACTCACCCGCAGACGAGTCGTGCACATCGACCCAGCTCGGACCGAAACCATCGGCCGTGGCTAGCACGGTCAATGCCGACCACGGGCTCGCGGTCGCGTCCTGGAACGCCTGCGGGTCGAGCGTGAATCGAAACATCCCGGCGCCATCGGTTCGCACCCGCAGTTCCGGCTCGACGTGATCGACGTCCACGCGAGGAAAGGCTGTGTAGATTCCCGCGCCCTTCGCCGGCTTGCCGTCGGGCATCAGCACCCGGCCGCGGAAGGTGATCGCGTTGTCTTTTTCGGCCTTCGCCGGACCCGCCGCGGGTTGGGGCGCGCGGGCGTCCTGCGCGGCCGGGGGCGGGGCCGCGGCATCCGGGCGGGCCTTGCCCATCGCCGACGCCACGCCGACGGCCAGGCCGGCGAGCGTCGCCACAGCGAAGACCACCGCAGCCGCGGCGCGAAGCCGGGCGATCATCATCTCCCGAGCCGCCTGGCGCATCAGGGCGATCGTCGAGGACGACACCGCGACCGCGTCGCCGAGCACAACCTGCCGCGCGGCGCTTGCGGTCGCCCGCAGGAGCACCTCGGGCACGGTCGCGGCCGCCCCGAGGGTACTTCCGCCCGCACCCATCAGCCCCGCTCCCGCCAGCGTGATCCCGCGCCGGGTCAGCCGGGCTCGCAACAGCTCGCGCGCCCGGCTCAGCCGTCCGCGCGTCGTGGCCTCGGTCCAGTGCAGGTGATCGGCGGCCTGCTGGTACGTCATGTCCTCGAGGTAGCACAGCACGACCGGCAAACGGTAATGCGCGGGCAGCCGGTCGATCTCCTGGTGGATCGCCGCGGCGGTGTCATCGTGGCCAGGCCCCGGTGCGACGGGGACGCCCGCGCGTCGCTCCAGCTCGCGGCGGCGCGCGGCGTCCGCTCGGAGCTGCACGGCGATTCGCCAGGCGACGCGGTGCAGCCAGCCGCCGACCGAGCGCTCGTCCCGGATCGATCGGGCCTTGCGCGCCAGCAGCAGGAACGCCGCCTGGAACGCGTCATCGGCGTCATTCGGATCGACCAGCACGCGGCGGCAGACGGAGAGCACCATCGGCCCGTGGCGGACGACCAGTGCCTCGAACGCCGACTCGTCCCGGGCGGCGACATAGCGCTCCAGCAGCCGGAGGTCCGAAAGCCCCGCCAGGGTCCCCTCGCCAAACAGCCGGCCGATCTGCCCCAGGGCGGCCTCGCGTCGTGCGCCCGACATGACGTCTTCCCCCGATGGTTCGCGGTTTCCTCAGTATACTGAGGGCCGCCGCCGGGGGCGCCGCACGGCAATCGGTCGAGGAATCGGAGAAATCCCGTCGAGGTTCGGCGGAGGGCTCACGGGCCGGGCATCATCCTGGGCACCGCGACGCGGACGTCGCCCAGGTCGCGGACCTCGCCGGGTTTGAGCTCGATCCGGTCGAACACGATCCCGAGGGCCCGCACGACCTTCGCCCTGGCGGGCACGAGGGCACTGTAGGGCCGGCCTGGAACCAGTCCCTCGATGCGGAACTGGCCCTGACCGTCGGTGTCGACGGTGGAGTAAATGTCGCGGACGACCCGGTCGTCCCTCGGAACGTCCTGTTCGCCGATCATCAGTTGCGCCCCGACCCTCGGCCGACCCTGCGCGTCGACCAGGCGGCCGGTGATCGCCGCCCAGGGCTGAAGGCGGACCGTGTAAGGCTCGGGCTCGTCGCCTCGCGCCACCAGCAGGCCGGCGAGCTTGCGGCCGCTGTGGCGGAAGTGGAGGCGCTTTGGCCGCGCCGGGACGAGCCCGGAAATCGTCATGATGCCCGGGGTCGCCGTGGCCTCGACAACCTCGCCCTCGCCCTCGACGGTCGCTCCTTCCAGCAGCTTGCCATCGGGATCGAGCACGCGCACCTCGCGCTTCCTGTCACGCTCGAGCACCGCCTCGGCGTTGATCGGGCCGGAATCCTCAGCCGGATTGACCAGCACGATCGCGCAGAACTGCAACTGCGTCAGGCCGGCGTATCCCCCGCCGGACGCGATGATCAGGTTCATCCCGTCGCCGTACGCCGCCTGCCCATCCTTATCCTTGTTGTCGAGTCCCAGGAAGAACGCCCGCGGATTGACGCTCGCCGGCCGGTAGAGGCTCTTCTCGCGCGCCCGGACGGTCACCGCGCCGGGGCCGGGCAGCACGCCCAGCAGATATGTGCCGTCGTCCTGCCGCTTCGCCTCGTTGTAGGCACCGCCTCCCCCCACCGGTGCATAGCCGGGGACATCGCGGGTATGCCGATTCGGATAGAGCGGCCAGTAAGACACCTCGACGCCCTTGGGAGCCTTGCCCGTGTCCCTGTCGATCAGCTTGAGCCGTAGCGGGATGCCCGGCTGGCAGTCGACGTCGACCCGGATCGGGTCGAGCCCCGCGGTATCGGGCGCGCTCAGGCAGGTGACGAAGTACGGCGGTCGCTCGCCCGCCAGGACCATCAGCCCGTAGCTCGGCCCCTTGGGGAACCCGCCGAGCGTGAAGTGCCCCTCGCCGTCGGTCGTCACGCGGGAATTGGTGTCCTTGCCCCCGACCGCCAGGCCCGCCAGCGGCTGCCTCGTCCGCCGGTCCCGCACCACGCCGGTCAGCGCCCGGCCCGGCGGGATCAGGTGATCGAACGTCGCGCCGAGCACCGTCATGGGCGACCCGAACGCTCCCTTCGCCGACGACACCGCCGGAGCGTTGCGCGTCATCACGGTCAGCGCGGCGCTCTGGATCGCCGGGCCCTCCACGCTGAGATCGACGATCCGCTCGCGGCCGATGCCCGTCAATCGGAACCGGCCCTCGGCGTCGGTGAAGACGCTGCGCACCCCGCCCGGCAGGCTGCTGGCCGTCCAGTAGTATTTGGCGAAGTGATGATTCGACGCCCGGAAGGGATCCTCGCGCACGAGCTTCAGATAGGGGTCGATCCCGCGCGTCCCCTCGTCCACGATCCGGCCGAGCGTGACCCGCGCGCCGACAACCGGCCGGCCCTGGAGGTCGAGGATCCGGCCGGCGATCGGCACGTCGTCCGCGACCAGGCGCAGGGTCAGCTCGCCGTCGGGCGGGCGCGACAGCTCGAGCCAGTCGGGACCAAAGCCATCGGCCGTCGCCAGGACCGTCAGCATCATCCACGGCCGGCTGGTGCCGGGCTCGGCGACATCGGCCCTCGGCAGGACGATCCGGAATGAGCCATCGGGACCGGCCTTCGTTCGCAAGATCGGCGCCCCCCAGCGCTCGCCCTCGGGCGAGACGGTATAAAGGCTCGCCCCGGCCGCCGGCTTGCCGTCCGGGCCGAGCACCCGCCCGCGCAGGACGACCCCGTCGGCCGCATCAGCCTTCTTGCCGGTGCCCGGCGCCTGCCGAGCTTTCGCCGTCGCCTGTTTCGGACCGTCCCCACCGAGTCCCGCCGCGATCAGGCCGGTGGCCAGGCCGGTCAGGGTGGCGAGTGCCACCACGGCCGCGGCCATTCCCTTCAACCGGGCAATCAGCATGGTTCGCGCGGCGCGCCGGGCCAGCGCGATCGCGGTCGATGAGACCCCGGCCGCCGCTGCGTCGCCCAGCGCGACATTTCGCGCGGCGCGAACCGTCGCCCGGAGCAGCCCGGCCGGGACCGTCGACGCCGCGACCGAATCGCCGATCCCAACCGCCAGGCCGGTCGCGGCGAGCGTCAGCCCGCGCCGCGCCAGGCGGTCGCGCAACAGTGCCCGCGCCCGGCTGAGTCGTCCGCGCGTGGTGGCCTCGGTCCAGTGCAGGTGATCGGCAGCCTGCTGATAGGTCATGTCCTCGAGGAAGCACAGGACAACTGGCCGGCGGTAGCGCTCGGGCAGCCGGTCGATCTCCTGGTGGATCACGGCCGCCGTGTCATCATAGCCGTCCTCGCGATCGAGCGGTTTGCCGGTGCATTCGACGGCGCGCCGCTCCTGCTCGCGGCGGCGAGAAGCATCGTTGCGGAGCTGCACGGCGATCCGCCAGGCGACGCGGTGCAGCCAGCCGCCGATCGAGCCCTCGACCCAGATCGACCGGGCCTTGCGCGCCAGAAGCAGGAACGCCGCCTGGAACGCGTCGTCCGCGTCGTTGGGATCGATCAGCACGCGGCGGCAGACGGAGAGCACCATCGGCCCGTGGCGGCGAACCAGGGCTTCGAAGGCCGACTCGTCCCGGGCGGCCACGTACTGTTCGAGCAGCCGGGCGTCCGAGAGCCCCGCCAGCGTCCCCTCGCCGAACAGCCGGTCGATCTGCCCCAGGGCGGCGTCGCGTCGCATGCTGGCCATGAGAATCGTCCCCGCGAGATTGTGGTGGTTCCACTATAGCTAAGGGGCGGCGCGGGCGGATCCTCACAAGCGATCTCACGACTTTTCGACGGCGGACGGATTGAGATCCCCTGCTCCGTCGCGCTTGCCGTGGATAGCGGGCACCTCGTACGATCGAGGCCATCCCAGGCCAGGCGGATCGAACGGCTCGCGGAGGCACCAAAGATGGATAGGAACGAGACGATTCCCGAGATCACCGCGAAGATCTTCGCGGCCAGGGCCGAGCGCGGCCTGACGTTCGCCGGGCTGGCCGAGGTCGTCGGGTGCAGCCCCGTGTTCCTGGCCGCGGTCTGCTACCGCCAGGCCAGCGCGACACCCGAACAGGCCCGGAAGCTCCTCCATGCGCTCGGCCTGCCCGAAACGTTGCTACCCCAGCTCACCGCGTACCCCATCAAGGGCGGGCTGATGCCGACGGTCCCCGCCGACCCGTTCCTCTACCGCTTCCACGAGATCCTCCAGGTGTATGGCCTGCCGCTGAAGGCGGTCGTTCAGGAAGCGTTCGGCGACGGGATCATGAGCGCGATTGACTTCACCGTGGACGTCGAGAAGGAAGCCGACCCCAAGGGCGACCGGGTGAAGATCGTCATGTCGGGGAAGTTCCTGCCGTACAGGCGGTGGTGAGGTGCCACCCTCCGCCGGGCCAGCGCAGGGCCGGATCCTCACCCGTCGAGCCCCAGGTCCTCGGGCGGGATGGCGCGCAGCACTTCCTCGGCGGTCGTGCATCCGCGGGCGACCAGCAAGAGTGCAGCGCGGCGGAGGTCCAGCAACCCGGTCCTGGCGGCGGCCTCGCGCAGCTCGGCCGTCGGCCGGCTGGCGGCGATCAGCCCGCGCAGGTCGCGGTTCATCTTCATCACCTCGAAAACCCCCGTGCGCCCCGAATAGCCCGTACCCAGGCACGCCGGACAGCCGGTTGCGCCGAAGAGCGCCCGGCCCTCGCCCGGCTCGAGGCTGTCGCTCACCTCTTCAAAGGTGCGCGGCATCTCGTCCAGCTCGAACGACCCCTTGCACGACGGGCAGAGCGTCCGCACCAGTCGCTGGGCGACGATCCCCTGCAACGCGCCCGACAGGAAGTAAGGATTCACCCCCAGGCCCAGCAGGCTCTGCACCGCGCCCGGCGCCGACGGCGCGTGCAGCGACGCCAGCACCAGGTGCCCGCTGTTGGCGGCGCGGATCGCGATCTCCGCCGTGATCGCGTCACGGATCTCGCCGATCAGGATCACGTCGGGCGCCTGGCGGAGCACACTCCTCAATAGCTCGGGGAACCCAACCTCGGCCTTGAGGTTCACCTGCGATTGCCGTAAACCGGGGATCGCGTACTCGACCGGGTCCTCGATCGTGTGAATCTTCCGCTCGCCCGTGTTCAGGTACCGCAACCCGGCATAGAGCGTCGTCGTCTTGCCCGAGCCGGTCGGCCCGCATACGACGATCAAGCCTCCAGCAATCCCCAGCATCGCCCGAAAGGCGCCCAGCTCGCGCGGCGACATCCCGAGCTGGTCGAGCGACGTCACCTCCGGCGTGCCGAGCAGCAGCCGGATCGCCATGTCCTCGCCGTGCAGGGTCGGGATCGTGCTGACCCGCAGGTCCACCCGCCCGGCACCCGTCCGCACGGGACCCGGCCGCCGCAGCTCGGGCCATTCGACCTCGGGCTCGTCGGGGTCGATGCCGGTGTCGTCATCATCATGATCGACAGCAGGAGCTGCGGCCGCATCCGAGCCCGCCCCAGCGTCATCGCCAAAGACGAACGTGTCGTCCTCGCGGACCCATCGGCCGTCGAGCGGCCGGCGCTGCTCGGCCAGGTCCATGCCGGCCATCGCCTTGACGTAGCTGGTGCACCGCCGGCCGTGCTCGATCGTCAGGACCGTGATGAGTCGCACGATCCCCAGGTGCCGCACCGAGACCGCGACGTGGTTCTCGCAGCATGAGAAGAACAGGTCGCTGGCGCCCATGCGCACGGCGTGGTCGATCAATCCGGCGACGGCCGGCGCGGGGCTCAACCCGACGAGGTCCGGCGCGCGCAGGTCGCCCGAGCTGGACTCCGGCGCAACCTCGGCGGGACGCGTGATCTTCGCGCCTTCCGCGCCCGGATCGGCCGCGGCGACAATCGCCCCCGGCCGGCGACCTGTGGGCGGACGGCGAACGCCCGCGACGGAAAGCTTCCGTCCGACCGTGCTCATGTCGGGCCTCCCGCGGCCAGAGCCAGGGCGAGTGCGGCGCGCTCATCAGCCGCCAGGAAGAGTCGTTGATCCATGCCGAGCAGCCTCAGCACGGCCAGGATTGTCGGCGGCGCCGAGTGCAGGATCAGCATCCCGCCGGCGACCCGGAATCCCCGGTGCAGATGGACGAGCCAGCTCACGCCGCTCGAATCAATGTTCGGGGCATCCTGGAGATCCAGGAGGACCTTCCGCCGGTAGCAGCCTGGCCCCAGCAAATCGTGGAGGTCCCGGGGGTCGCGCGGCTCTTCAACAGAGCGGATGTCCCCCTCGGCCCGAATCCGGCAGACTCCGCCTGCCTCGTCGGAACGCAATCGCAGTTTCATGTTCCTGCTCGAACGCTCAGGACGGCCCCGCCGCTTTCTGGGCTGGCGAACGCCCGACCGGCCGCGTGACGACACTCCATCACCGGCCCGTCCCCCGGCACTCTGCGCATCATCATATCGACGAGGATGGGCGGTCACGCAAGCAAAATCGCCCCGGGATTTGACGCGATTGTGCACCCAGGTGAGTAGGAGTTAGGGATCAGCGGTTAGGGGTTAGGTCCGAGTGGCGAGGAACGAGTGGACCGCGACACACCAACCACCGTCCCTTGTCCCCGCGCTCGCGGGGAGAAGGTGACCGAAGGGCGGATGAGGGGTCCGGCCGAGTCGCTACCGCGCCAGCCGTGTCTCGACTTCCCTGAGCGCCGCGGCGAGATCCTCGCCCAGGTACGCGAGCCTTCCCTCGCGGTCGATCACCGCCAGGACCGACCATCCGCGCGCGCCATAATCCCGGAACGTCGCACCCAGCCAGCCCGGCTCGCCGGCCTGGCGGTCGACGGGATGGTAATGCGCGATACCGCGCTCTCGCGCGAAAGCGGCCACGGGATCGTCCGGCCAGGGGACGCTCGGGACCCCGCCCTGCCGCAACTCGACGATCGCCAGGTCCTTCAGGCGTCCTCGCAGCCGATCCATCGCGGCCGCCAGCTCCGCCAGGACCGTCGGCGTTGATCTGTTCGAGGCATCCATTTCCCACTTCCGGGGGATCCCGCCGAAGGCCAGCAGCACCACCTTGCCCGTCAGGTCGGGCGGAGCATCCGGGCCGTTGGCGTCGTCCGGTTCGCGCCACCGATCCGGCCGGATCGCCGGCGCCCGGTCGCCGACGGCCAGCACCGGCTCGAGATTCCGCTGGCTGTCGGCGAACGCGACCACATCGGCCACCGGGGAACTCGGCGTGTGGGGCATCCCCGCGACCGATGGGTCCTTGATCCCTCTCATATCGACCACCATCGCCCCCGCGGGCGCCGACACCACGAAATCTAGCGGCGACGGCCGATAGCCCAGCTCGACCCCCTCGATCACACGAATGAACAGACCGACCTTCTCGGGCGTGCTCATATCCAGGCGCACATGAACCGTTGGCAGCACGACCCCGTTGCCGTGGTCCTTCGGCCCATACTGGCGCACCACCGATCCGCCCGGCACCGGGCCGGGCTTCGCCGGCCGCGCCGAACGGGCCAGGACGAACCCCGTCCGACGGTCCAGGACCCAGCGGTCGACCAGGTCTCCAGCGGTGTGCTCGACCGTCAGCCGGCCGCCCGATTCGTCGCGGCGGACGGCTCCCGACGACCGGCGATTCGCCGCGGCCGGCCAGGCGCAGATATCGCGCAGCCCCAGCACGTTGACCTGCCAGGCGCCTTCGTCGTAGAGGGACACCTGCCCGTTGGCGGCAACAGTCCCGACGACCTCACGGCCGTTGGCGACCGTAACGTCGTCGACCTTCTGGAGCGTCGGAAACCGGTGCGTATTCCGCCGCCGACGGCCGTCGTCTATGATCTCATAGGTCTGCCACGCCCCGTCGGGCATTGCGGGGAACTGCTCGGCGAGCGACGCGGCCGGGTCCGCGAGCTTGCTGATGTCGTTGGCGTCCAGGAACGCCTCGAGCTGATCGATCGGCACGCGGGAGCGGTCGAGGTCCACCGTGTAATGCCGCACGCGGAACCGGCCCGGCAAGGCTCTGCGCTCCAGCCGCTGCCACGCCGCGACCAGTTCGTCAGGGAACAGAGCGCCGGTCGTTGCATCGCTGGTCTTCGATGGCGCCTCCAGCCGAGCCAGCTTCCACCGGACTGTCGTCTCGCGCCCGGCCTCCAATCCCAGTGCCACGACCGGTTCGCCCATGAGCTTCCAGCCGGGCGGCAGGTCCCCGACGACGAACCGCCGCGGTCCCGGCGGCATGATCGCGCGCAGCCGGCCCTCTTCATCGGTGCGAGGGTGATCGACGATCGCCGACGGCCGGCTGCGCACCTCGCGCCGCAGGCGGCTCGTGCCGCTCTCGTACTCGAACGATACCCCGTCGACGCCCACGCCGGTTGCCGCGTCATGGGCTTCGAGCACAACCACCGCGCCAGGCTGGAGCTTCACGTCACCGATCGTCGCAACCTGCTCCTCGCCAATGTGGAACAATCCCCGCGCGGGCAGATGCGAATCTTCGATGGCCGGCTCGACGACGTAGCCGTATTCGCCCGGCCGCAGATGCAGCGTCGCGTACCCCTGCGCGTCGGTCACGCCGAACCCGCCCGATCGGATCAGGTCCCTGGCGAACCCCGTGGTCTCAGCGGATAGCGAGAGGTCTTCTACATTCAGATACCCGGCCACGTAGAGCAGTTCCCTCATCACCTCCAGGGCTGCACCCTCCTTGTGGACCACTGTACCCAGGATTCCCGCGGGGTCGATCATCGCGCGGACCGTCGCCCCTGCTACCGGCCGACCGGTCGCCGCCGACCGCACCGTGAACCGCACGTCTCGCGGAGCCGCAAAGGTCGTGTCGAGCACTGCGTCATGCCCCAGGTAGCGAACCTCGCTGGACTGGAGCTTCGTCACGGCACGAAACACCGTGCGCGGGGGCATCACTGTCGTGCCCACCCTCGTCTGGAAAGGCTCATACGCCCCGCCCGGGTCGATCGAGACCAGGAATTCCGCCTCGCGCGGCAGGCCGTCGATCCGATAGGTGCCATCGGGGCCGGTACGGGTTGAGAGCATGGCGTCCGACATTGCGATGATGCCGCTGAACGCGCGGCGCTCATAGGGAATCTCCGTCACCGGCTGGATCCGGCTGCAGAACCAGGACCGCGTCGTCCCCGCCGCGTTGGCATTCACCACCCCGACCCGCACCCGCGCGCCGACGACCGGCCGGCCAAGGTCGTCCACCGCCCGCCCGCTCAGCGAGGCCGGCGGGCCGAGCGTCAGGTCCTGTGCGATCGGCTCGCCGCGGTAGAACGCTTCCAGCTCATCGACTTTTGCCCCGCTCGCACCGGCCTCCGCCGGCGGCCTTTCGCCGGGACGGTAGCACGCCAGCCGATGCCAGGTGAAACCGAACCCCGGCGCCGTCGCCGCGACCTGAAACTGCCCCTGCTCGACCTCGGGCTGGCCCTGGTACGCGAGGATGACTCCACCGTCACGCTCGGACAACCTTGGCTGCGGCTTCCACACGGGCAGTTCGACGTCACGGGCAACATAGCGGCCATCCGGCCCCGTGGTCACGGTCGCCAGGATCGGCGGCATGTCGCCGTAGCTCGTGGAATTGGTGTTGATCACATAAACTGCCGCGCCAGCCACCGGGCGGCCCTTCGCATCGGCCGCCCGGCCCGTCACGGTGATCGTCTCGATGCGGTACGGGTCATCCGGGCGCGGGCGCCGCCGACGCTCGGCCGGCGCGAGTCGATCACCGCCGGCTGGTCCAGCTTTCGCCACGGCCGGCGCCGGCGCGACCACCGCCGGCTTCGCCTCATCGCCGGCCCGTGGGCCGCCGACGATCGCGCCGAACCCGATCGCCGCCAGTCCCAGCAACACCGCGGCGATCGCCGCCGCCATTTTTCCTCTCATCATGAGCATCATCCCGCCGACTCCTTCGACCAGGGCCAGCACCGCGGCCGGCACGCCTCTCGCACCCGATTCCATTGCCCCCGCCATCATCCGCGCCGTCGCTTCGGCCAGCGCGGGCGAGATCGGTCCCGCGCCCTGCGCGGAGGACAAAGTCGCTGATCCAACCGCAGCCGCAGCCACCCCGGGCGTAATGCCCCGGCGGATCAACCGCTCGCGCAGCCGCAGCCGCCCGCGATGCAGCCGGCTCTTCACGGTCCCAACCGGCCAGCCGAGAATCCGCGCGACCTCGTCGACCGGCCGGTTCTCCAGGTCGCACAGCACGACCGCCGCACGGAAGGACTCCGGCAGCCGCCCCAGCTCCGCGTGGATCATCGCCGTCAGGTCGATGTCGGGCTCCGGCTCCTCGACGCGCGGATCGTTGTTCGCCTCGCCCGCGTTCTGCCGGCGTTCCAGCCAGCGGCGTTCCAGCCCTCGCCGCCGCCTCGACGCGTCCCGCGCGCACGACGCCACCCGGTACGCCACGCCCAGCAGCCACGCCCCGACCGACTCGCTCCGCCGGATCGCCCCGGCGCGTCGAATCAGCACCAGGAACGTCGCCTGGAACGCATCCTCGGCCTCGTGCCGATCGCCGAGCACCCCGCGGCAGACGCGCAGCACGCCCGCACCGTGCCGCTCGACCAGCAGAGCAAAGGCCGCCTCGGCCTCCTCGCCCGGATGGGAACTTGCCGCCGCGAACCGCTCGAGCAGCTCGCCGTCGCTCAGCCCCGCGAGCGTCCCGGTGCCGAAGATCGTCTCAAAGTCGCGCCGCAGCGCCCGATTCGATGGTGTGCTCACGGCGTATCCTTCCCGGGGCCTCTGCCTCCAACCAAACGAATCGCCACTCGCAACCGCTGTATCCGGCGAGTTCTCGGTTCGAGCCTGTTCCGGAAGCCCACGAAGTGGGCGTCAGGACGTAGCCGGGGGGCGTCAGCCCCCCGGACCGCCAGGCGAACCCTCCTCTCCCCGCCATCGTGTCGCCCTCCCGGCCGCGACCCCGCCATGCGGGGTCGCGGCCGGGAGGGTCCGTCGGGAGGAATCGGTGTGGGACGCTGCGCTCCGACCCCGACCCGGGGGGCTGACGCCCCCCGGCTACGTCCGGTCGTCCCCTGACGGGGGCTCGGAACAACTCCGGGACAGCCTGTCAGCCATAAAGTCTACCTCGCCACCCCTCGGGTTCCGACAACCCGCCGATTCCGCAAGATGGGAAGCGAAGGTCTCGGATTGGCCCGCGCCGGGCGTCCTTGTCCGGGGCGAACGGGGCTCTTATCATGGGCAAGCGATCCGCGCGGGCAACGAACGTCGGAAGCGTGCGGTTCGATACCAGGCGAGGCGAAGGGGGCGACGACATGGCCAAGACGAGCAATTACCTGGCGCTGGACCTGGGCGCCGAGAGTGGCCGGGGCCTCCTCGGCCGGTTCGACGGCGAGCGGCTCGAGCTGGAGGAGCTGCACCGGTTTCCCAACGGGCCGGTCCGGATGCTGGACACGCTCTACTGGGATCTGCCCCGGCTGTTCGAGGAGATGAAGATCGCCCTGCGCAAGGCCGCGGCCGGCGGCGGCGAGCTTGACGGCGTGGGCGTCGATACCTGGGGCGTCGACTTCGGCCTGGTCGGACGCGGCGACACCCTGCTGGGCAACCCGGTGCACTACCGCGATGCCCGCACCGACGGCATGCTCGACGCCGCGTTCGCGCTGGTCTCGCGCGAGCGGATCTACCAGATCACCGGCTTGCAGTTCCTGCCGTTCAACACGCTCTACCAGCTATTAGCGATGGAGCGGGCCAACTCGCCGCTGCTGGAGTCGGCCGAAACCCTGCTAATGATGCCTGACCTGTTCCACTGGCTGCTCACAGGCCGCCGCGCCGGCGAGCGCACCGATGCCTCGACCAGTCAGTTGCTCGACCCCAATTCCGGCACCTGGTCGGACGAGCTCTGCCGCGACCTGAACATCCCCCGCGCGATCCTGCCCGAGCTGATCGAGCCGGGCACCGAGCTCGGCCCGATCCGCCAGCCCTTGCTGGACGAGCTCGGCATCACCCGTCCGATCCCGGTGATCGCACCGGCCACTCATGACACGGCCAGCGCCGTCGCCGCGGTGCCGGCGCGAAGCGCCTCATCATCACCCGCATCATCGTCGCCACCCGACTGGTGTTACCTCAGTTCGGGCACCTGGTCCTTGCTTGGTGTGGAAGTAACACAACCCGTCATCACGGGCGATACCATGAGGTATAATTTCACCAACGAGGGGGGCGTGGCGGGGACGACTCGGCTGCTGAAGAACATCATGGGGCTCTGGCTCGTTCAGGAAAGCCGCCGGACCTGGGCTCGTGCAGGGCGGGAATGGTCTTACGAGGAGTTGACCGCCCGGGCCCAGGTTGCCCCCCCTTTTTCCGCCCTGGTGGACCCGGACGACGCGTCGTTCCTGTCCCCGGGCGACATGCCCGCGCGGCTCGCCGCCTATTGCGCGCGGACGAATCAGACGCTCCCCTCCGACGAGGGCGCGATCGTCCGCTGCTGCCTCGAGAGCCTGGCGCTCAAATACCGATGGGCGATCGAGCGTCTCGAGGCGATGCTCGGCACGACGATCAAGACGATCCACGTCGTGGGCGGCGGGTCCAAGAATACCCTGCTCTGCCAGTTCACGGCGGATGCCTGCGCCCGCCCGGTCCACTGCGGCCCGATCGAGGCCACGGCGATCGGGAACATCCTGATGCAGGCCCTGGGCCGCGGCCGGCTGGCCTCGATCGCCGAGCTGCGCGAGGTCGTCGCGCGCTCGTTCCCGGTGACGGTCTACGAGCCGCGCGACACCGCCGCCTGGACCGAGGCCGCCGCCCGCTTCGCGCCGCTGGTGCCGCGGTAGGGCGGGCGGCAAGCGAGCGTCAACGATCGACATCGCGGAGGATCTTGTACTCGACCCGGCCGTTGATGCGCAACTGATAGGGCGACGGCGGCGGCACCGATCGCTCCGGAGCTCCCGCCTTCGCCTGATACTCGCTGGCCGACAGCGCCGTGCCAAGGGACTTCCAGGCGTTGAAGTTCTGGATGCTGGTGGCCAGTTGCAGGCTGAAGTCGGTCGGCTTGATCGGAAGGCTCGGGTCGAACGACTCGTCGCAATGGATATTCCGGAACCACTTCATCCACTCCGGGGAGCCGGCCGCGGGCGGGTTGCTCTGGAAGAGTGGGTTGAGGGGCACGAGGGCGGGGACCGAGGCCGTCGAGTGGCAGCTCATGCAGGAGCTCATCGGGTTGTCGACCGGGCCGTCGAGCCGCCCGTTCCAGCCGAGATGCGTGGGCGGGAGCTCCTTCGCGTCGGGGTTGATGATCGACTGCTTGATCTGGGGGTTCGGTTTGGTGACGACCGGCTGGGGATTGGAGGCGTTCACGGTGACGTCCGGATCGTTGCCCCACTGGATGCCGAGCGGCACGAGGTTCTCCCAGAGATTCGGCCGATTCAGCGCGCCGTTGTACTGGAAGGTCCCGAAGACCCAGCCCGTCGGCGCCTGCGGATCCCGCGCCGCGAGGTCCATCTGGATGAGGGCGAGCTTCTTGAAGACGCGGGGCGTGGAGCTGGACGAGTTGTAGGACGGCGGGACGTAGGCCGTCCATTGCACCGGATGGACCAGGCTGGGGACCTGGTCGGTCGGGACGTCGACAAAGAGCAGCTTGCAGATCACCGTCCCGTTCGGGAACGACGCCTTGCTGACGTCGGGATTGTTGTGGTCCTTCCAGACCCGGCCGATCGTGTAGCCGCCGAACTCGTTGAAGAAGCCCACGGCGAAGGTCTGTCCGCCCTGGTAGACCTGCGTCTGGGCGAGCTGCTGCGGCTGGACCGGGGCCTCCCGGGTCAGCCCGTGGACGCCCTCGCGTCCGTTGGGCCCGTAGTGCTGCCAGGGCATGTGGAACCACCGGGGCGGGTCCTGATCGGCGACCCGCCACCCATTTTCCACGTCCTCGCCGACGCCGGTGATGTTCCCCCTGAAACAGTATTCCCGGGCCTGCATCATGTAAGTGCGCCAGTCCTTCCGGAAGTCGACCTTGAAGAACTCCGGCATCCTGTCCTCGCCGGGCCTGTCGGCGGGGTACTGCTGGCTCAGGCGGAAGACCCTCCCGTGGTAATTCTCGGGCAGGGGCAGGAACTCGAAGTCGGGGAACTTCGCGGTCGCGGGGTCGGGCTGGGCCTTGGAAGGGACCGGCTGGGCCTTCGCATCGAGGGACACGACCGCGAGCACGACCGCGGCCGCGGTCCACCTGGATTTCCGCATGCGATGTCCTTTCTGTAATATTCAAAATGTGAATATTCTTGTGAAGTTGCGCGGACAGACTGTCCCCGGGCCGCCGCTCCGGGCGGGGGGACGACCGGCGAGACGACGCTCAGGACGTGGGGGGCGTCACGGGCTCGAGGTCCTGGGGCGTGCCGCCGTTCTGCCAGTTCGACACGGCCCGGCCCTGCTGATCGTTGGTGATGATGTTGGTCCCGCTGGTGGTCAACTGCTGATTCTTCTGCACGTCGGTGCCGACCAGGGTCCAGCGGATGGCGACCTTGTCGCCCTCGCCGAGCAGGTCGTCGATGGTGAAATGCAGGCCCGAGAACATCTGCCGCAGGCCGGCGACCCACTGCTTCGTCTGCTCGGGCGGCGACGGGTGGCCGTTGAACGTGTAGTTCGGGGCGATCAGCTCGTCGACGAGCGACAGGTCGCCCTGGTTGAAGACGCCGTCGAAGAAGCGGCGGACGTTGTCCTTGTTGCGCTGCACTTCATCGCCGTCCACGGGAATCCTCCTTCGGGAAAGGCTCCGGTCCGAAGTGGTCATTCGCGGCGCCCGCGGCCCGGGTCGGAGAGACGGTCGAGGGCCGGGCGCGCACCCCGGCCGCCGGCGCGGCGGGCGCGAGGGATGTGCGAACGGCGGTGGCGAATCAACGGGCCCCGTCGCGTCGGTGCCTCGATTCGACCCTTTCGACCCGACCCCGGCATCAGGATCGGCCGGCGTCCCCCGCACGAGAGTCGGGAGACGCACAGCCATCCATAACATCGTCGCCGAGATATTGGCCGTCAAGGGCCTACCACCGGGCCGACGCCAGATTAGTCGCGAGCCCCGGCTCGCTCCCGGATCGGCCCGTCGCCGGCCGAGGGTCGGACGGCGACCGATCGAGGGGAAATCGAGCGGTCATGCGGGAGCACGCGAGAATAACACCGCTCTTGATCGGATCCGACCGATCGGCGAGAATTCACGTTAATGCCATGAGGATCATGGATGCCGGCAGCGAGCCCGGGGCCGGGCGAACGCCCTCGGCCTTTCGGGTGCCCGCCTGATCGGCCGCCGGAGTCTCGCCGGTGCGTACGGAGGACAGGCCGAAATCCTGGCGTGGAATCCCCCGGAAACATCGACGGCCGCAGGCCCCGGGGCCGCCCGGGCTCGCCGGGACGGGGGTGGGATGGTTCACGGCCGCCCGGGCTTCGGGTCTTGCCGACGACCCACCTGGCACACCGAGGGGAACGGGAGCCGGTCTCTTGGATGGCCCGACCGACAGGAGTCACCGACTCGATCAGCAGATCGTCGACGAGGTCGACAAACGTCGGCGGCGGGAGGAAGATCCTCGACTGCTGGAGTGCACCGAGCACTATCCCGAACGCGCCCCGTCGACTGGCGAGACGCCCGCGTCGCGAGAGCTGGAAGACTCCCTCACGAGCTCCGGCCCGGGCGATGAGCTCACGGAAGCGAGCGGAGGGGCGATCCCGGCGGGTGCGGAGCCATTTCGGCTGGAGCGGCTCGGCGACTACCGGATTATCCGCCTGATCGGGCGGGGCGGGATGGGCGAGGTTTACGAGGCCGAGCAGGAATCGCTCGGGCGGCGCGTCGCCCTGAAGCTGCTGCCGGCCGGCTCCGTGCTGACCGCGGAACAGGTCCTGCGGTTCCAGCGCGAGGCCCGCGCGGCCGCCCGTCTCCACCACACCAATATCGTGCCGGTCTTTGGCGTGGGCGAGGATCGCGGGCTGCATTTCTACGTGATGCAGTACATCGACGGCAAGGGCCTCGACATCGTCATCCGGGAGCTGAGGTGGTCCCGCGGTTCCGGGGCCGCCGCCGGGGCGGGCGAGACCGGGACCGTCTCGCAAGGTGTAACGTCGCGCCCGACCCGGGCATTCAGGTCCACCGCGCCCATGACAGAGGGCCCGATGCCCGCCGCGCGGGACGCCGGGCTCGCATCCACCGAGCCGCTCGACCGGCCCGCAGAACCCCCGGTGCCCACCCAGCCGGAGCTGGCGACCACCGAATGGGCGGCCGCACCGATCGCGACGGCATGGGAGGGTGCGGCGCCAGATCACGCGCCGATCGGCGGGCCGGCCCCGGCGGCGGCGCCCGGCCGAATCGGTGCGCCGGCGTTCGTCCCGGGCATCGGTGAATCCCGCCCCTCGTTGCACCGATGGTCCGCATCGATCGGTGCGCAGGTGGCCGAGGCGCTTCAGTATGCCCACGCCCAGGGGGTCCTGCACCGCGACATCAAGCCGTCGAACCTGCTGATCGATACCGACGACACCGCCTGGATCGCGGATTTCGGGCTCGCCAAGCTCGCCGACGCCGAGGACCTGACGCAGTCCGGCAACCTGATCGGCACGCTGCGCTACCTCGCCCCCGAGCGATTCCGGGGGCACGGCGACGAGCGTTCCGATGTCTACAGCCTGGGCCTGACCCTCTACGAGCTGATCACGCTGCGGGCAGCCTTCGAGGCGCCGGACTACAACACCCTGATTCACAAGGTCTCGCAGGAGGAGCCGCCCCGCCTGCGGTCGGTCGCGCCGTCGGTACCCCGCGACCTGGAGACCATCATTGAGAAGGCGATCGCGCGAGAGCCCGATCGGCGCTACTCGTCGGCCGGGGCGATGGCGGAAGACCTCCGCCGGTTCCTCGAGGACCGGCCGATCCTCTCCCGCCGCATCGGACCCGTCGAGCGCCTGGGGAGGTGGGTCCGGCGCAATCCCCTGGTCGCCGGCCTGGCGGCCGCGGTGCTCGTGCTGTTCGGGGCGCTGACGATCGGCTCGATGGCCCTCGCCTATCGTTCGAGCATCCAGGCGGAGGAGGGCCGCCGAAGGCTCGTCGCGATGAACGTCGGGCTGGCGGCCGACCGCTTCCAGGACGGCGACCTGCTGCGGGCGCTCCCCCGACTCGGCGAGGCGCTGCATCTCGACCGGGGCGCCCCGGCCCGCGAGGAGGGGCACCGGCTCCGGCTGGGCGCGGCGCTGGCCGAGGCGCCCCGGATCGTCGCGCTGTGTCCCCACGGCGGGATGGTCACCGCGGCGGCCTACGACCGATCGGGCCGCTCGCTCGTGACCGCCTGCTCCGACGGGAAGGTCCGGATCTGGGACCTCTCGAGAGCGACCCCGGTGGCGCGGGTTTTCGACCATGGGGAGTTCGTGGACCACGCCGAATTCAGCCCCGACGGCGCACGGGTCCTGAGCGCCGGCCGGGACGGGTCGGCGCGGATCTGGGACGCGCGGACCGGCCGCCTGCTCGTCCCCCCGCTCCGGCACGAGCACGGCGTTCCGTTCGCGACGTTCAGCCCCGACGGCGCGCGCGTGGCCACCGCCGGCTGGGACGGCACGGCGCGGGTCTGGGACGCCGCCACGGGACGGCCCGTCACCCCGGCGCTGAAGCACGCCTACCGCGTCGGGCACGTGGCCTTCAGCGCGGACGGCCGAAGCGTGGCCACCGCCAGCGACGACGGGACGGCGCGGGTCTGGGACGCCGTCACCGGCGCACCGCGCACGCCCCCGCTCCGGCACGAGCGGGTCGTCTGTCACGTGGCCTTCCGGCCCGACGGCCGTCGCCTTGTCACCGCGGGGTGGGATAACACCGCCAGGATCTGGGACGCGGACACCGGCCGCCCCGCGACCCCGCCATTGAGCCACGCCTTCATCGTCCTCGACGCCGAGTACAGCGCCGACGGGAGGAGGATCGTCACCGGAAGCTGGGACGGCACGGCGCGGGTCTGGGACGCCGAGACCGGCCGCCCGCTGTCCGGCCCGCTGAAACACGATGGGATCGTGCGCACGGCCGCCTTCAGCCCCGACGGGACGAAGGTCCTGACCGGGAGCCTCGACGGCGCGGCGCGGGTCTGGGACGCCGCCACCGGTGACCTCGCCGCTCCACCGCTGCGGCACAACGGTCCGATCTGGTCCGCGCGGTTCGCGCCCGACGGCCGTCGGCTGCTCACGGCCAGCGAGGACCGGATGGCCCGCGTCTGGGATACCTCGGCTCTCGAGCCGGCGCCTCGGCCGTTGACGCTGGACGGATCCGGGATCGAGCTGGCGCTGAGCGCCGACGGCCGTCGGCTGGCGACCGGTTCGGCGTCGGGGACAGGCCGGGTCTGGGATATCGCGACGGGACGGCCGGTCACGCCCCCGCTCGAGCACGCCAAGAGCGTGGGCTGGGTCGACTTCAGCCCCGACGGCCGGAAGGTCGCGACCGCGAGCTGGGACAACACGGCGCGGGTCTGGGACGCGAGCACGGGCCGACCGATCACCCCGCCCCTCCGCCACGACGGGCCGGTCCATCATCTCGCCTTCAGCCCCGACGGCGGACGGATCGTGACCTCCGCGGAGGATGGCGCGGCGCGGATCTGGGACGCCGAGACCGGCCGGCCCGTGCTCCCGCCCCTGAGGCATGAGAGCAACGTCCGCCACGCCGAGTTCAGCCCCGACGGCCGCCGGCTGATCACCGCCAGCAACGACTCCACCGCCCAGGTCTGGGACGCCGCGACCGGCCGCAAGGTCGGCCCTCCGCTCCGGCACCAGGGGATCGTGTACTTCGCCGGCTTCGCGCCGGACGGCCGCCGGGTCGTCACGACGAGCGAGGACGGGACGGCGCGCATCTGGGAGGCCGAGACCGGCGCCCCGGCCACGCCGCCGATGGTCCACAAGGGCTCGCTGACCGACGCCGCCTTCAGCCCCGACGGGCGGCTGCTCGCGACCGCCAGCTCGATCGGGACGGCGCGGGTCTGGGACGCCCGGACCGGGGAGTCATACTCCGCGCCGGTCGTCCACCACGGCTCGGTCTTTCACGTCTCCTTCAGCCCCGACAGCCGCTTCCTCGTGACCTCCAGCTTCGACGGGACGGCCGGTATCTGGGACACCGAGAGCGGCGCCCCGGTCTGCCTGCCGCTCCGGCACAGGGGACCTGTCCTGGAGGCGCGGTTCGGACCGGGCGGCGACTGGATCGCCTCCACGGGCATGGACGGCGCCGTCCGGTTCCGGCGGCTCCGGCGCGACGCCCGGCCCGTCGCCGACCTCGTCCTGCTGACCCAGATCCTCTCCGGAGCGCGCATCGATTCGACGGGAGCCCCCGCGCCGCTGACGCCCGAGGACCTGGACGCGGCGTGGAAGACGCTCCAGGCAAGGTATCCCGACGAGCTGGGGCCCGCCGGGCCGCCCCAGGGCTCGCCGTAGTCGCAAGGCCCTCGATCCCGAGAGATGGCAGAGCCGCGACATCCCGAGCCGTACGACGCCGCCGGGGCCAGGTGGGAGGTGTAGCCATGTCGGCACGACGCGCCGGATTTACCCTGATCGAGCTCCTGGTCGTCATCGCGATCATCGCCATTCTGATCGCGCTTTTACTCCCCGCTGTGCAGGCGGCCCGCGAGGCCGCCCGTCGGATCCAGTGCACCAACAACATGAAGCAGTTGGGCCTGGCCATCCACAATTACCACGAGGTCTACAACCTCTTGCCTCCGGGGCGGATCTGGAAGCCGCTGCCCGGAATTCCCCTGCCCGGCATGCTCATGGGCGTCCAGGACACGCCGTGGTTTGTCCTGATGCTTCCCCAGTACGAACAGCAGACGCTGTACAACGCCTTCAACTTCGCCGTCGGCGTCGAGGGCCCCGCGCCGGGGGGGCTCCCGCTCGGCTGGTCGGTCAACTCGACCGTGATGCAGGCCAAGATCGGGCTCTTCCAGTGCCCCAGCGACAACGACCGGCCGTATGTGCTTTCACTCTTCCCCGGGGCGCCGACGATCATCCAGACCCGGGGGAATTACGTGGTGAGCTGGGGGAACACGCAGTGGGCGCAGCAGAACCGCG
Organism: Planctomycetales bacterium; assembly: GCA_027452145.1. Classification (GTDB taxonomy): domain Bacteria; phylum Planctomycetota; class Planctomycetia; order Isosphaerales; family Isosphaeraceae; genus JAKAUH01. The sequence goes on from DAIDHB010000556.1 coordinate 154,403, forward strand.
TGGCCGGCGCGCCGACGCAGAACCTGCCCGTGAGGTTCTTCGCCTCGCCGTTCGGCCACGCCGCGGTCCGACTGGCGGCGATCACCGACGGCACCAGCTCGACCGTCTTCATGGCCGAGGTGATCCAGGGAAGCAACGGCGACTCGCGGGGCCTGATCTGGGCGCCCACGGCCGAGTTCATGACCCGCTTCACGCCCAACGGGACCACCGACTACTACGGGGTGACCTGGCCGCCCGGCAGCGGCGGCGACCAGATCGCGACCGGCTGCCAGCCCGAGGCCGCGCTCCCTTGCGGGGTCGTCCCCTACCCCTGGTACGACGCGTTCCAGGGCGCCCGGAGCCGGCATCCCGGCGGGGTCAACGCCCTGCTCGGCGACGGCTCGGTCCACTTCATCAAGGATTCCATCAACGCCCGGATCTGGGTCGGCCTCAGCACCGTCTCGGCTGGCGAGGTGATCGGGCAGGATAGCTATTGATCGGTCCCGCCGCGCCGGCGCCTCGTCCCGGCCGGACGGTTCTGGTATAAGCGTCCCCATCGGCCAACCCGGCCCCCGGACCGTACCGTACCGGCCCCGCTCGGCCGCGCCGAGGGATCAACGAGGACATCACATGCCCGGCCCCCAACGGATCGAGCACGTCGTCGTGCTGATGCTGGAGAATCGCTCGTTCGACCACATTTTCGGCTACCGCGCCGGCGTCGCCGGCCTGCGGGGCGACGAGTCCAATCTCCTCGAACCGACCGCGCCCGTCTCCGCCGCGAACCCCGCGTATTACGTGAGCAACGGCGCGCCGTTCGCCGTCCCGGTCGGAGAAGGCCCGGGCCACTCCTTCGCCGACGCGCAGTGGCAGGAGTACAACAACGCCAGCGGGCCCGGCGCCGGCTCCCCCGCGCGGAACAACGGCTTCGTCCGAAACTACCGCAACGAGCTGGTCCTCGCCGACCGGGTCCGCAATCCGACGCCGGAGGAGATCCGCGTGGTGATGGAGTCGTTCGCCCCGGGCCGGCTGCCCTCCATCGACGCCCTGGCCGACGCCTTCTGCGTCTGCGACAACTGGTATTCCGAGGTCCCCGGCCCGACCCAGCCGAACCGGCTCTACATGCACGCGGCGACGTCGGTCGGCTACGTCTACAACGACTGGTCGCGCATCTTCGACGTCCGGACCATCTACAACAGCCTGACGGATGCCGGCTACTCGTGGGCCACGTACGACTTCGACCAGAACGAGGTGCGCGAGTTCTCGCAGGTACGCAACCAGGCGGACGCCTTCCGCGAGTTCAGCTCGTTCGCGACGGACGTGAAATCCGGCGCGCTGCCCAACTATTCGTTCATCATCCCGCGATTCTTCAACAAGGATCAGCCCGCCAACTCGCAGCACGCGCCCCAGGACGCGCGCTACGGAGATAACCTCGTCGCCGATGTCTACGAGGCGCTCCGGGCCAACCCGCAGGTCTGGCAGAAGAGCGCCCTGATCGTCATCTACGACGAACACGGCGGGTTTTTTGATCATGTGATTCCGCCGTCCAATGGCGTGCCGAACCCCGACGGCATCAACTCGCCGCCGCCGGGCAACACGGCGTCGTGGATTCCGAAGTTCGCGTTCGATCGCCTGGGGTTCCGCGTGCCGGCGGTGATCGCCTCGCCGTGGGTCGCCAAGGGGAAGGTGGACTCGACCCGCTACCAGCACACCTCGGTGCTGGCGACCCTCAAGGCACTCTGGGGCCTGCCCGAATTCCTCACGCGCCGCGACGCATCGGCGCAGCCGTTCAACGGCCTCTTCGCGGAATTGAAGGCGCCTCGCGGCGACACGCCGCAGACGCTCCCGCGCGCGGCCGTCACGCCCGCGGCCACGTCGAAGGACGATCCCGCCTACCCCGCCAACCAGCCGATGGACGCCACCCAGGCTGACATGCTGATGGGCGTCCACGGGATGATGAGGACCCTGCATCCCGACAGGCATTTTCATGCCCACCTGCACATGACGCAGGGCGAGGCGTCCGACTTCATCCGATGGTGCCACGGCCGTACCCCCGGGACGACGCGGAAGTCCGCGAGCCGAAAGTCCTCGAGCCGACCGAAGCGGCCGCGCAAGAGTGGGACTTCGCGCTGATCCACGGGCCCGACCGAGCGATTGGTCGATCGGTCGGACGAGGCTCGACGGCGCGGGCGTGCATCCTCGATCATCGCGGCGCCCCGGTGACCTCGGGGGCCCGCGGACCCCTGTTGTTCACCCTCGAAGGAGACCTTCAGCCCATGAGGCGGTTTTCCAGACGGTCGGCGATCGCGGCGATTGCGTTGATCACCGCGACGGCCGAAGCTCAGCAGACCAACCCTCCGGCCACCGCGAAGAGCGCGGCCGCGTCGAGCACTGCGCCTGCCGCGGCGCCTGCCGCACGGCCCGAGCCGGGCGACCCCGCCCTCCGGCGCCTGTTCCTCGACCTCGTCGCCGAGAACAGCGACGCGGCCAGGCGCTACTCGCAGGAGATCGCGAAGATCCGGGACCCGAAACAGCGGGAAGCCTTCATGGCCGAGCGCTGGCCGACCGAGAAGTTTGTGGTCGGCCGCATGATCGACCTGGCCCGGCGCCATCCCGACGATCCCTCCGCGTTCGACGCGCTGGCCTGGCTCGTGATCTTCGGCTACAACACCGATCAATCCGACGAGGCCGCCGGCATCCTCGCCCGCCGATATGCCGATGACCGCCGGCTCTGGCTGATCGCCCAGGAGATGCGCCGCGGGGTCGACTCGCCGGCGCGTGCGACGATCCTCCGCGCCATCCTGGACCGCGGCCCCGACCGGGCGACCCGCGGCCGCGCGTGCCTCGAGCTCGCGGATTACCACGTCGACCTCGCGGAATTCGTCCGCATCCTCGCCACGCCCGGCATGCTCCCCTGGCAGGCCGTGGCCTATCTTCCGGCGCGGCTCGACCGCTTCCGCGCCCTCGACCCGTCGCGGCTGGAAACCGAGGCCGAACGGCTCTACCGCCGCGTGCTCGACGAGTTCGCCGACGTCACGCCGATCCGATGGTGGACCAGTCCCCGGATGACCGGCTCCGACCCCCGGACGATTTACTCAACGCGCCGCGATCCCGAAGTCGACACCGGCACCCTGGCCGACACCGCCCGCCCGGCGCTCGTCGAGCTGACGACGCTCGGCGTCGGCCGCGTCGCCCCCGACATCCAGGGCGTCGACGTCGACGGCCATCCGCTCCGGCTCTCCGACCATCGCGGCCGCGTGGTCGTGCTGACGTTCTCCGGTACCTGGTGCGGCCCGTGCAAGGCGATGTACCCGCACCAGCGCGAGATCGTTCAGAGGCTCAAGGGAAAGCCATTTGCACTGTTGAGCATCATGACCGATGAGAACGCCGATGCGATCCGCAAGGAGATCGCCAGCGGCGACATCACCTGGCCCTGCTGGTGGGAGCGCGGGGGCACTCAGGGCGCGATCCCGACGGCGTGGAACGTCCGCGGCTATCCGACCGTCTACATCCTCGACCACAAGGGAGTGATCCGGCTCAAGTCCTCCGGCCTCCTCGCCACCTCGAGCGGCTCCGACAGCCCCCAGCCGCCGATCGACGAGTTCCTCGATACGCTCCTCCGCGAGCAGGCGCCCCGCTGATAGGATGCCGGTCTGGAAGTCGGTCGGGCTGGAAGCGCGGGCTGACTTCATGAGCCAGGGAGGCCCAGGATGGCGCGGCGATTGGTGATCGTTGAGTCGGTGTCGCCCCTTGCGGCATTCGTCTGCCAGGGCCATGGACTCGGCGACCGTCCGCACTTGCTCCTGAAACCGGGCATGACCCCGGAGCCGGGCGAGGTCTTCCGGCCCGGGGATGGCCTCGTCCTGAAACGGCCCGACGGGTCGATCCTCATCACGCAAATCGCTGGCTGCCTGGAGGTCGGCTACAACCGGACCCGACACGGCGGCTGGGTGTGGGACGAGAATTGCATCGCCGTCCCCGAGCTAAACCGGAACGACGTTCCGCCCGGGACCGAGGTGTGGTCGGTCGACTCGCCGTGAGCAGGTCGTAGTGCTTCGACTTCCAGAGCTGTTGGTCAGAGCCGAGCCGCCAATGTTCGGCGCGGGTCTCCGTCCCCGCCGGTGATCCCCGACCGCAGGGCTCCAGCGCGAATAAAGGCCGGTCGAAGCGCGGGAGCCTCTCGGTCCCGGCTGGCCTGGACCGGGTCGGATCGGCGGTCGAAGCCGCCTCCGAAAGAGGTCCGACGGGCAGATTCCTGCTGCGCCTCGCGACTCCGAGCCGATCGCCGGCATCGCCCGCAACCGCAGGAGAGTGGAGGCACGACCACGCTCACGCGTATATCAGGATGCGATCGAGTGCCTTGGTGCGCGTATTGTCAGATGCTCAGGCGGGAATGAGACGGCAGGCGGCGGCACGGCTTGTGCAAGTCGATACGATTGTCCCCGGCGGCCGGCCGAGATCGAGGTCGAGGCCGGGGGCCTGCCGGGGGTGCTAGTCGCCATCGACATCTCTCGCCCCCTGTCTGTCCGGACGCGCGGCACGACGCGCGCGGACGGACCGATTCCACGACAACGACCGAACCACCCCGAGCGGCCCGCAGGACATTGCATCGGGCGCGGCGGGGATTCCCCGTACATTTCAACGGATTCACCGGGAGGATTCCCCATGCTTCGAAGAACGGACACCCAGAGGAAGAAGTCGGCCCGTCGCATCGCGTTCGAGCCGCTGGAGGAGCGCGTCGAGCTGTCGGCGGGGGCAGGGAGCGTGGCATACGCCGCCATGGCTCACGCGGGTTCGGGAGTCGCCGGAAGCTACCAGGCCGCGGTCACCCGCATCGACAACAGAATCCACCTCCGCGCCCAGCAGCTCACCACGCTGATCGCCGGCCGCACGGCCCAGTACGATGCGGCCTACCAGAGCGAGCTCACCAGGGCGGCCCGGGCGGATGCGAGGATCGGCGGTTCGACCGGTCCCGGCGGCCACGCGACGGGCCGGCCGAGGATCACCCTCGGGACGCTCAACCGCGATGAGAACGGGTTCGCGAAGAACGTGGCGCGCCACGTGAACGTCCTCACCCGGAACGTCAACAGCGACCTTGCCCGGATCGACCGCCGGTTGGGCCGTCGCGAACCCGACATCTACGCCGTCAGCCCGTCGATCAACGCGACGATCCGCGGCTCTCTGACCGCGATCGGCGACACCCTGAAGGCCGAAGCGCGAGCGTCGCGCGCCACTGCGATGGCGATCGCGGGCTCGGGCCATACCGCCGTCGCGCGGGCCGCCGTGGCCTCGCCGATGGCCGAGGTGGCCATGGTCAACTCCGACCTCGCCAGTGTCAGCCGGTCGCAACCGGCTGCCGATCATGCGCACCTCAATTCGCTGCTAGCCCAGCTCGATCGCTCGTACGGGGCGGTTCAGTCCGAGCTGTCCGCGCTGCGCTCAGCCCTCACACCCGTGACAGCCTTCCGCTCCGGCTTCGCGGGCGGAAGGGGCACGGTGGGCACGGGCCTGGCCGGCGGGTCGACCGGGGCGATCGGCAGGGGCACGGGCACCGGAGCGTTCGCCGGCGGCATCGGCACAGGCACCGGCGCGTTCGCGGGCGGCACGGGCACGGGCACCGGCGCGTTCGCGGGCGGCACGGGCTCGGGCAGCGGCGCGTTCGCGGGCGGGACGGGCACCGGCACCGGTACGCTGACCGGCGGCACGGGCACGCTGACGGGGACCACGGGCGGCATCGGTACCACGACGGGCACGACGACCGGCACCGGGGTCGGCTCGGGCACGATTAGCGGGACCGGGACGACTCCGACCACCGGGACGACCGGGATCGGGACGACGGGCCTCGGGACGACCGGTCTCGGCACCACCGGGACGGGAACCTCGGTGGTCGGCACGACGTCGCCGTACGGGACCTCCGGCCTCGGCACGTCGCCGTACGGCACCTCGGGCGTTGGTACGTCGCCGTATGGCACCTCGGGCATCGGCATGACGACGGGCGGGCTCGGAACGACCGGCGGGCTCGGAACGACCGGCGGGTTCGGGACCACGACGGGCGGGCTCGGCACGACGGGCGGGCTCGGGACCACCAGCGGACTCGGGACCACGGCCACCGCCGGCGGCGGGGGAACTGCCGGCTACGGCATCGGGACGGGCGTCCTGTGAGCCGGCTCATTCGCCGGGCGAGACGAGCGGCCGCCCGTCTCGCCCGGTGATCCGCATTTTCTCAACGACCGCCGTCGTCCTGGATCGGCGAGCACTGACCGAGCCAGTGGCCGGACCAGCCGGAGCGGCGAGCGGGGTTGTACGGAAGGCGCACTTCGCGGGGTGTCTTGTACGCCCTGTCAGTCAGGCCGGAGGATTCTGCGCCAACCGCGCCACGAACTCGGCGTGCTCGGGAGAGTCCAGGCCCTGCTGGAGGGCCGCCTGAACCGCCTTGCGATCGTTCCGGACCAGGGCGGCCGCATCGAGCCAGAGGCCCGGAAAGACCTCGCTGCGCAGGATGCCGTCGGCCGGCGGGTTCACCCGCTCGAAGCGCCCGCCATGGTTCACATACCAGTCGACCTGGCGGTCGAGTACCCGCCAGACCACATATTCGCGCACCCCATTGCGGCGGTAGACATCGAACTTCTTGCCCAGGTCGATGCTGGCGCTGCTGGCAGATACCTCGGTGATGAACTCCGGCGCCCCCTCGACGTAATCGTCGTCGCTGATCCGGGCCTGTCCGCCACACTGGGGCAGGATGATCAGGAAGCCGTCCGGCTGGGGCTCGTTGTCCAGATCCAGGCGGATGCTGCCGTTATCACCGGCCTCAACCCCCGGGGTATCCGTCTCGTAGTTTCCCAACCACGTGATGAGACGAGTGTGCGGATGGCCGTGCCTCCAGTAGCGGACAGGTGAGGGCATGTAAACCACTCCTTCGATCAGCTCGGCCTTCTTGAGGCCCGGCATCGCATCGTAGCGGCGTTCGAACTCCTCGCGGGTCAGGTGATCGCCATTCTCCAGAGGCGGAATCGCGCCGTTCCCGCGCAGCTCGGAGGGGCCGGCGGGCGGAATGGATGGGGTCGTGGAGATGGCCATGGGACGGGCTCCCGAGACGACGTTGGCTCTCGAACGAGCGACGATCTCCATCCTACGGCACGATCACCCGACCCGCTACGCTGGGCGAATCGCGTCCGCGGCGCCCCCGGCAGACCGGCGAACCGGCTCGGCCCGAGATTTCCCCGGAAATCGGGGCACTGCGGCGTGGTTCTCCCGCCCGAGCTGGCGGTCGCCGAATGGCACACGCTCGTGTTAGAGTCGGTTTCTACCTCGGCGGTCGCTCGGGAGCGATGCGCCTCCGTGATCCGTGGAAGGAGCGGATCATGAGCATGCCCTCGCTGCTGGAGGAACCACTCCGCGTGGATGAACCGCAGGCGGTCCAGGAGTATGCCCACGTGCTCACCAGAGTCGTCGCCGCGGGCCGCCCCGAGCCCCGCCGGGGCGAGGTCGTCGGTCCCCGTCCCCGAGGCACCCGAGGCGGCCCACTGCCAGGTGGCGTTCCTCGGGCCGGCCGGCCTGAAGGTCGGATGGCAGGTCGTCGGCCGGCCGGAAGCGCGGGAGTTCACCCGCGCGCCGCTCGAGGCACCCGCTCGCCTCGAGTTCGGGCCGGGCGCCACATACCGGTTGAAGCTTGCCAGCATCCCGGGCCGGCTGGACGCGACGCTCTATCCGACCCTGGAGATGAACCGGTCCGCGAGGCGAGGAGCCGCGGCGCGATCCTCGCGGTCGTCTGGCTGGGGAGGATTGTCGTCGAGCCGAAACGACGCGAGCCGATGCCCGTGCCGATGGACAGAGTCCCGCCGACCCTCCCCCCGGCCGGGTCCGCGCCGTCCCGTACGGAGCCCCGGCCCAAGTCGACGGGCGCCCCGCCCCGGGCCGACGCTCGCCCGTCGGCCCTGACGGGCGTTCGGTCGCCGGCCGAGTTCGTCGGCCACGGCGCTTGACGAGTAGGTCCAGACCCCTGGCATCAGGTGTTGACCCGGCGACTGACGTCTCCGGTTCACCCGAGCGCCGCCCTCGTCAGTTCACAGCGCCCGGCGTGAGGCGGGGCACGGTCATCGGCACTCGACCATATCCGGTCGATGAAGGTGTGCTAAGATGCACACGGATGGCCGCCCGGGGGGGAGGACCCCGGTGTTCGGCAGGTTGCATCGCAGGAGAGGAGCAGCGCGATCATGGCGACGATCCCACGGCAGCGACCACCGCGTGCGATCGAATACCCCACGACGGATGGAAAGCCGATGGCGGAGACCGACCTGCACCGCGATGACATGGTCGACACGATCCACACTCTCCAGGATTTCTACGCCGACCAGCCGCGCGTGTATGTCTCCGGCAATCTGCTGCTCTACTACGAGGAAGGCAACCCCCGCAAGCGCATCTCCCCCGACGTGCTGGTGACCCTCGGCATCGACAAGGAGCCGCGCCGCGATTACTACCTGGTCTGGAAGGAGGGGAAGGCCCCCGATTTCGTGGGCGAGATCACGTCGAAGACGACCAGGCGGGAGGACCAGAAGACGAAGTTCGCGCTCTACCGCGATATCCTCAGGGTGCCGGAATACGTCCAGTTCGACCCGAGGGCCGAGTACCTGAAGCCCCCGCTCCAGGGATTCCGGCTGATCGGCGGGGATTATGTGCCGATCGAGCTGGTCGACGGCCGGCTGCCCAGCGAGGTCCTCGGGCTGCACCTGGAGCGCGACGGCGAGCGGCTGCGCCTGTTCGATCCGACGACCGGGCAGTACCTCCTGACGCGCCTCGAGCAGCGAGAGGCGGCCGAGCGCCGCGCCGAGGAGGAGCGCCGCCGCGCCGAGGAGGAGCGCCGCCGCGCCGAGGCCGCGGTCGCCGATCAGCGGCGGCTCGCGGAGGAGAACGAGAGGCTCCGTCGCGAGATCGAGGCCCTCCGCGGGCGTTGAGGCCCGGCTCGCGGCCGACGCGCCCGGCGGACCGCGAGGATCCGCCGATTGTGACGTGACGTCGAGCCCCTCCTGCACGAGCCCGCCGACGCGGTTGAATTCCCGGGAGGGCAAGGCTCCGTCCGAGCCTTACCCTCGGCTCGCCCTCCCGGATCGACCGGAGAATGCCTCAGCGGGCTCGTGATTCCGGCTCACGGCGCCTCGTCGGCCTCCTCGTCGTCGTGGTCGCTGGCCTCGGCCTCGGCCACGCCGTCGTCGATGATGTGCGGGCCGCGGAGCTCCCCGTCGCCATCGACGTTGCCGTCGCCGTCCAGGCCCACGCCGGTCGCTGCGAGTGCGCCGTCGGCGGCCGCCGCCTCGGCCTCGGCGACGTCCAGCTCCTCCAGCGGGAGCTTCGCCAGGCTGCTGACGGCGTCACCCTCCTCGACGCGGATCAGCCGCACGCCCTGGGTATTCCGACCGATCGTGCGGGTCTCGCCGATCTTGGTGCGGATGACCATGCCCGAGCTGGTCGTCAGCATCACCTCGTCCTTTTCCGTTACCCTGGCCACGGCGACCACCGGGCCGTTACGCTCGGAGGTCTGGATGTCGATCAGCCCCTTGCCGCCGCGGTTCTGCACGCGGTACTCGGTCAGCAGGGTCCGCTTGCCGTAGCCGTTGGCGCAGACGGTCAGAATGCTGTCCGTGTCCCCCTCGGCGGCCACGATCATGCCGACGACCTCGTCCCCCTCGGCGAGGTCGATCCCCTTGACGCCGTACGCCGGCCGCCCCATGGCGCGGACCCTCGACTCGTCGAAGCGGATCGCCATGCCATCGCGGGTGCTCAAAATCACGTGGTCGTCCGCCTTGACCCGCGCCACGCCGATGAGCTGGTCGTCGTCCTCCAGCCCCAGCGCGATGATGCCGCGGCCGAGCGGGCGCTTGAACGCCGTGAGTTCGGTCTTCTTCACCGTGCCGCGGCGGGTGACCATGAACAGGCACTCCTCCTCGCGGAACTCGCGCACCGGGACCATGCCCGTGACCCGCTCGCCGTCGCCGAGCTGGAGCAAATTCACGATCGCCCGGCCGCCCGCGGTGCGCGTCGCCTGCGGCAGGTCGTAGACCTTCAGCCAGTACACCCGGCCCTTGTTGGTGAAGAACAGAATATAGTCGTGCGTCAAGGCGACGAACATGTGCTCGAGGAAGTCGCCTTCCTTCGTGTTGGTCGCCGAGATCCCCCGGCCGCCGCGGCCCTGCGCCCGATACGTGCTGGGCGGCAGCCGCTTGATGTAGCCGTCGTGGGTGACGGTCACCACCATGTACTCCTCGCGGATCAGCGCCTCCTTGTCGTAGTCGCCGATCTCCTCGTCGGAGATGATGCTCCTCCGCGGGTTGGCATACCGGTCCTTCAGCTCGCGCAGGTCGGCGCGGATCATGTCGAGGATCAGGCCCTCGTCGGCGAGGATCCGCTCGTAACCCGCGATGTCCCCCTTGAGGCCGATGTATTCCTGCGCCAGCTTGTCGGCCTCGAGCCCGGTGAGCCGCTGGAGCTGCATGGCGAGAATGGCGTCGGCCTGCATCCTCGTCAGGCCGGTCGATTCCCGGGCCTCGGGGTCGTCGAGCGCGCGGCGGAGGATCTCGGCCGAGACGGGCATCTCCATCAAGCGGGTGCGGGCCTCGGGCGGGTTGGCCGAGGTCCGGATCACGCGGATGATCTCGTCGATGTGGTGCAGGGCGATGAGCAAGCCCTCGACGATGTGCGCCCGCTGCCGCGCCTGGCGGAGCTGGTACTGCGTGCGCCGTCGGATCACGTTGATCCGGTGCTCGACGAAGAGGCGCAGCAGGTCCTTCAGGGGGAGCGTGCGGGGCCGGCCGTCGACCAGGGCCAGCATGATCACGCTGAAGCTGTCCTGAAGCGGCGAGTACTCGAAGAGCTGGTTGACGATGACGTTCGGGTCTTCGCCCTTCTTCACCGTGACGACGACGCGCACCGGCTGGTTGCGGTCGCTGTAGTCGTCAATGTTCGAGACCCCGGTGATCCGGCCGCCGTTGACCAGCTCGGCCAGCTTCTTGAGCAGCACTTCCTTGGTGAGCTGGTAGGGGATCTCGGTGAAGATGATGTGCGCGCGGCCGTCCTTCAGCTCCTCGATCTCGTACTTGGCGCGAAGGATGACGCGGCCGCGGCCGGTACGATAGGCCTCGCGCAGGCCGTACTTGTTGCAGATGGTCGCCCCGGTGGGAAAGTCCGGGCCGGGGATGATCTCCATCAGCTCGTCGAGCTCGATCGCCGGGTCGTCGATGTAGGCGATGATGGCGTCGCAGACCTCGCCGAGATTATGGGGAGGGATCGACGTGGCCATGCCGACGGCGATGCCACCGGAGCCGTTGACCAGCAGGTTGGGGAACTTGCCGGGCAGGACCCGAGGCTCCTGGTACTTCTCGTCGTAATTGGGCTGGAAGTCGACGGTGTCGAGGTTGATATCCTCGAGCATCTCGCCGGCCACGGGGCTGAGCTTGGCCTCGGTGTACCGCATGGCCGCCGGCGGCAGGCCGTGGATGCTGCCGAAGTTCCCCTGCCCGGTGATCAAGAGGTGCCGCATGTTCCACCACTGGGCCATGCGGGTGAGCGTCGGGTAGATCGAGTTGTCGCCGTGCGGGTGGTAGCGCTTCATCGTCTCGCCGACGATGCCCGCGCACTTGCTGGTGGAGGAGCCGGGATTCAGCCCCAGGTCGCGCATCGCCACCAGGATTCGACGCTGCGACGGCTTGAGTCCGTCGCGCACGTCGGGCAGCGCCCGGCTGATGATCACCGACATCGCGTAGTTGAGGTAGCTTTCCTTCAGCTCCTCCTCGATATCTAGCGGCTGGGGCGGCAGGGGCTCGGCGGGCGGCAGGACGGCGGTACTCACGGGCTCTCTCTTGCTTGATAAATGGTCGGTCGTCCGTGGTCGGCGTATTCGGGTCGGATCGGCCTCTCCGTGATGACCGCCGATCGCCGCCCACCGATCACTGAACACGGAATGCGTCGAAGGCTTCCATTGTACCCGAACCATCGGTGGCACGCAATCGCGACCGTCGCGGAGGGATGTGTCGCAACCCTTGTTGTCGCAATGGCTTATCGCGCGATCCGCCGGGGTTGACGCCGGTCGCCGGATGCGCGGCTCGCGGCCCGTCGGAATCCGGGGCCGCGGGGCACGGTCCGGGCGGCTCCGGCCGCTTGTTTGCCGATCGAAGTCCGGTTATTCTCTGATGAACAGCGCATGCGAGCGGGCCGGCGTGTGTGAGGACTTCCGGCGTCCTGCCCTACGACCCGAGCGGTGGGTTGGGCCGGATTGCGGAGCGGACCGGAGCGGGACCGGCGCAGGGGACAACGATGGGCGACTCCGGCTCGACCGACGACCCTCTCGACGCGCTGGCCGGGGAATTCGTCGAGCGCCGGCGTCGCGGCGAGCGATGCACGGCGACGGAGTACGCGCGCCTGTATCCGGGGCAGGCCGAGGCGATCCTCGAGCGGTTCGCGGCGCTCGAGCGGCCGGCGGATCAGGGGCCGGCGGGGGGCGATGAGGTTGAGGCGACCCTCGGGGCGCCGGCGGGCGGCGACGGGCCGCCGCGCGAGGAGTTGGGCGATTTCCGGATCATCCGCCAGGTGGGCCGCGGCGGGATGGGGATCGTCTACGAGGCCGAGCAGGTCTCGCTGGGCCGGCGCGTGGCGCTGAAGGTGCTGCCGCGCGCGGCGCTCCTGGCTCCCCGGCAGGTCGAGCGGTTCCGCCGCGAGGCGAGGGCCGCGGCGCGGCTGCACCACACCAACATCGTGCCGGTCTTCGGCGTCGGCGAGTGCGACGGGCTGCACTTTTACGTCATGCAGTTCATCGTCGGGCGGGGCCTCGACGAGATCCTCGCCGAGCGGCGCCGGCCCGGCCAACGCCCGGACGCGGACGCGGCCACGGCCACCGCCGCGCCAGCCGACGACGAGCCGTCCCGGGGCCTGGGCGGCGATCCGACGCCGCTCCCGACGACGCTGGCGCGCCGTCTCGAGCAATCCGGGGAGCGATCGGGCGTGTCATCGCGCCGGGCCGATGCCCCGGCGTCGGAGCTGGCCTCCGACGTCACCCGGGCGGGGAGCGGGGCCGCGGCGCAGGTCCTGTCCCACCAGGGGCCGGCCGCCGCGGGGCCCCCGGGCCGCCGCGCGGCCGATTCGTCGCTGGACAGCCCGGGGCGCCGGCGGTTCCACAACGCCGCCCGCATCGGCATGGACGTCGCCGAGGCCCTGGCGTACGCCGCCGCCCAGGGGATCCTGCACCGCGATATCAAGCCGTCGAACCTGCTGCTCGACACCGACGGGACGATCTGGGTCGCCGACTTCGGCCTGGCCAAGGCCCTGGACGACGACGCGAGCCTGACCGAGACCGGCGACGTCGTCGGCACGCTGCGCTACATGGCGCCCGAGCGGCTCCGCGGCGGCGGCGACGTCCGCAGCGACATCTGCAGCCTCGGGCTGACGCTCTACGAGCTGCTGGTGCTCCGGCCGGCCTATCCGGAGTCGGATCGCCACAAATTGATCGTGGACATCCTGGGGCGCGAGCCGGAGCCGCCGCGGTCGATCGACCCGGCGATCCCGCGCGACCTGGAGACGATCGTCCTGAAGGCGACCGCTCGCGACCCCGACCGCCGATACGCCGACGCGGGCGAGCTGGCCGAGGACCTGCGCCGGTTCCTCGATGGACGGCCGATCGCTGCCCGGCCCATCGGGCCGGTGGGCCGCGCCTGGCGCTGGTGCCGTCGCAACCGGGCGATGGCCGGGCTGGGCGCCCTGGTCCTGGTGCTGCTCTTCTCGATGGCCGTCGGCGGCACCTGGGCCGCGGTGCACTTTCACAGCCAGCTCGAGGCGATCCGGCGCTCCGAGGCGGGCCGGCATCGGGCGCTGGCCGAGTCGGTGCTGACCGCCCGGCCCGAGTCGGTGCCCCTGATCGTCGACGACCTGCGATCGGCCCGCGGCAGCACGATCCCGATCCTGCGCCGGGTCCTCGACGACCCGTCGACCGACCCGGCCGTCCGCCTCCGCGCGGCGGTCGTGCTCACGATGCTCGGCGACGACCGCACGCCGATCGTCATCGAGCAGATCCCGACGGCGGCGCCGGCGTCGGGCCGGGAGATCCTGTCGGCCCTGGCCGCGTCGGGCGGGTCGTCCGTCGGGCGGCTGCGCGAGGGCTTCAAGGCCGCCGGCAACCTGGAAGTACGGAGCCGGTTCGCCATCGCGCTCCTGCAGTTCGGCGAGCCGGACGCCGCCCGGTCGATGCTGGCGCTCGACGCCGATCAGAGCGACCGCGCCGCGTTCATCCACCACTTTGCCGACTGGCACGGCGACCTTGCGCGCCTGGCGGAGATCCTCCGCCGGGCCCGCGACCCGGTGCTCCGCGCCGGCCTGTGCACGGCGATGGGGCGCATCCCCCGCGATCGGCTGCACGGGTCCGAGCGGCGCACGCTCGAGCCGGTGCTGCGCGACTTTTCGCTCGACGATCCCGACGCCGCGCTCCACAGCGCAGCCGGCTGGCTCTTGCGCCGCTGGAAGATCGGGCTGCCGGCGATCGCCGCCGGCCGCCGCGCGCTGGCGGGCCGCGCCTGGTTCGTCAACGAGCTGGGCCTCACAATGGTCGAGCCGCCCGTCGGCCCGCTGCCGGGGGGCGACGCGATCATCCTGCCGTTCTGGATGTCGACCACCGAGATCACGGTCGCCCAGTTCCGCCGCTTCCTCGAGGATCGGACCGTGCTCCTGCGCGACCGGGCCTACGGCCTGTCGATCCCCGCGGACGTCGACGGCGACCTCCCCATGAGCGGCCTCTGCTTCGTCGATGCGGCCCTCTTCTGCAACTGGCTGAGCGCCCGCGAGGGCCGGACGCCCTGCTACCGCCGCGCGCCAGGCACCGAGGACGGCTGGCTCTGCCGGTTCGACGCCGACGGCTACCGCCTGCCGACTCGCGTCGAGTGGGATTACGCGGCCTGGGCCGGCGCGAGGACCACGTACACCGTCGGCGAGGCGGCCGACTTCATCGACGATTACGCCAATATCGTCGGCATCCGCCCCGAGCCGGTCGCCCGCCGTTGCCCCAACGGCTGGGGGTTCTTCGACCTGGTGGGCAACGTGTGGGATCTCGCGTGGGCGGCCGATCCTGGCGCCCCGGTCCCGCCCTTCTTCCCGCTGGGCGAGTCCGAGGGCCCCGGCGGGGCGCAGATCGCGGGCAGCACGGTCGTCGGGGGAACGCACATGACGCGCCGGGGCGAGGCCGGGAAGGTCGCGATCCGCTCGCGGGGCGACTATGGCTTCCGCGTCGTCTGCGGCGAGGGGAACCTGTCGAACCGCCTGGCCCGCCTGAAGGATCGGATCGAACGGCACGGGGACGCGGACCTTGTCACGGCCTATGGCCGCGCCCTGGATCGCGCGGGCGATCGGGCCGCGGCGATCGCGGCCTTCCGCGAGGCGACGCGCCGCGACCCCGGCTCGTGGAACGCGTGGGGCTGGCTCGGGGGCCTGCTGCTCCGGGCCGGCCGGCCCGGCGAGGCCATCGAAGCGATCCGCCGATCGATCGCCCTGAAGCCCGACGTCGGCCAGAACTACCGGGTGCTCGCCTGGTCGGAGGCCGCCCTCGGCCGCCGCGACGAGGCGATCGCCGCCTATCGCGAGCTGATCCGCCGGCGCCTCGCCGGGGAATCCGACATCCTGGGCCTCGCCGCCGCGATCGAGGCCGTCGGACGGCCCGGCGACGTCGCGGGGCTGACCGCCGACCTGAAGGCCGCCGGGAACTCGGGCCCCTCGCTCGCCATCATCTGGAGATACCTGGTCTGGTCCGTGGTGAAAAGCCCGGGGGCCGAGCCCGATGCCGTCGCCGGCGCCGTCGAGCTTGCGCGGAAGGCCGTGGCGGAGGGCCCGGGCGCCGACGCCGCCCTGGGCCGCTGCGCCCTCGGCGCAGCCCTCTATCGCACCGGCGACCTCGACGGCGCGATCGCCGAGCTGGAGGAATCCGTCCGCATCCTCGGCGATCGGGGATACGCGCGCAACGGCTTCGTGCTGGCGATGGCCCTCTGGCGGAAAGGCAAGGCCGAGCGCGCCCTGATGACCTACGACCGCGCGCTGGCCTGGATGGAAGGCCAGTACCTCGACGACCGCGAGCTGAGGGGCCTTCGCGCCGAGGCCGAGGCGCTGCTGGATCTCCGCCGGCCGCGGCCGGGGTTCCGCTCGGCGCTGGGCGACTTCGACACGCGCTGGTACTACGAGGCCGGCGAGCGCCTGGCCCGGCATCGCCGATGGCCCGCGGCCCTCGACGCGTTTCGCCGCGCGGCGGC
Source organism: Planctomycetales bacterium (assembly GCA_027452145.1). Classification (GTDB taxonomy): domain Bacteria; phylum Planctomycetota; class Planctomycetia; order Isosphaerales; family Isosphaeraceae; genus JAKAUH01. The sequence goes on from DAIDHB010000556.1 coordinate 170,647, forward strand.
CCGCGGGCGCCGGGCGTTCGCGGCGGCCGGCCTGGGTCAGCTCTATACCCACGCCTGGCAGGCCCAGGGCGAGATCCTCCTGGCCCTGAACGACCGCCCAGGCTACGAGGCCCTCTGCGCCCGGTGGCTCGACCTCCAGGCGGCCGCGCCCGGCGACTTCGCCTCGGGGACCGACGCCGAGCGGATCGCCAAGACCTGCGCGCTGGCGCCGCTCGCCGGCCGCCGCGACGCGGCGCGGATCCGACACCTGGCCGAGGAGGCGATGCGCCGCGACGGCGGCCGGCACAACTCCCTGCTCACCCAGACCCTCGTCGCCTTCCGGGCAGGCCGCCACGAGGAGGTTCGCCGGCGCCTGCAGGAGCACCTCATGCATCGGAGTGACCCGGTCGGCGAGGTCGTCAGCCGCCTGATCGCGTCCCTGAATTTCGAGGCGATGGGAAGGCATCGCGAGGCGCGGATGATGCTGGCCACGGCGCTCCGCCGCCAGGCCGAGACAGCCACGCCCCCCGCCCCCGACCTCGGCGGATCCTGGTGGTTCGAGCAGATCAAGGACATCCTCGTCCGCGAGGCCGTCTCCATCATCCCGCTCGACCCGATCTTCCCCGCCGATCCCTTCACCCGCCCGATCGCCGCGGACGGTCGCCAGGAGCCCGTCCCGGCAGGCCAGTAAGGGCATGCCCGCCGCCCGGCGTCTGACACCTTGGAAGATGCCCTCGCAGGGATGAGGCCAGCTTCCAAGGGAGCGGACATCCTCGAAGGATTTGCGGCACCGTGGGTGCATCGAAGGGCTCCGGCCGGGTCCGCGGGAGCGCCATTCGGGGATTCGACCACCCGCTTGCCGATCGGCCGGCGCGCCGGCTATTCTCTCGGCCGGCATTGGCCGTGGGCGGTAGGCGGGCGCAGTGCGGAAGCACACGGGTACGGGGGAGGGTTCCGATCATGGGCTCGTCGTGTCGAACGGGGCGAGGCGGCGAGGCAGGGCGGCGGTCCGGCAGGCTCGCGGCCCTCGCGCTGCTGGTCCTCGCCGGGTCCGCGCCCGGGCAGGAGATAATCCGGTTCAACACCAATTTCGAGGGGGGTTCGCTGGGGCGGATCGAGCGGCTCGGCGAAGACGTGTTCCGCTGCCACGTCCGCGGCCAGCAGGACCAGGCCGGCCGCAACCGCCAGGCGAGCTGGTACTTCTTTCGCATCGACGGGGCGCGCGGGCGCGAGCTCACGCTGATCCTCACCGACTTCGTCGGCGAGTACAACGGCCGCCCCGGCGCCTGCCCGATGGGGCCCGAGATCCGTCCCGCGATCAGCGACGACGGCGAGCACTGGGCGCCGATCGCCGACACGCACTGGGACGATCACGCGAAGGCGGCGACCCTGCGCGTCCGGCCCGGGCGGGACGCCGTCTGGATCGCCCATCAGCCGCCCTATACGCCCACGCGCCTCGCCCGCCTGCTCGAGGAGATCGACCGCCGCGATCACGCGCGGGTCGAGGTGATCGGCAAGTCGGCGCGGGGCCGCGACCTGCACCTGGTGACGGTCACCGACCCGGCCCTCGACGACCGCGGCAAGGCGGTGGTGTGGCTCCAGGCGCGGCAACATGCCTGGGAATCGGGGACGTCGTTCGTGATGGAGGGCGCCCTGCGGTTCATCACGTCCGACGACCCGTCGGCCCGCGCCCTGCGCCGACGTTCCGTGTTTTTGTTCACCCCGATGGTCGACCCGGATGGCTGCGCCTCGGGCCAGGTGCGGTTCAATGCGAATGGATACGACGTCAACCGCCACTGGGACGAGGTCGACCTGAAACACAAGGCGTACCTGGCGCAAATGCCCGAGATCTGGTACGTCAAGAAGGCGATCGTGGATCGTGTCGACTCGGGCCGGCCGATCGATCTTCTGGTCAACCTGCACAACACCGAGACCGGCGAGTACCTGTCGACCATGGCCGGCGATGCGGGCTCGCGCGCGATCGTGGGCCGGCTGAGCGACCGCCTGACCCGCGAGACGACCTTCCGGCCGAGCCACGGCCCGGTGTTCGGGGCGGCGCGGGACAGTTCGGCGAACGTGCTGCATGCCGAGAACGGCGTGCTCGTCGTCTTGATGGAACAGCGCATTGCCCGCGACCCGAAGACGGGCCGCGAGCCGGCCATTGAAGGCCGGCTGCGCTTCGGTTCGCAGCTCATCGCGATCATGGCCGACGCGGTGCGGCCCTGACAAAAAGGTCCCGGATTCCGCCAGGCCCTGGAGACGATCGGCCGCGGGATGCACTTTATAGGGTATGAGCGACTCTGGTGTTGAGGCGAAGGGTGAGGACCGGGAACAGCTTCGGCGGGCGGCCGCCGGGGACGACGAGGCCCTGCGCGCCCTCTTCGAGGCGCACCGCGACCGCCTCAGGCGGATGGTCCACCTCCGGCTCAGCCGACGGCTGGCGGGCCGGGTCGATGACTCGGACGTCTTGCAGGAGGCCTTCGTCGACGCCGCGCGCAAGCTCCCCGAGTATGCCCGGGAACCGAAGCTGCCCTTATTCCTCTGGCTGAGGCACCTGACCGCGCTCAAGCTGGCGGAGGTCCACCGCCATCACCTCGGCACGCAGCTCCGCGATGCCGACCGCGAGGTCACCCTGCACCGCGGCGGCCTGCCGATGGCCGACTCGGTCTCCCTGGCGGCCCAGTTGCTGGGCACGCTAACCACGCCGTCGCAGGCCGCCATCAAGGCCGAGACCCGCCTCCTGGTCCAGGAGGCACTCAACAGCATGGACCCGATCGACCGCGAGGTCCTGGCGCTGAAGCACTTCGAACAGCTCAGCACCGCCGAGATCGCCGAGGTCCTCGGCCTTTCCAGGGCCGGCGCCGGCAGCCGCTACCTGCGGGCGATCAAGCGGCTGCGGGCGATCCTCGAGCAGATCCCCGGCTTCGAGGCGTTTTGAGAGTCTGTCCCAGAAGAGGGAGGGCGAGGCTCCTGCCGAGCCTGGATTCGGCGATGCCATTTCCACATTCCGGCTCGCCGGGAGGCTCGCCCTCCCGAGTCAGGTCTCTTTCCTGAGAGACTCCCAGCCGCGGAGCCCTGTCGGGCGAGCCCGGTTCGGCTCGGGTCAGCATGATCGGAAGGAGGGTGACGATGTCGACGTCCGAGACCCAGTCGGGGTCGGGACTGGTGATGGAGCTGGCCGAGGAGTTCCTCGACCGCTATCGCAAGGGGCAGCGGCCCGCGCTCCGCGAGTATATCGAGAAGCATCCCGAGCTGGCCGGCGAGATCCGCGAGGTCTTCCCGGCCATGGCGATGATGGAGAACATCGCCCTGGCCGACGAGTCGCTCGAGGGGGACGCGACCGGCGATCTTCCGTCCCGACCGCTGCCGCCGCTGGAGCAGCTCGGTGACTACCGGATCGTCCGCGAGGTGGGCCGGGGCGGCATGGGCGTCGTCTACGAGGCCGAGCAGGTCTCGCTGGGGCGTCACGTGGCGCTGAAGGTGCTGCCCCCGCAGATGCTCCGCGACGCCCGGACCCGCCGCAGGTTCGAGCGTGAGGCGCGGGCCGCGGCCAAGCTGCACCACACCAACATTGTGCCGGTCTTCGGCGTCGGCGAGCAGGGCGAAACACCCTACTACGTCATGCAGTTCATCCAGGGCCAGGGGCTCGACAGTGTGCTCGAGGAGCTGAAGCGGCTTCGCGCGGGAGGGGGAGCAGCCGGGGCTCGAACCGAGCCGGCGTCCTCGACCGTGGGCCGCGACGCGTCCGCGGCCGACGTGGCGCGGTCGCTGCTGACCGGGCGCCTCGACGCCCGGCCGACCGAGGGGCCGGCGGTCGGAGACGCTCATGACCCGGCCGAGACCGACGGTTCCGACGCGGACCGCGCGTCGTCGCTCTCCTCGTCGTCGCTCTCCTTGCCCGGAGACGAGGCGGCGCGGGGCAAGGCCAGGCGGCAGACCTACTGGCAGGGGATCGCGCGGATCGGCGTCCAGGTGGCCGACGCCCTGGCCTACGCGCACGCCCAGGGGATCGTCCACCGTGACATCAAGCCGTCGAACCTGCTGCTCGACACCCAGGGGATCGTCTGGGTGACGGATTTCGGCCTGGCCAAGGCCGACGACCAGCAGGACCTGACCAACACCGGCGACATCCTCGGCACGCTGCGGTACATGCCCCCCGAGGCGTTCGGCGGCAAGGTCGACAGCCGGGGCGACGTGTATGCGCTGGGGCTGACGCTGTACGAGATGCTGGCGTTCCGGCCGGCGTTCGATGAGAAGGAGCGTGGGCGGCTGGTGAAGCAGGTAACGGGTGAGGCGCCGCCGCCGTTGCACCGGCTGAATCCCGAGGTTCCGCGCGACCTGGAGACGATCGTGCAGAAGGCGATCGAGCGGGAGCCGTCGCACCGATATGCCTCAGCGTCGGAGCTGGCGGACGACCTGCGACGGTTCGTGGACGACGAGCCGATCCGGGCGCGTCGGACGAGCCCGGCCGAGCGGCTGGTGCGGTGGGCGCGGCGCAACCCCGCGATCGCGGCGCTCGGGTGCGTGGTGGCGCTGCTGTTGCTCGCCGCCATGGGCGGGCTTGGGTATGGCATCCAGTCGGCGCGGGGTGCCTTGAAGATCCAGACGACGTTGCGGGCCGAGGCCGACGAGGCTGCGTCGCGTGCCCGGGCTGAGGCGGAACGCGCCGACGCCCAGGCGGTTGAGGCACGGCGCGCCGCCGCTGCGACCGAGGCCGCGAACCGGGCCCTGACTTCCGCCCGGGATTCGCTCCGGCGCACGCTGTACGCCGCCCGGCTCAACCTGGCCCAGGTCGCCTGGGATGCTCGCAATGCGACCCGCACGCTCGAGCTGCTCGAGGCCACACGCCCCGGCCCCGGCGAGCCCGACTTTCGCGGCTTCGAGTGGGGCTACTACCAGCGCCAGGCCCATGGGGAGCGCGCCGTGCGCAAGCTCCCCGTCCTGGTCCCCAACATCCTTTTTCAGGTGGTGCTTTCTCCCGACGGGGCGCTCGTGGCGAGTCTTCAAACGTCCCAGGGCCGGAACGATCCCGTCGTCGTGCTCATCCACGAAACGGCAACTGGCCGGCTGTGTCGGCGGATCCCCGTGCGTGGACTCTCCGAGACGGTGCGCTCGACGGCTCATCACGCTTTGGCTTCGCTGGCGTTCTCCGGTGACGGTACCCGGCTCGTCCTGGCCCTCACCACGAGTCAGCTCTCCCCTGCGGGGACACGGAGACCTCCCGGCCTTCGCGAGGCTCATGCTTTCATCTGGAGTGTGCGCGACGGTCGCGAGGTGCTTCACGATGTCACTTCCTACCCGAACGTGTCGAGCGTCACGGCCCGGGCTGCGCTCTCGCATGATGGCGAGTGCCTCGCCCTGAGTCATCTGGTTTTCGATACGTCCGCGCCGGACTCGAGGGCGAGGTACGGCGGCCACCTGAAGGTCGTCCGCGTGGCCGACGGCCGCGAGCGGATGAAGGTCACCTCGGACGAGTTTTACGGCATGCCGGCCGTCAGCCCCGACGGCCGGCTTGTGGCCGTCGTTGCGGAGAAGCTCGGCGACTTGGCGCTGGCGCGGAGGTCGGTCTCCGGCCGCCTCAAGGTCTTCGACGTTGCGACCGGCCAGGCCCGGACCAACCTGCCGGAGCCGGCGATGGATCCCTCGCTCGTCGGGTTCTCGCCGAACGGCCTCCTGGCCGCGATCACCGGTAGCCGCAATTCCGTCCCGAAGCTGGTCGTGTGCGACCTCCAGTCCGGCCGTGCCGTCGCGACCGAGCCACTGCCGGCCGCGTTTTCTATCCTCAACGTCGTCGCCTTCAGCCCGGATGGCCGCTTCGTGGTCGTCGCGGCGAGGCAGGGCCCCGCCTGCCAGGTTCGCGAGCTGCTTACGGGCCGACTCGTGCAGGAGCGGAGCCTCAAGGCCGCCGGTACGGTCGCCCTCGCGGTCCGGCCGGCGGACGGGAGCCTCGTCACGATCGATCGTTTTAGCAACGTCCGCGAGTGGGACTCGCCCTGGGGCCGGCCGGGCTCGCTCGACGCCGGCCGCGTCCTCGAGCAGGCCGGCGATGTCGCCCTGGCCGCGGGCGGGCGCGAGGTCGTCGCCGTCAAGGAAGGGGACGACTCGGCTCCCGGCGGGCGCTTCACCGTTCACGACGCGGCCACCGGCCAGGTCCTCCACCAGTTCGTGCGACAAGGGCCTGGCAACTACAGGTCCGTTCGCGAGCGTCCGATCGAGGTCAGCGCGCAGGGTTCGCGGCTCGCCCTGGTCCTCTACAGGCCGAACTTTCGAGATGTCGACCATCTCGAAGTCTGGGACGCGGCGTCCGGCCAGCGGCTTCTCGGCCTCGACGGGGATGCCCTGGGAGGAATGCTGCCGTCCCCCACGTGGATGTACAGGCTGCTGGCCCTTGACGCCGCGGGAACCCGGCTCGCCATCCGCATCCGGCGCACCGAGTCGAATCCCGATGCTCTTACAGACGCGGACTTTCGCGGGACGGAAGTGTCAGTGGTCGCGGTTCCCTCGGGCCGGTTGATCCGAACGATTGCGGGAGGTTACGAGGCCCTGATGCTCAGCCCCGACGGGCGGCTGCTGGCGCTGGCCACAGCGGAGGTCACGGCCGGCGGCGAGCGGCGAGCCCGGATCGATCTGCTCGACCCGGATTCGGGCGTCGTCGGCCGGAGCCTGCTCAGCGGCCTTTCCACGGCGCGCGCGATCGCCTTCAGCCCCGACGGCCGCTGGCTCGCCGCGTGCGAGAGCGTCGCCACCGAGTTCGTGTTCAACGACCCGCCCTCGCGGGTCGAGGTGTGGGACCTCTCCGCGGGCGCTGCGCCGGCGCCGGTCCACCTCGACGGACATCGCCGCTCGCTGGCGGCGCTGGCGTTCAGCGCTGATGGGCAGCGACTGGCCACCCTCGCCTTGAGCGACAGCCGCACCGAGTGCGAGCTCAAGCTCTGGGACCTCGCCAGCGGCCGCGACCTCGTCACCTGGCCGGTCTCCGGCGGTCGGCCCATGGGACTGGCGTTCGATCCCGATGGCTGCCGGCTCCGCGTGCTGCTTTCGGACAACCCGACAACCAACGCCCGGGTTGTCCTGTTCGACGCCGCGCCGCCCGCGCCCGAGTTCGAGGCGATCGAACTGGTCGATCGCCTGACCGGCAAGACAGAGTTGAACGGCGAGCTGGCCGCGAGTGTCGAGGCCGAGCGCGGACTCGACCCGGCCGTCCGCGCCGCCGCCCTGGAAGTGATCTCGCGACGCCTGGAGAATGGGGCGACCCTCATGCAGCGGGCCCGCGCCTGGCTCGGCGTGGCCGCCGCCGAGCGCACCCCGGAGCTGATCCGCCGGGCGCACGCCTACGCCGAGCGCGCCGCCGCACTGGTCGTCGACCTGAAGGCCGTCGACCTGGCCACTCTGGGCGAGGCCCGCTACCGCAATGGCCAGCTCGCCGAGGGCCTCGGGTCTCTGCGACAGTGCCTGGCGCTCCGGGAACAGGACCAGGAAGTGCTGTCCGAGGAGGGCTTCCTCCGAGCTCTGGCCTTCATCGCCATGGCCGAGGCGAGGCTGGGCCACCGAGAGGCGGCCCAGGCCGCCCTCGACGACTACCGGGCCCGCCGCGCCCAGGGGTTCGGCGGCTCGATGGGCCGACGGCACGACGAAACCCTCGTCGCCGAGGCCGAGGCGGTGCTCCGCAATGCCCTCGGCGCTCCCCCGGCTGCCGGCGCCGCGACCTCCGACCGTCCCTCGGCGAGGTGAAGGCGACCCGCAGGGCCTCGCCGCCGTCCTCACTCCCCGGCTGCAATCGAGGCATTCCGACCCATGCGGCCGATTCACCCGCGCCGGGCGGCCTCGGCATGGCGATACACGAGCCGGGCGATGTCGGCGGCCAGGCGATGCGCCCGCTTATCATCCTTGATCCCGCGGGTGAGGACGACCAGCACGAACGGCTTGCCGCGCGGGGGCTCGACGATCGCGGCGTCGTGATAGACGCCGGGGAACCAGCCGGTCTTGTGGGCGACCACGACCCCCGAGGGTACGCCGGCCGGGATCCCCTCGGCGAATTTCTGGGCGCGGAGGATCGCGAGCATCTCGTCAGACGCCCCCCGCGAGACGACCTCGCGCCCGGCCAGCCGCGCAAGGATGATCATCAAGGCGCGCGCCGTGGTCGTGTTGTTCAGTCCTCGGGCATAGGCGCGGCTGTCCTCGACGCCTCGCAGGACGTGGATGTCCTTTGTGCCCAGGCGCTCCATCAGCTCGCAGGTCTTTGCAGCCGTGACGCGCTCGATGAGCATGTTGGTGGCGACGTTGCTGCTCTCGGTGATCATCAGCCGGGCCAGCTCGCGAATCGTCAGCCGCTCGCCCAGCCGCCCGTAGAGCGAGGTCTCCGAGTCGTCCTCGACCTTGAGGGAGTACGCGCTGCCGTCGACGATGCTGGCGAACTCCATCTTCACCGCCATCCGATCGTCGAGCGACAGCGTGCCGGCCTCGGCCTGGCGGTAGAGCTCCATCAGCACGGGGACCTTCATCGTGCTGGCCGCGTGGAACGTGGCGTCGCCGTGGACCAGCAATTCCTCGCCGTTGGCCAGGTCGCGATACGCCACGCCGACGTCCGCCGCGCCCGAATCGCGGATGAGCGCCTCGATCGCCTGGCGCAGGTTGGTATCCTCGTGATCCGCTCGGGCTGGACGAGATACCAGGCCGATGGACGCCGGGAGCACGCCGAGCAAGGTCCTTCGGGAAAGTGTTGTGTCAATTCTCATGCTCGAATATCACAGTATGACGAATGTGAGACGATCCCCTGGCGAGGTGGATCGATCGTATCAATTGCGACTTCCTGGGGGGCCGTCCTCACGCCAGCGGATCGTCGAACAGATCCTTCAGCGCCAGGCGGAAACCTGGCAACACGTCGCCGCCGTCGAGCGACTGATGCTCGTCGAGCAGGACCGATTGATCGACCGCCGTGTCCACTCGTGCAGTCCGCTTCTTCGGGTCCACGATCCAGACCAGTCGCACGCCCGCGGCGAAGTACTCGCCCACCTTGCGGCGCATCTCGGCCGAGGTGTTGCTCTTGCTCAGGACCTCGACGGCCAGGTCCGGCGCGAGGCGCGGAATCGCCACTCTGGGACGCTTGCGGCCGGGGAATCGGTTCCGCGATGCGAAGGCAACATCGGGGATGCGGATCAGCCCGTCGGCAAGCTGGAACGCCCCGTCGGCGCCGGTCACGATCCCCATCTTGCGCGGGCGCACGAAGTTGACCAGCGCGGTGGCGATCAAAACGGCGATCTCCGACTCAGAGAAGCCCAGCGGCTTCTCCACCAGTGCGGCGTCGACCAGCTCGCAGAGCCCATCCTTCTTCTCGAGGGCTCGAAGCGCGTCCTTCACGGTCGCAGTGCCGGGGGTCGGGTGCAAACGGACGCGCGACGCCGACAGTCCGCCCAGCCACCTGAGGACGTCGCCGAAGATGACCGGAGTCTCGGGGGGCGACGTCGCGGGCATGGTGTATCGATCTCCGAGGATGAGGTTTCCTGCCTATTATACCCGACGGATCATCGCGCCATCACGATAATCAACCCGGCGGATCAATCCGGCCGGGCACCAGCGCCGCGGCGACGGCGGCCATCGCGGGATCCTCGGCGATCCGGCCGGCCGAGGCGCGGCAGGCGTGCCGGACGGTGGCCGGATCGCGGCCGCCGAAGTACTCGCCGATCGCGGCGAAGCTCGCGCCGGTCGCCATGCGTGCCAGGTGCATCGCCAGGTGCCGCGCGACCACCACCGACGAGTGCCGGCTCGGCCCGCGCAGGACGCTCAGCCGCACCCCCAGCCGCTCGGCGACCGACCGGGCGATGCCGTCGATCGACGCGGAAGGCGCGGCCAGCGAGACCTCGTCGGCGAGGATGGTCTCGACGGCCGCAGCGTCGAGCGGGCGGGCCTTCGTCTTCGCGGCCGCGGTTCCCGAGCGCGGATCGAGCCGGGCCTCGAGCGCCAGCCGGGCGAGCCAGCCCTCGAGGGTGCGATAGCCGTCGGCGGCGCCGGCGAGCCGCTCGACCGCGCCGGCCTGGAGCAATAGCCCGCGGGCACCGGCGTGCTCGAGCAGATACCGCCGGCGCGACGACGGGCCGGGCGGGTCGATGCGGACGGTCCAACCCCCCTGGAGCCGGCCGATCAGCCGGCCGGGCCACTCGCGCCGCGGCCAGGTCGACGGCGGCGTCCGCGCCGAGACCGCCACCGCCGCGCCGGCGGCCTCGAGCGCGTCGAGCGTGTGCGCCAGCTCGTCCCGCGCCGAGGGGACACGCGCCAGGCCCTCCAGATCTTCGAGGATCAACAGATCGACCGCGCGCAGCCGGCCCCGCAGGGTCGCCCAGCCTTCTCCAGAGCCGCCGGCCTCAATATCCGCCGACCTGCCCCCGCCGCCGGCCGCCTCGGCGTACGACGCGCCGAAGGTCTCGGCGTCGAGGTGCGCGACTGCCGCGCCGGGCTGGCGAAGCAACCGCTCGGCGACCAGGCCGGCCAGCAGTCGCGATTTGCCCACGCCCGAGGGCCCGTGCACCACCAGCGGCGAGAGCCCGGCGTGCTCGCCCCGGGCGATCGCACGCGCCGCGGCCATCGCCAGTTCGTTCTCGGGACCGGCGAGATAGCCGTCCCACGGATGAGCAGGCGGGGATCCCGGGGCCGGGGCAACGGCGGCGCCATCGCCTCCACCCGTGCCCGTGCCGACACCGGCCCTGGCGACCCCGGCGGCGCCGGGCGCGGCCACGGGCTCAGGCCCCCTCGCCGGGCGCGATGGTAAGCGTCACTTCCTTGCCGTCGCGGAGGATGACGATTTGGGCGTCGCGGCCGGGGTCGACATCCGCGGCGGCGGCGAACACGTCGTGGATCGAGGTCGTCCACCGGCCGTCGAGCGTGGTGAGCACGTCCCCCGCGCGGAGCCCGCCGCGCTGGGCCGGCGAGCCGTCGTCGACACGCGTCACGGGGACGCCCGGCGCATCCAGACCGCCCTCGGGCTTGCCCAGCCGGATCCCCCACACGCCGGGCGGCGCCAGCACCCGCTCCTTCGCCACCTTGGGGCCGAGCATCCGCTCGGGCAGCTCCTTCATCAGGTCGCGGACCTCGTAGTCCACCGGCACGAACGTCATCCGCTTCGCCTGGTAATCGATCGTGGTCCGATACCGAGCAAAGAGGGTAAACCCCATGATGCCGTCGATCCGCTCGTCGATCATCTCTCCCAGCGCGCCCAGGATCGGGTGGTCGAAGACGATTACCGGCAGCCGGGTCGCGGTCAGCCCGCCCGCCTCGAGCTTGTCGATGTCGGCCTCGCCTCGCATCCCAAAGAGGAACGACCGCGGCGCGCCGGCCTCGACGACGCCCGATTCCTCGCTCGCCTTGTTGCCCAGCAGCGTGATCGGCGCGCCCAGGTCGAAGATCAGGTGATACGGCCCCTTGCCGTTGATCTTCGCCCGGACCAGCATGTGATTGGTCGGCAGCATCCGGAACGGCACGACCACCGGCTTCGCCTTCTCGGCGTCGCGGGCCTTCGGCTTCTCGTCGTCCCGGGCGACCGCCTGCGCGGCCGCGGCCTGCTCGGCGTTCGCGGCCTCGAGCCCGGCGCGGGCCGACCGGATCCCTCGGGTGAGGCCGGCGGCCGCGAGCGCGGCCAGGGCGATTGCGAGCATCGTGCGCAACGATCGGTCCATGACTTACAGCCCCTCCCCGGCCTTGATGACCAGCCGCAACTCGCGGATGTCGGCCCCCGATCCGCGGCGGACCAGCAGGGCGACCGTGTCGCCCGGCTCGACGTCGGCCAGGATCGGCCGGGCCGACGCGGGCCGCTCGACCGCCTGCCCGTTGATCCGCACCACCAGGTCGTCGGCCCTGAGCCCGGCCTCGGCGGCGGGCGAGCCGGCGAGGACCCGGCGGACCCTCAGCCCGGTTGATGCGGCGGCGTTCTTCGCGGCCGCGCCGCCGGCGCCCGGGGCCGACCACTCCACGCCCAGGAATCCGCGGAGGTGGATCCGCTCCGGCGGCTGCTTGCCGATCAGGAACGACAGACCCTTGGCCAGCGGGCCCATCGCGTTCATCGCCTGCACGCCCAGCGGCGCCTCGGCCTTCTCGCCCGGCCGCGTGCGGGGCACCGGCGGCTCGCGCGGCTCGCTGTCCAGCCGCGTCCAGGTCATCCGGTCTCGCGTCAGGTCGATCTCCAGCCGGAACCGCCCCAGGATCGTGAACCCCAGGATCCCGTCGATCGTCGCTCCGGGCAGGCCCAGCGCGTTCATGCCGACCAGTTGATAAGGATCCTCGACCCGCGCCTTGACGTTCGACAGCCGCGCCCCACCCTCGATGTCCAGGCGGTCGACCGGCGTCCAGAAGTCCCCGGCGTCGGCCGGCTTCAGCCCGATCTTCTTCGCGGCATCGGTCGAGATGAACAGCGCCGGCGCGCCCGAATCCACCAGAAAGTTGAACGGCCCCTTGCCGTTGATCCGCACCCGGACGAGGAAGTGGTTCGTGTCGGTGAGGCGATATGGGACGCGGAACGACCGGCCAACCTGGGGGTCCCGGGCCGGCGGGTCGAACGCCATCGCCGCGGTCAGGGCCAACGCGGTGGCGGCCAGGGCCGCGCCCAGCCGCCGCAGATTCGCAGTCATGTGTACGCTTCGCCTTCCATACCAGCCGGCCGGGATGATGGGCTTTCGACCTGTGACCTGTGCTGTACCCTCGCGATTATCCCAGACCGGGCGGAAGGGCGTCCAGCGGATCCCGACGGAATTCGCCGTCCGCCGGGCCGGATCCGGCCCGAGACGCGCACGGCGGGCGCCGCCGCGCCGGGGCTCATCGCCCGCGCGGCCGCGCCCGCCGACCGAATTATTCCTCGCCTCCCGTCAGGCGGCGGCCCTCCGCCGGGCCCGGGCCCGGGCACGCCGCGCGGCATAGCCGCCGGCGATCACCAGGCCGGTCGCCATCGAGATCACGCTCGACGGCTCGGGCAGGCTCTGGGTCGTGATCGTGCCACCCGCGCCGCCCAGTCCGTCGCCGCCGGTGAGCTGCGAGCCGTCGTACTGCGGCAGCGGGGCGAACGGGCTGTTGGCCGAACCCGGCGGGGGATTGAGGCCGAAGTTCAACTGATCCAGCGGGATGTAGGAGTCGCTGAGAAAATAACCGGCACCCGACAGGGTCTCGGAGCTGCCGGTGTAGTTCGTCATGATCACCTGGGGCGATGTGCCGATGGTGAAAGGCACCTCGAACCACTGACCGTTCGTCGCGCCGCCCGAGGTGACGTTGGCGAAGAAGACGATATAGTCCACCTTCCCGCCCGCCGGGGGATTCTTGACGTCCACCGACAGGCTGGGCATCGCCGTCGTGTTGCCCGAGTTCTTGGTGTCCGCCCAGGTCTGCGAGATCACCTGCAACTCCGGACCCCCGCCCTTGATACCGGCGCCGATCGAACCGTCCAGGCCGAAGTGCGGCTGGCCGTTCCCGTTCGTATAGCTGAAGTTGTACGACGACTTGATCGGGTTGCTCCCCGTGTAGGTCACCGTCGTCGTGTTCTTCGACGAGTCGTAGCTCGCGGTGACGCTGCTGGTCCCGCTGCCGATGATCTTGCTGTTGACGTAGGCGAACGGGTTCAGCGTCGTGTCGCTGTTCGTCGCCGACGTGTCGATGTCGCCCGTGATGTCCCCCTTGAACACGAAGATGCATTCGTCCGGGTCGTAGCCCGTCGGCGGCTTGCAGAACTGGTTATAGCACTCCGCCCTCGCGGAGCCGACGCCCGCGACGGCGATGACGGCCATCGCGATCAGGGCCTTGCCGATCTTCATGGGAATCTCCTCTGGTGTTCGGACGCCGAACCTGGGCCATCCCGCCGCGGCGCCGCGCCAGGGCTGACGCGGCGCCGACGGGACGGCGCGAGTCGCCGGGAAGTTTCCTCTGATATCGCGGACCCTCGCCCCCCGGCGGGGAGTTCGAGGACGCCTCGCGCGGAGGATCCTCCGCACATCGCTGCGACCTGGCGGCGTCCGGTTCGTGGACGCCGGGGTAGACCGGCCGGGCTCGCACGTCCCTCGGCCGGTCCGTCGTTAACTTCAGGGTGTCCCGATGGGACCAATCCCAGGGAGCGGCATGCCGGTCGGGGCGACTCGCTCGTCGGACCTCCGGCTCGCCCGGGTGTTGACTCTGTTCCGCACGGGAGGGACCTGCTCGAGCGGACCGATGAACCCGGTCCGTCCCATCGGATTCCTTCCAGATCGGCGGCCAGGCCACACCCTTATCCCGTGCATCCCTGGATTCCCCTCATCATATAACTCAATCTGTTCTCGAAAACAAAAGGAAAACCGGACCTCGATGGCGCCAATCCCGGGATCCCCCGCCGAATGTTGATAATCTGCAACACGAGATCCCTGGCCGGTCGAGGCTCGCGGCGATGGGTCGGCGGCCGGCGGCCGGCGCGGGCCGGGTTTGGGGGCGTCACGCGAGCACGTTCATCGGCTCGAACCCGGCGCCCAGGACCTCCCGATGCGGCACGCCCAGCCATCGGTCGAGCAGGCCGGCGTAGACGCGGCGGAAGTCGACGGTGTGGACCGGGTCGCCGTCCTCCAGCCGGGCCAGGTCGGGGTGCTTGCCGTGCAGGCCGGGCCGGACGGGCTTTCCGAGCAGGAACACCGGAGCCGCCGTGCCGTGGTCGGTGCCGGCGCTGGCGTTCTCGCCCAGCCGGCGGCCGAACTCCGAGAACGCCAGCACGAGCACGCGGTCGCCGTCGCCCGATTTCTCGAGGTCGTCCAGGAACGCCTGGAGCGACGCGCCCAGCTCGCGGAGCAAGTTCGCGTGCGTCGAGAGCTGGCCGCTGTGCGTGTCGAAGCCGTCGAGGTGCGTGTAGTAGATCGGCGTCGAGAGCCCGGCCTTGACGAGCTGCGCGATCAACCTGAGCCGCCGGGCCAGGCCGTAGAACTCGGGGTACTCGGCGCCCGAGGCCGACGAATCCCGGCTCACGCGCTCAAGACGGGCGCTGCTGGCATAGGTGATGACGCTGCACCGCTCGACGAACTGGAGGAGCGAGCCCGCCTCGCCGCGCTCCTGGTTCGCCAGGCGATCGAGCGCGGCGGCCTGCGCGTCGGCCTCGGCCCCGGGGGCCAGTCCCAGCCGCCGGCGGAACTGCTCGAGCCGGGCCAGCGACGGCACGACCTGACGACCGCCCGCCAGCGCGGCGGGCAGGGGGAGCGACTCGTGGATGTGCAGCCCCGGCGCGTCGCCGCCCTCGCCCGGGCCCGCGGCCTTGCGGCCGTCAATCGCCCGCGCCAGCCAGCCGGGCGCGGCCTTATCAACGGTCGTCCGCGCCGTCTGCCAGATCGCCATGCTGTCGAAATGCGACCGGTTCGGGTTCGGGTAGCCCACGCCCTGCACGATCGCCAGCCGATGGGACTCCAGCAGCTTCGCGAATGGGCCGAGCTCGGGGTGCAGGCCGACGCGGTCGTCGATCTTCTTCACCTCGTCGGCCGGGATCGCCAGCCGGGGACGCCGCTTGAGGTACTCGTCATCGCGGTAGGGCACAACCGTGTTCAGCCCGTCGTTGCCGCCGTCGAGCTGCACCACGACCAGGATGCGGCCCTTCGTCGCCCCGCCCTCGGCGACGGCACCGGCCGATCGGGCCAGAAACAGCGGGACCGTCGGCCCGCACGCCACCAGTGCGGACGAGCCCAGCCCCAGGCGGATCATCTCGCGTCGAGTCGGGTGCATCTGTTTCTCCCTTGTCGTTTTGTCCGTGGTGTCCCTTTGCCGTGTTGTCCGTTGTCCGTTGTTGTGAGAGTCTGTCTCGAAAGGACTCCGAGCCCCCGTCAGGGGGCGATCGGACGTAGCCGGGGGGCGTCAGCCCCCCGGTCCCGGGTCGGACCGCAGCGCCACACACCGAATCCTCTCGACCGACCCTCCCGGCCGCGACCCCGCCACGCGGGGTCGCGGCCGGGAGGGTGGCATGATGGTAGGGAGATGAGGCGTCGCATGGCGTTCCGGGGGGCTGACGCCCCCCGGCTACGTCCTGGCGCCCACTTCGTGGGCTTCCTGGACAGTCCGGGGGGCTGGCGCCCACTTCGTGGGCTTCCGGGACCGACTCTAGGCCAGTTGAAACTCCGCACAGTTCGCCAGCCGCTGGAGCGTCTTGCGCAGCCCGTCGGCGCCCCCGTCGCGGCCGGCCTCGAGGGCTGAGCGGCGAGCGTCGGCGCCGAGGTCGTCCTGGAGCAATAACTCCGCCAGCGCCTGGGCCGCCCGGTCGGGCGGGACCTTGTACCTGCTCGCCCAGGCGATCGGGTCGAACGGCGCCAGGCCGTTCTCGGACCGGCCCCAGACGACGTCCGCCGCCCAGTTGGTGCGCTCGAGCAGCGTGCTGCTGTTGATCCACGTCCTGCCGCCGACCCAGCCCTCGACGTTCGGCGGGGCGAATAATTCCTGGCCCTGCGAATCGACCGCGGCCGACAATGCCAGCGGATTCAGCGCCGCGCGGGGGATCTCGAGCATCCGCACGAGTCCCACGCTCCACTCGACCGGCGATTTGATCCGCCGCCGATAGGCGGCTGCCGAGTAAAAATGCCGCGAGCGGAGGATCGTCTCCACGATCGGGCCGATCGCGAACTGCGGGCGCCGGACTTCCTCGGCCAGCGGCCCGATCAGCTCGGGACCGGGGCGGGACTCGTCGGAGATGAACCACCGGTAGAGCTTACGAGCCAGGAACTCGGCCGCCTCGGGGCGACCGAGCGTGATCCCGACGATGTCCGACGGCCCCCACGGCCCGGTCTGGTTCAGGAACGTCTTTTTCCCGTCGTCGACCTGCGCGGAGTCGTGCCGGAACGTCGGCGTCTCCATGAACCCGAGGCGCGTGTCCTTCTTCACCCAGCCGGTGAACGCCCGCGCCGCCTCGCGGATGTCGCGCTCGGTGTAATGGCCGACGCCGAGTGTGAACAGCTCGAGGAACTCGCGGGCGAAGTTCTCGTTGGGCTTTTCTTTCTTGCTCGTCCCGCCGTCGAGCCAGACGAGCATCGCGGGATCGCCGATCATGGCCTCGAGCATCGCCGCGAAGCCGCCGAGCGCATGCTTCCGCAGCGTCTCATTTTGCTGGTCCATCAGCGCCACGGACTCGACCTTGCGGTTGCTCGTGGCGAAGTGGCCGTGACAGAACAGCGTCATCTTCTCGCGGAGCACGTCGGGCCCGTGGAGGATCCGGTTGAGCCAGGCGACGCGCAGAAGGTCGAGGTTGGATGAGGTGCGTGCGGTTTGCCTCAGTCCATCGAGCGCCTCGGCATCCTCGGCCGGCATCGCGAGCGGGTGGAACAGGCGATTGACGCTCGCCTCGGGCCCGTCGGCCAGGTCACGGAGCAGCTCGGCACGCGTCGCGCCGAAGCCGGCGCGACGGTGCAGATGAGCGACCTTCCGCAGGTCCCACGGGTCGCCGGGCCCCGGCTCGTAGCGGGCCCACGGGGCGTCAGTCGGGGCGTTGGATTTCATCATGATCGGCCTCGCGCAGTTATGCAGTTTTTCCTTGTAGGGTGGGTGAAACCCACCGATCCGGTGGCCCATGACCCGGTGGGTTGCACCCACCCTACAGAGAATCGCCCGTCAGATATTCGAGAGATTCTCACTACTCCGACTGCGGCCGATCGACCCGGATATCGCCCAGGTCGATCGTCTCGCCGGGCGGCACGGTGAAGACCTTGTAGAAGGGGTTGCCGTCCTGGCGGTCCTTCTGGGTCGCATAGTCGCCGATCGAGTACGTCGTGCCGGGGATCAGCGAGTTCAGCATCATCCGGCCCTCGGCGTCGGTACGGCGGGGGGTCCAGTAGTGCTTGCGATCGACGTTGGCGACGAGTGAGACATCGGCCGCCAGCTCGGTCCGTTCCTTATCGTCTCGCGTCATCGGGTTGGGGCCGGGCGTCATCACCAGCTCGAACGAGGAATAGTGCCCGGCAACCGGCCGGCCGGCCGGATCGACGAACCGCACTTTGGCCGTGCCGCACGGCTTCAGGCGGATGGTCAGGTCCTCGCCGGCCTGTGCGCCCGAGACATCGAGCGTCGCGCCCCACTCGTGCGCGGTATCCAGCACGGAGATCCGGCTCTTGCCCTTCGGGTCCAGGCCGTGCAGCTCGAACCGGCCGTCGCGGACCTTCACGTGGAAATCGCCCCGCCAGAACGGGTTGAACGGCTCGATGTGCAGCGTGGTCAGGACCATCGCATCGGTCACCGTTTGACCGTCCGGTCCCTCGACCCGTCCGCGGACTGTTACGCCGGGCCGCAGGGTCGCGGTGACCTGGTGGGGCGCGTCGCCCGCCTTGACCTCATAGGGAATGATCGCCGCGGCGCGGTAGCGCCTCCCGCCCGGCTTGCCGTTGTCCAGCATGGCCGCCCCGATCTCGCCGAGGACGTAGTCGCCCGTCGGGCCGAAGACCAGCAGGTGCCCCTTGCCGGGTGGGACGGCGATCCGGAACGCACCGCCCTCTCCGCTCGCCACGATCGCCTGCCAGCCCGACAGCACGCCGCGGCTGTCGCGATTCATCGGCATGTACTGGATGCTCGATCCCGCCAGCGGACGTCCGGTGCCCTCCTCGACCACCGTGCCGGCGATCAGCACGCCGCGGGGCATCTTGATGTCATGAGTCGCCTTCACGGCGCCGCGAGGGATCGTGAACTCCTCCTGCGGGACCAGGTACGGCTCGCCGCCGGTTGGGAACGCGCCCAGGGTATAGCTCGCGCCGGCGATCGGGTTCATCGTGAAGTGCCCCTTTTCATCCGCGTGGAACTTGGCGGTGAAGTAGCCGCGCATCGTGTTGCTTTCGACGAAGGTCGAGGCCGAGACGACCGCGTTCGGCACGGGTTTTCCCGTGTCGGCGGCGATGACGCGGCCCTCGATGATCCGCGAGGGCTGGAGGGCCAGGGTCTTCTCGCGGAACGCGGCCATCAGGCCGGATTCGAGGCTCAGGTCCTGCTGGGCGAACCGCAGGTCGTCCACGCCGAGGTTGACGCTCGTCCCGCGGCCGATTCCGTGAATCGCGATCCGGCCCTGGTCGTCGGATTTGAACGGATGCGGCCAGGTGCGGTTCTCCTCGGGCGGACGGGTGTGGGCCCAGAGGCCGCTGAACGGACCATCGAGACCCTCGTCGGTGCTGGTGGCCGGGCGGTAGAGGCTCTTCACGCGGATCTCGACCCCCTTCGCCGGTGCGCCGGTGACGTCCACCAGCCTGGCACGAAGGAGCTGCTCCGGCTGGAGGCGGATGTCGGCGGTCGGCTCTTTCGCGTCGGGGTTCAGGTCGGCCCAGCCGAGCCCGAAACCCGGGGCGGCGGCCAGCAGGTGGACCTCGAAGACGCGGTTCGACCCGGTGCGGGCGGCGTCGATGCGGAACCGGCCGTCGGCGTCGGAATTCGTCTGGCCCAGCAGGATCGGGTTGTCGATCTCGTCGCTGGCGCCGACCCACGGAGCGCGGGGCCGGGCGAACAGATCGACGGCCGCGCCCTTGACCGGCTTGCCGTCGGGGCCGAGCACCCGGCCGGCGACCGTCATCCGTTCGTTGGCCGGAGGCGCCGGTGCGGACGCGGCGGCGGGCCGCGGGTGCTGTTGCGGCCGGGCGGCTTTGCCGTCGTCGGGCCGCGGGTTCGGGTTCAAATTCGCCGCGAGCGGCGCGCCCTCGGGGCCAATGGCCGAGGCCCGCAGCGACAGCGTGAGATAACCCGCCCCGGCGGCGAGCGCGGCCAGGGCGACGGTGGTCATGGCGGCGATCCTGAGCTTGTGGACGAGCATGGCGGAAAGCACCTCCTGGGCCAGCGCCGCGACGGATGTCGGCGAGGAGCCCGAGGGCAGCGCCGCACCCGCACCGACGGCGGAGTGACGGGCCGCGGCGGCGAATGCCAGCGCGGCCCGGGTCGTGGAATCGCACAGGAGGGGAGGAATCGACGCCGAGGCGGACCGGGGTGCGAGTGTCGCGGCAATCGCGGAGGATGAAAGCATCACGCCGCGCCTTGCCAGCCCGGCGCGGAGCTTCGCCTTCGCCCGCGCCAGCCGGCTGCCCACCGTTCCGGCCGGGCAGCGGAGCCGACGTGCGGCCTCATCGAGCGACAGGCCCTCGAAGTAGCAGAGCACCACCGGCAAGCGGAACGCCCGCGGCAGCCGATCCACCTCGCGGTGGAGCGCCTCGGCCTGCTCGCGATCGATCGCCGGCTGATCGGCCGAGGGACCGACCGCGGCCGACGCACCGGCGCCAATGCTCAGGCTCGGGCCCACGCCCGCGCCTGAACCCGCTTCAGCAGCACCGAGCGTTCGCATCGCGTGAGCCTCCTCCCGCCGCCGCCGGCGAGCGATCTGCTGCCGGGCGCACCGTGCCGTCCGGACCGCGACCCCATACAGCCAGTTGCCCAGCAGGTCCGGGTCGCGGATGGTCTGGGCCTTCTTGGCCAGCACGAGGAACACGGCCTGAAAGGCGTCCTCGGCGTGCTGCGCGTCGTCCAGGATCTGCCGGCAGACGGAGAGCACCATCGGCCCGTGACGCGCCACCAGCGCCGCGAACGCTGCCTCGCCGGCCGGGTCGGTGGTGTTGGTGCCGGCGCTGGCACCTGAACCCGGACCCGTGCCGGCGACGTACTGCGCGAGGAGCTGCCCGTCGGTCGCGCCGGCCGGCGCTCCGCCGTCGAAGATCGCCCCGAGCTGCCGGATCACCGAGCCTGCTGCGACGCGCGTCATGCCCGCGGACTCCCTGTTCATCGACTCGGAGTGCCTGGTGACTCCGTTCCTCTAGCCGGCCTGCCGGTGCTCCCCGGCCGCTCGGCGTCTTTTCCTCCCCACGGGAAGTACTGGGGCGCCGGCCGCCGAATTATCCCGGCTCTCGTTGAGATTGTCCCCAATGAACGGCCGAATCAAGGGTTGCGCCGACGAGTTTTCCGCGTGCCCGGGTCGGCGCCCCGTCTCATGGCAGTCAGGGTTTCCGCCTTATCCACGCCGAACAGGGGCGGCCTGGCCCCGATCCACAGCTTTCGAGCGCGCTGCGGTTGCGTGGCGCACGGGCGAAAGCTGGAGGTTCCGGCCGGTCCCGGAAGCCCACGAAGTGGGCGCCAGGACGTAGCCGGGGGGCGTCAGCCCCCCGGAACGCCAGGCGTACCCTCATCTCCCCGCCATCGTTTCACCTTCGCGGCCGCGACCCCGCCACGCGGGGTCGCGGCCGCAAGGGTCTGGCGAGAGGATTCGGTGTGGGACGCGGCGGTCCGACCCCGGGAGCTCACGCCCCCGTCAGGGGGCGATCGGACGTAGCCGGGGGGCGTCAGCCCCCCGGGACCGGGCTCGGACCGCAGCCACACACACCGAGGTTCCGAGCCCCCGTCAGGGGGCGATCGGACGTAGCCGGGGGGCGTCAGCCCCCCGGG